>CBESOB010000145.1:0-7438 GCA_965530995.1 uncultured Flavobacteriaceae bacterium
GAGTAATTAAATTACATTTGTTACGTTATATGACCAGATAAATGTTTACAATGATAAACAAGGAAGAATTCGGTGAAAAGCTTCAAAAAATTATTGATTTCAATAATCTCACGGCTTCATCATTTGCAGATCGCATAGGTGTTCAAAGATCCAGTATATCGCATATCCTTTCTGGTCGAAATAAACCAAGTCTGGATTTTATACTCAAGATAATCAAGGAGTGTCCTGAGGTCGAATTATATTGGTTATTGAATGGAGAAGGGTCCTACCCTTCTGTTTCAGAAAAAACAAGTAACGGAAGTATTTCTTCTTTAGTGGATTCGGTTGATTCACCCTCAAACATCAGGACAAGTAATGAGATTGAACGAATTGTAATCTTTTATAAAGACGGTACGTTTAAAAACTTTGTAAATTAATTTTTTTCTGTACTTTGTACAATTAAAGCCAATGAATGAAATATTACCTTTTATTGATGTCAACAATCCTATTTTCAGGATGTTACAGTATTGAAAGAAATTGTACCGATTTTAAATCTGGAGCTTTCAGAAGTGAAATCATTATCGGAAATAAATCCTATATATCAAACTTTACTAGGACCGACTCTCTACAAATTGAAATTTTTGAAGGTAAAATTGATTCTTCCACTGTTCGGTGGATCAACGATTGTGAAGTTGTTTTTCATACCATTAATCCTAAACGTATGGTTGATAGAAAAGATATTCATCTAAAAATATTGACTACGACTGAGACCTCTTATGCATTCGAATACTCGTATGTTGGAGAAACCAACAAACAAAAAGGTGTTGCTATTAAAGCCAACAAATTATGATAGATTTTTTAACTTCAGGACCAGCAGTCATAGCTTTGATCGTACTTACAATAGTGTGTATCATGATTGGTATGGACAACATTAGATTCATTGATATTGCCACTGAAAAACTTGATAAAAAGACAAATACCAAGGCCGTTAATTTAAGTATATTAATGGCTTTTTTATTAAGATTTCTGCCACTAATCATAGTGTATTTGGCGCTTTCACTTACTGCACCTTTCTGGGATATAAACCTTTCATGGTTCAGGGCAGAAATAACTGGCGAAGCATTACTATTGATTGTTGGCGGCCTATTCCTATTATACAAAGGCACTACAGAAATACATGAAGAAGTTGAAGATCGTGGTTATGATATTCGCAAATTAAAAGCAGGACAAAGCAGTTCTTTTGGTAAATCTATCTGGCAAACAACATTAATAAACGTCGTATTCTCCTTTGACGCAGTACTATTGGCTATAGGCCTCACTAATAGATTGGATGGTAACATCGCAAGGGTGCTTGTATTAATTGCTATCGCTATGACCTTCTCATTAATTTTACTTCTACTTTTCAAGGATTCCTTAAGACGCGTATTCAAAAAGCATCCATCGATCAATATTCTTGGGCTTGGCTTTTTGATACTTGTTGGATTTGCCATGCTTGTTGAAGGTGCTTATTTATCGCACTTTCACCTTTTTGGATCTGATGTAGGTTTTTTACCTAAGAATTATTTATACCTGGCTATTTCATTATCCCTTATATTTATGTACTTGGTATTGAAATTCAGGAAGGAAAATGTTAAAGGGGAACTTGTTGATTGATTTTTCAAATTCACAACATTGACTAAACCTAGACCATATAGCACAGATAAAAGGTCTCCAACGCCTCTTAATGAGACTCGCTCTAGAATCATGAGCTCTATTAAAAGTAAAAACACCAATCCAGAACTTTTACTCCGAAAATATCTATGGAATCATGGTATAAAAGGATATCGATTGCATTGGAAGAAAGTTCCAGGAAAGCCAGATATTGCATTTGTTCGCAAAAAATTAGCCATATTCGTCAATGGGTGTTTTTGGCATCGTTGTCCAAAATGTAATCCTTCAACTCCAAAGCATAACTCTGAATTTTGGAAAATAAAATTCAATAAGAATAAAAAAAGGGATGTATTAAAGTCTGTTGAACTTAAAAATTTAGGTTGGAAAGTCATGACTATTTGGGAGTGTGAACTAAAAACAGATGTTGAAAAGATAGTGGATAAAATAGATAATATCCTTAGCGAATAAACCTCTGTTTAAGTACTTTTAAAATTCTGTTTTTCTTCAGAACAAGTTCTAGATAGAATGAATCAAAAGATCAAGGTAGTAGAGTTGTTTGCTGGTGTCGGAGGTTTTCGCCTTGGGCTAGAAAAAAACAATTTTAAAATTATATGGAGTAATCAGTGGGAGCCTTCTACAAAAATCCAACATGCCTCTATGATTTACGAAGCTCGTTTTGGGCATGAAAATCATTCCAATCACGATATTGAAACGATACCAACTACAGAAATTCCTGATCACGACGTATTAGTTGGAGGCTTTCCTTGTCAAGATTATTCAGTGGCAACTTCCTTGCATAATTCTAAAGGGCTTATCGGAAAAAAAGGAGTGCTCTGGTGGTCCATCCATAGAATTTTAGTAGAGAAAAAGAATAAACCTAAATACCTTTTTCTTGAGAATGTGGACAGATTGCTTAAATCACCTGCAAATCAACGAGGAAGGGACTTTGCCGTAATGCTCAAAAGTTTAAGTAAGTTGGGCTATGCGGTTGAATGGCGCGTTATCAACGCTGCAGAATACGGGATGCCACAACGTAGAAGGAGAGTATTCTTTTTAGCCTATCATAAATCCTCACATGTTTATAAACGACTAGCTAAGGCGAGTAAAATAGAATGGCTTCATGAAAAAGGCACTATTGCAAATGCTTTTCCATTGCTAGAAATAACTAATGAAACAGAATTCAATTTAGAAGGCAGTTTGGTTGAAATAAGCAATGACTTCAATAAATCGCAAAAACTATCTCCTTTCCAAAATACGGGTTTGATGTATAATGGAAAAGTCATCACTGCCAAGACATCTCCAAATTATAATGGCAATAGGGTTTTGTTGGGGGATGTTCTAAAAAACGGAGAGGTTACAGATGAATTTTTCATTGAACAAGAAGACATTGTGAAATGGTCTTACCTTAAAGGAGCAAAAAAGGAAGTGCGTAGAACGAAAGGAGGATTTCAATATAACTATAGTGAAGGAAGCATGAGATTTCCTGATGCTCTGGATAAAGCTTCGAGAACCATCATAACTGGTGAAGGTGGTAAATCCCCATCAAGGTTCAAGCACGTCATCAATTCAGATAGAGGATTAAGAAGACTCACCCCTATTGAATTAGAACGACTTAATATGTTCCCTGATAACCATACAAAATTAGATAGCATTTCTGATACTAAAAGAGCTTTTTTCATGGGAAATGCCCTTGTGGTTGGGGTTGTCGAAAAAATTGGTGAGGCTTTGATGGCACAAATCAATTATTCAAGTAAATAACACCCTTTGTCTCAAACAATAAAGTTTCAACACTAAATTATTTAGCTCTTATATCAAGTCCTTATTTACGTAAATAGCGCTGAATGATTTTAAAATAAAGAGCTATTAACTAGTTTAACGAGCACTTAACGGAACGTCCATTTAATATGTCGTACCTTTATCATTATGATAGCACAAGACAAAGAAGTAAACCAATCATTTCTAAAAGAATCCTTAAACTATTTAGAAAACCTAGGTTTTGAAAATATCCAAGCAGATATGGAAGGATATGTAAAGCCAAAATCTTACCTTAAAATGGGGAGCGATATAAGCATAACTCCTGATATAGTTGCGGAAAAAGCAGGTAGGAAACATTATTTTGAAATTGGTCTTAAAAGCGAAGAACCAACCTTGCTAAAATCAAAATGGCGCTTTTTGGATGTTTTGACCAGAATGAAAGACGATCGCTTCAAGATCATTACACGAAGAGGTCATTATAAATTCACTCAAGACATGCTTGATGATCTTAATTTAGACAAAGACCCTATTAAACTATAAACGTCTTATTTATAAATCATTCTTCTCTTAGATTATTTTTTAATAACCTGTTTTGTTCCTCCATTAACGTATTGAGTTGAGTGAGTAACTGAATATCTTTTGGCGTTACAACAGTTTTATCTGTTGTGTCTTGAGCCTTATTACGCAAACGATTCATTGCTTTTACGACCACAAAAACAGTAAATCCAATAATTAAAAAATCCATCAAGGCTTCAATTAATGCGCCATAACCGACTGCAGCTTCAGTTTGGGTTATAACTCCTGAAGCATCTATTATTGCTTCACGCATTATAAAACGTTTATCCTCAAAGTCAATACCATTGGATAACAAGGATAATGGCGGCATCAAGACTTTCTTAACCAATACATCAATCACCTTATTGAATGAGGCTCCAATAATAATACCAACAGCCATATCCATCATATTGCCTTTTACAGCAAACTCCTTAAATTCTTTTAATATGCTCATTTAGAATAATTTAGCTTGTCCGTCTTCATCAAGAGGTGGCTCTTCTTCTGAATCGTCCTCTTTAGTTATTGTGTTTTCAGCTCTTGGTTTAATAGGATTTTCTTCATCCTTTTGACTTGATGACAAAGTTTCCTCATCTACAACTTCTAATTCTTCTGCTGGCACTTCTTCTGCGGCCTTAAAAGGTAAAGGATCCAGTAAACTAATTTGATTGATCTTTTCCTTCGTTAACTGATTCCCATGAGCAGAAATCCCTTTAATGGCAATAAATTCTTCAAGATTGATTTCCAAGTTTGCCTTTCTGTCTTTGCCTCTTTCTTTTTTCAATTCTATATCGGCCATAGGCTTCCAATCTGTTGAAACGATCTCTAATTGAGAATTAGGATGTGAGGTAATAAAACTTTCTTCACGACCTTCATTCTCCACCAAGAATCTCTTTACATAATAACGCTCCTTTTCACCATCAAAATAAATCACTGAAATCGGCTTCTTAGGAAGCCATTTCTCTAATACGATCATATCACTATCAAATCGTGCCGTAATCTCAGGAGTTATGGTTTTTACAATGCCACTTTGTGTGACAATCAAAAGCTTATCCTCTCCCCTAAACTCTCCAATTAATTCTCCTCGACCATCCACGTTTAGGCGTTCAACAGTATCATCAAACCATATCTTTCTGGGTTTTAGTGTAGAAACTCCCTTTTCCTTTAATTCTATCCTTTTAATCGAGAGCTTGGTAACTAAATTTCCTTTTGTCCCTCTTCCTTTGATTGCCAAATCGGCAAAATCAAGGTCCCATTTCAATTTCTTGATGCTTCCAACGTGTCGCAACAAAATGGTTACTATTTCCGCCTCTCCATTCGGATTAGCTGAGAAATGATATATTTTGGATCCTTTATTACCATTTGTTAAATCATATTCCTTGTCTCTTGTGACCCCAGTCACTGCATAACGTTTTACATATGATGGTCCTCGACTTCCATCTCGATAGATCATGTTGTAAATAGTTCGCTTGTCTTTTTTCTTGAACACATCTACGTGAATGATATCCTTACCCACAAAAGTTTTTGAATCTACTTTTGTGATCATCATTTTACCTTCCTTGGTGAAAACTATGATATCGTCAATATCACTGCAATCGCATACATATTCATCACGACGCAATGAGGTACCTATAAAGCCTTCTTCCCTATTAACATAAAGCTTAGTGTTTCTGATGACCACTTTTGTTGCTACGATGTCATCGAAAATCTTAATTTCCGTTTTACGTTCTCTTCCAGCGCCATATTCTTTTTTAAGTCTTGTGAAATATGCTATCGCATAATCTATTAAGTTATCCAGATGATGTTTGACTTCAGCTATTTGGTCTTCCAATGACTCGATTTTCTGCTGTGCTTTATCAATATCGAATTTTGAAATACGTTTAATTCGGATTTCTGTTAAACGGGTAATATCCTCTTCGGTCACTCCACGTTTAAGATGCTTTATGTGCGGTTTCAACCCTGTATCAATTGCCGAGATAACCCCTTCCCAAGTTTCTTCTTCCTCAATGTCGCGATAGATTCGGTTTTCAATAAATATGCGTTCTAAAGATGCATAATGCCATTGCTCTTGAAGCTCTCCAAGTTTGATTTCAAGTTCACTCTTAAGTAACTGAACGGTATTGTCTGTAGACCGCCTTAACATTTCAGTTACACCAATAAACAAGGGCTTATTATCTTCTATCACACACCCTAAAGGTGAAATTGAGCTTTCACAATTAGTAAAAGCGTACAATGCATCAATGGTCTTATCTGGCGATATACCGGAAGGTAAATGAACGAGTATTTCGACCTCTGCTGCCGTATTGTCTTCTATTTTCTTGATTCTGATCTTCCCTTTTTCATTAGCCTTTAAAATAGAGTCTATAAGACTCGTAGTTGTCGTGCCAAAGGGAATTTCAGTAATCACAAGAGTGTTTTTATCGTACTGGGACATTTTTGCTCTAATGCGTACTTTTCCACCACGATTACCATCATTGTAATTAGTGAAATCGGCAATTCCAGCTGTTGGGAAATCAGGAAGTATTGTAAAACGTTTTCCCATTAAATGCTTTATCGAGGCATTGATCAGTTCAATAAAATTATGTGGCAATATCTTTGTTGATAACCCAACTGCAATTCCTTCTCCGCCTTGTGCTAACAACAATGGAAACATAACAGGAAGATTCACTGGCTCTTTTCTACGGCCATCATAAGAGGCTTGCCACTCCGTGATCTTTGGGTTATAGACAACATCCAAACCAAATTTGGAAATTCGGGCTTCAATATATCTTGAAGCAGCTGCTCTATCCCCAGTAAGAATGTTTCCCCAGTTACCTTGGGTATCGATAAGCAGGTCTTTCTGACCAATTTGCACCATCGCATCAGCTATACTAGCATCACCATGAGGATGATACTGCATAGTATGTCCAACAATATTCGCTACTTTACTATATCGACCATCATCAAGGTCTTTCATAGAATGCATAATGCGCCGTTGCACAGGCTTAAAACCATCTTCTATTGCAGGAACTGCACGTTCGAGGATGACATAGGATGCATAATCCAAAAACCAATCCTTATACATGCCTGTGACACGAGTAATGGTATCTGAGTTACTGGCATCCTTCTCAGGTCCACTCATAGTCATATCGTCATTTTCCATAGTCATTAGGCATTCAATTTGTTTTGTTTCACGACTTTATCTAAAGACTGTTTTAAATATTTAAGTTTCTTATTATTTACCAATGTCACATTAAATTTCAATCTCTTTTGTCGATTTCCGTGAGATGTGACATACAAATTCAAAGATTTATAGAACCCATAATTATTGATTTTAAAATACAATAATTTTTTCTTGGGAAACTCGGCCCTATTTTCCCTATAATTAAAAAAATCGGAGAGCATTATCCCTTTATTTACGACAACTAACACATTTCCCTCACTGTCGTATTCAAAATATTTAGAAACCTTATGAGTAAATAAAAGAACAGCACTTAAAACAGTAAAAAGAAAAATATATGTC
>CBESOB010000146.1:0-7398 GCA_965530995.1 uncultured Flavobacteriaceae bacterium
CATAACATCATTAAGCCCTCCCCAATTACTCCATTGAGGTCTACCATTATAAAGTTTGTTCATTTCTATTCCATTAATCAAAACAGAACCATTGTCAGAATCCAATCCCCTAACCCTGAAAAATGAAGAACTGAACTCAAAGGCGGCAGTTCTTTGAAACACATCTAGTGAAGATTGCAATAATCCCGAAATATTATCAGTACCGCCGGTGTCATCATTAAGTTCGTCGTCGGAAAGGCTTATTGTGAATAAATCTCCTGAATCCGAAATATCAGTTTCTAAGGTCATGTCTGTAATATTAACAGTACTACCGGCATTGACCACAATAGGATAACGCTTGGTCAAATAGCCAGTCTTAGAGACTCTTAAAACTTGCTCTCCCAGGGGAACATTAGAAGAATAAATGAATTCGCCAAAACCATCAGTTTTGGTTGTTTGATCGGTTTCTTCAATAGTTATGGTTACATCTGGAATTGGTTCATTAGAAATAGCATAGAGGACACTGCCTTTTATTATAGTTTGCTGTGCATATGTGGTGGTTCCTAAAAAAATAACAAATAAAAAAGTAGATACTATTTTCTCCATTTATGATTACTATTTACTCTATATTGCGTAAATATACTATATTTTTTGTTTCTGATTTCACGTAAATTGTTATTATTACTTACTTTTTATCCTCTTTTGAATTCAACTTATGTACCGTAATACTCTATTATTGAAGCTTATAAATTACAGTTTAGCATACACATTTTTATTGGTGTTCATATCAGGATTCGCACAAGAAAAAAAGATGTTTAAGGTGCACACAATTGCTTTTTATAATCTTGAAAATCTATTCGATACGATTAACGATCCAGTTAAATTTGATGAAGCTAGCCCCATAATGGAGATGAAGGCAAATGTTGGAGAAATTTATAAGAAGAAGGTCCATAACATGGCTAGAGTGCTTGCAGATATTGGTTCTGATGTATCCAAAAACACACCCGTAATCATTGGAGTTGCTGAAATTGAGAATCGCAATGTTCTTGAAGATGTTGTGAACGATCCCTTATTGCTTAGCGAGGACTATGGTATAATTCATTTTGATTCACCTGACGTTAGAGGAATTGATGTTGCCTTACTATACCAAAAGGCAGTTTTCCAACCACAACATTCAAGTGCCCATGAATTAAAGATATATGATGATACGAGTCGTAAGCGCATTTATACAAGAGATCAGTTATTGGTTAGTGGATTATTTGATGGTGAACGTATGCATTTCATAGTAAATCATTGGCCGTCGCGAAGAGGTGGTGAAGCAAGGAGTAGGCCCAAGCGAGTAGCAGCTGCAAAACTTAATAAACATATCATTGATTCGTTACAAGTACTAGATCCTTATGCCAAGATCTTTACAATGGGCGATCTAAATGATGACCCCACAAATGCGAGTGTAAAAGATGTACTGAAAGCAGAACGGAATAAAAAAGATGTCGACCTTAAAGGTATTTATAACCCCATGGAAGAAATGGCGAAACAGGGTTTGGGTTCGAATGCTTATAGAGATGCCTGGAGCCTGTTTGATCAAATCATGTTTACACAGCCATTGTTGGACAAGGATTACTCAACCTATCGCTTCTACAAAGCGGGAATATTTAATAGACATTACTTGACTAATAAACGTGGCCGTTACAAAGGATATCCGTTACGAAGTTTTGCAGATGGCGGATTTACAGATGGATTTAGTGATCACTTCCCTGTATATGCTTATGTGATAAAAGAGGTGAACTAAAAATGAAACATTAAAAACTAAAAGAGACGCTAATAGCGTCTCTCTTCTTTATTAGTTAGGCCATACATCCCAAGGAATCCTAGACACATATAGAATAAAGGCGATCGTATAAAAAATCGCTAGCATCTTGAATTTTGGGGTGGATGTGAGTTTCTTTTTATGCTTGCTATACCCAATGGTAATTAGGGCAACGGCAATAATATTTATTAGAGGGTGTTCCACTAAATAAAGACGATTTACAGAATCCTTCATGACGCCACCCATACCACTCTCTGACCAGAGTTGCAATCTTGGAGAGACGAAGTATAGCAATAGTCCCAATAATAATTGTAAATGGGATACTATTAGGGTAAACAGGCTTATCCTAAAATCCTTGGCGTGGAATTCTTTGTTGCCAAAGAATTTGATCAAAGCATTTATAGTTGCCAGTAACAATACGAGCAATACCAAATAGGCCCAATAGGAGTGAAGTACTTTTACGATATCATACATAGTCCAGAGAATTTAAGTGTTAGACAAAAATAAGGATTTTGGGCATAAAAAAACCCAGACATTCATCGTCTGGGTTTTTTTTATTGTATTTAATTCTTAATTGAATATATATCTCAATCCAATTTGCATTTGCCATCTTGAACTTTGGATTCCTATATCATCTAATTGATCAGGACCATCGTTTATTACAGACTCGTTCAAACTGAATTCTGGTGTAGACCCAGCACTAGCAGATTCTGTTTCCAAGATGCTTGTGTTGCTAAAAGCAAACTTTTGCTGACCCCAATCCTTGTTCAATAAGTTCGTGAAGTTGAAAATATCAAGTGATACTTGGAAGGTATTCCTTTTGCTGAAGGCATTAAAAGAAAAATCTTGTATGAACTTCAAATCAACAATATGACTCCAAGGACCTCTAGACCCGTTACGTTCTGCATATTGTCCTCTTCTAGTTCTTAAGTAGTCATCACCTTCGATGTAGGCATTTAAAAGAGCCCACTCATCTCCGGTACCAGCAGCAGAACCATCTCTATCTTGAAGTGCGATTTCACCAGCATTAGCAGGTACGTACATTAAGGCATTATCTCGAGAATCATCGTTCAAGATATCCCTACCTTCTCTATATACATACGAGTAAGGACGTCCTTGCGACCCATTATAGAATATACCTAACGTCGTTTTTACATTCTCTGACCATTTATACTCGTAAGACATGTTACTTGAAATTCTATGACCAGCAGAGAAATCTGAACGGCTAACAGGCAATGCTGAATTCTTTCCATTAACTGTTTGAATGTTTCTCCATTGAGAACTGTTCTGCGATGAAGTTCCGTCAAAGATTGCTTTAGACTCTCCATAAGAGTAAGATACTTGGCCAGAGAATCCATTATCGAAAGGTTTTCTGATAGTCAAGGCACCATTCCAAGAAGATCCTTTATTCGTATTAGAAGCTAAGATGATTCTTCCATAGGTATCGTCAATCTCATCACGTCTGTCGTAAACTGGTCTGTTGTCAGCTCCTGCTAGAGCTCCTACTGGGTCTTTTAAGTTTAGGTTCTCGTAATAGATAGCACTTATATTTTTGTTCAATATAACATCAGCACTGGCAATCAAGCCCCACCATGGTAATTTTTGGTCAATCGCAATGTTTGTCTTGAATACTTGTGGTAATTGGAAATTAGAGGCAAACAAATCTATATTTCCACTTGTTGCACCTGTACCAGGAGTAACGTGCTTAGGTTGATTATTCACATCTGGCTCGAAAGGCAATGGGTCACTAAAGTTAAAATCTCCGCTGAATCCACCAGTTACACCATTGTTATTATATGTACCACCTGGCCATACTAATGGTAATCTAGAAGTAAAGATTCCAAAGCCACCACGAAGCTGTGTTGTATTATCTCCTTTAACATCCCAATTGAAACCTACTCTAGGTGCTACATGTATCTGCGGGCTAACACCACGACCTACTCTCGCGCCTTGAAGATCTTTACCTTCGGCTTCTAATAAGGGAATTGTTCTATTATTGAAATCATCATTCACAGGACCATCTGACCAGTAAGGTGTATCAAAACGAATACCAACACTTAATTTAAAGTTATCGCTAATAGTGACTTCATCTTGAAAATAAAGGCCGAATTGGAATAGATCGAATTCAGATGCTCCAGCAGATTGATCTCCTACGACACCATTTCCCACTAAAGAATATCCGTGGCTATAATCAGTGGTTGGGAGACCAGCGATAAATTCATCAACACCAGTGCCACCAGTACCGTTGTTGTCATCGTTAAATCCATAACTTCCATAGTTAAAGGCGAAGAATAAGTTCTTAATTTTAGAATATTCGTTATGCGTACCAATGGTAATGGCATGCTTTCCAGAGAAGATCTCAAAATTATTGGTGAACGTAAAGACATCTTGGTCCAATAAATTGGCCGTAGAGAAAGGCTCTGCACCTAATCTAATACGACCATCACCATCTTGTAACTCTAAAGTTGGAAATGGACTTCCTAAAGGATCCCTGTCATCTCTCACGGTTTTATAACCTATAGATAAACTGTTGGCAAATTTGCTTCCGAATGTTGAGTACAATTGTAATGTCGTGGCATTGGTATTATTCAAGAACAGCTCAGAACCATTTAAGAATGCTATTGTACCAGCAGACGAATTTCTTGCTTCTAAGTTATCAGCTTTTTGTAGTCTGTGGGTAATCGATAGGTTATGGTTCTCATTAATGTTCCAATCTAATTTAGCCGTTACTAAATCGTTTACAAGTGTCGATGTATTATTGTCGTATATACCCGGATCGTAACCATAAGAAGATATCATGAATTGTCTTAAAGACTCAATCCCAGCCGCATCCAAATTACCTTGGTAATTAGAGATGTTGAATGGTTGAGGTAATTCATTGTCTTGTCTTTCGTAGTTTACGAAGAAAAACAATTTGTCTTTCACTAAAGGACCACCAGCACGAATACCATAAGTAAGCGCTGTAAAATCATCTAGTTTTTGAGCTGTATCTCCATCCCTCAAAAGGCCATTCGGTGTTTTACCAGCAAGGCTCTCATTTCTTATGAAACTATACACAGAACCGCTGAATTCATTAGTACCACTACGTGTTACAGCATTAATCGCACCTCCAGTAAATCCTGAGATCTTAACATCAAAGGGCGCTAATTGTACCTGTATTTGCTCAATAGCATCAATGGAGAATGGATTCGCACCAGTTTGTCCACCATCTGTTCCAGAACCAGCTAGGCCAAATACATCATTACTTACTGCACCATCTACATACACAGAGTTAAATCTATTATTCTGGCCTCCTAAAGAAATCGAAAAACCATCTGTTCCTTCTGTGATCTGTGCTTGAGGAGTTGCTCTAACAAAATCCGCAATGGATCTTGAAGCAGAAGGAATTGTTTGAATATCCCTTTGGCTAACCGTTGTTGCAGCGCCGGTTCGGTCAGAATCGAAAACGCCATCCCTTTGCGCAGTAATTACAATGGTTTCAAGAACGCTTGCAGATTCTGACAATTGTCGGCTAATACTACTAGTTTGTCCTAATACAAGATATAGGGCATCATCCGAGTAATCCGAATATCCAACATAACTAATGGTCAACTTGTATGGGCCACCAGTTCTTAGGTTCGGCATACGGTAGAACCCGTCAAAATCTGTCGAAGCACCATAAGTGGTGCCTGTAGGCGTATGAATTGCCACGACATTGGCTCCCGGAAGTGGGTCGCCATTTTCATCTGTTACTTGGCCACTAATTGAAGACCTTGTCACACCTTGAGCAAACGCTGATGATGTGCCAATGAAAACAACTGCCAATGTTAGTAAAATTTTAGTAATTTTTTTCATTTTGATTAATTGTGAATAGTTTTGAATTTTGTGCAAAAATCGAATTTTTGAATGGATCGTATTTTAAGTTAATGTTAAGAAAAACTTAACGCGACAAAAATAGGATTAATTGAAAAACTATAACGATTTCGTAAAAAGAAATTCTTAACAAATCTTAATAGTTGTTAAGATTTGTAATGGTTAATAAGATTTTGCGTAGAAGAATCATGGTGGTTGGAAGAATGGCCAGTCAATTCGTTCAAAATATTAGTCGCTAACTGCTTGCCAAGTTCAACACCCCATTGATCATAACTGAAGATATTCCAAATGACGCCCTGAACGAATATTTTATGCTCGTACATCGCAATGAGTTTACCTAAACTCTCAGGATTTAGTTTGTTGATAAAAAGGGTGTTCGTAGGGTTGTTTCCCTTGAATACTTTGTAGGGTAATAATTTATTGATATCAGATTCTCCAAGTCCTTTTTCGACCAGTTCGTTTCGAGCCTCGTCTTTGGTCTTTCCATTCATCAAAGCTTCGGTTTGAGCGATGAAATTTGAAATAAGTTTATCCTGATGGTCTTTATTGCCATACAGGCTTTCCTTAAACCCGATGAAATCAACAGGAATAAGCTTGGTGCCTTGATGAATCAATTGAAAAAATGCGTGTTGTGAATTGGTTCCAGGTTCTCCCCAAATAATCGTTCCAGTTTGATAATTCACTTTTTCACCTCCTCTATCAATACTTTTCCCATTACTCTCCATGATTCCTTGTTGCAAATACGTAGCAAACTGTTTGAGATATTGGGTGTAAGGTATAACGGCTTCACTTTCCGCATTAAAGAAATTGTTGTACCAGACACTTAAAAGGCCAAGAACAACGGGAATATTACTTTCAAAATCAGCTGTCTTGAAATGCTCATCCATTTTATGAGCTCCATTTAGCAAATCTTCAAAATTGGAATAGCCCACAGAAAGACTAATCGTCAATCCTACAGCACTCCATAGAGAAAAACGACCCCCTACCCAATTCCACATCGGGAAAATATTATTCTCTGCAATACCAAATTCTTTTACTTTTTCAATATTCGTCGAGACAGCAACGAAATGTTTGGAAATATCTTCTTCTTTAGCGGTTTGCAAGAACCAATGCCTAATTGTATTTGCGTTAGAAATTGTTTCCTGGGTGGTGAATGTCTTGGATACAATAACAAATAAAGTGGTTTCCGGATTTAATTTCTTGATAATCTCATTAACGTGATCACCATCCACATTGGAAACAAAATGTGTGTTTAAATGATTCTTGTAAAACTCTAATGAATCAACCACCATGGCAGGCCCAAGATCAGAACCTCCAATACCTATATTTACAATATCAGTAAATTCTTTATCAGTATGTCCTTTTCTTTTTCCGTTTACAACGTCATTAGTGAAGTTCTTGATTTTTTCTTTAACCGCATGGATTTCAGGCATGATATTCTCTCCATCCACTAACAGGGATGAGTTACTTGGAGCCCTCAATGCCGTATGAAGTACAGCTCTATTTTCTGTTTCATTAATGATGTCGCCATTAAAGTACTTTGTAATGGCCGTTTTTAGCTGAACCTCTTCAGCCAATTTCAGTAATAGTTCGAGCGTCTTTTCGTCTATCCTGTTCTTGGAGAAGTCGACATAAAAATCATCCCATTGGATCTTAAATGTATTTGCTCGTTTATCATCTCGCGCAAAAAAGTCTTTCATTTGGACATCTTCAATCGTCTTAAAATGCTCCTCAAGAAGTTGCCATGATTTTGTTGAGGT
>CBESOB010000147.1:0-7384 GCA_965530995.1 uncultured Flavobacteriaceae bacterium
AATTTCAGAATGTCAATCTTGCCATTCTGCAATAAACAAATTAGTGTCTCTTGTGCCACCGTTATTTCTATTTGAAGAAAACAATAGATGTTTACCATCGTTAGAAAAAACCGGAAAGGCATCAAAGGTTTCACCATGTGTAATACGTTTTAGGTTTTTCCCATCAATATCGATCATATATAGATTGAACGGAAATCCTTTTTCAGCCTCGAAGTTAGAAGAGAACAATATTTTTTCTCCTGACGGATGGAAGAATGGACTCCAATTGGCATTTCCTAAAAACGTCAATTGCTTCAGGTCACTTCCATCGGCGTTACAAATGAACAATTCCATTTCTGTTGGCATAACCAACCCTTGAGCGAGTAAGTCTTTATAATCGGTGATCTCCTTTTCGGTTTTTGGACGCGATGACCTAAAAATCAATTTGGTGCCGTCTGGAGAGAAGAATGCTCCGCCATCATACCCTAATTGATCGGTAACTTGCTTTACATCACTTCCGTCAATATTCATTGTGTACAATTCAAGGTCGCCACTTCTCATGGATGTAAACACGATTTTATCCCCTTTAGGCGACACTGTTGCCTCGGCATCATAACCAGGTTCATTGGTAAGCTGCCCAGTAATATTCCCCTCTAGGTCAGCGACGAAAATGTCGAAACTATCGTAAACAGGCCAGACATAGTTTCCGTTTTTACGAAGCGGTACTTCAGGGCATTCATCATCCACTAGGTGGGTTGAGCCATATACAAAATGTTTATTGTCGGGTAAGAAATACGCACAAGTGGTTCTTCCTTTTCCAGTGCTTATCATTGGTGGAGGTATACTATCAAACGTGTCTTCTCGGTTCATCAAGAACATTTGGTCACATTCCATACCCCATATCTCATTATTGGACTGAAATACAATTTGGGAATCATCAAAACTCCAATAGGCTTCAGCATTGTCGCCTCCATATGTCACCTGACGCAGCGATTTGAAATGCGTCTCCTCTGGGTAGATTAAATCACTATTCACTTTAACTTCATTTTGCTCCTTCGTGGCCGAATACCCTTTTTTGTCAGATTTGCAAGCTACTGTAATGAATAAAAGGACCAAGAGAGTGGGAAAGATATGTTTCATATTAGATGTCGTATTTCAGGAATGAATAAATGGCATTAAATGCTTAATTTTGTGCAAAATTAATATGTATTAGCAATGAAACAACTTTTTATACTATTTTTTACAATTTCTTTATTTTCATGTAAAAAAGAATACACACCCGAGAACCTTATAAAAGAGGATATTTCTTTTCTGACAAGTGATGATTTAATGGGAAGAGCCACAGGTACCGAAGGCGAAATAATGGCAGCTAATTACATAGCGGAGCGATTCAAGGAACTTGGGTTAGAGGCCAAAGGAACGGATGGCTATCTTCAAGAATTCTCATTTAAACCCAAGACAAACCCACACGAAGACACTAAATATGTGTCTATGACCTCTGATAGCACGATCACAGGAACGAACGTCGTTGGATTTATTGATAACAAGGCAAGCAATACGATTGTCATTGGAGCGCATTATGATCATTTAGGATTAGGAGGCGATGGTTCTTTACATAGAGGTGAGACAGAAATACATAATGGGGCAGACGATAACGCCAGCGGAACATCGGTCATGATCAACTTAGCAAGCAAACTCAAAGGAAAGAATACGAATAGTAACTACCTGTTCATCGCATTTTCTGGAGAGGAAATGGGACTACTGGGCTCTAATTATTTTGTCAAAAATCCAACGATCGATACCAAGGCGGTGAACTATATGATCAATATGGACATGGTCGGTCGATTAAAAGAAGACAAGACCTTAGCTGTATACGGAGTTGGGACATCACCACGTTTTTCTCAGACCTTGAACGCCTTAAAAGGGGATTTCAAGTTGGTCGAGAGAGAGTCTGGCGTTGGACCTTCAGATCACACATCATTTTATTTGAGCGATATACCGGTGCTGCATTTTTTCACAGGCCAGCATGAAGATTATCATAGGCCTTCAGACGATTTTGATAAATTGAATTACGAAGGCATGTATGCCATTTCAGATTATATATACTCCTTTATTTCTGAATTGAATGAAAGCGACAAGGTGGCATTCAGAAAAACTAAGAATGAAAGCGAGGAAACGCCAAGGTTCAAGGTTGGATTAGGCGTAGTCCCTGATTATTTGTATGACGGCAAAGGCATGCGTATTGATGGCACACGGGAAGACACACCTGCAGTAAGGGCTGGATTGCAAAAGGGGGATGTGGTATTGCAACTAGGGGACCATGAAATTACAGACATGACCAGTTATATGAAGGCATTGTCAACTTTTGAAAAGGGAGACACTACAAAAATTATTGTAGAGAGAAACGGAGAGAAGATAGAGGCGGAATTAACGTTTTAGAGCGTATGTTTTTCTTAATAATACTTTGGTAAAAATAGGCGACATAGAACTTTCGGATTTTCCATTGCTACTGGCACCAATGGAAGATGTGAGCGACCCACCATTCCGGGCGTTATGCAAGGAACAGGGCGCTGATGTTGTGTATACCGAATTTATCTCAAGTGAAGGTTTGATTCGCGATGCGGCTAAAAGCGTCATGAAGCTCGATATTTACGAAAAAGAGCGCCCAGTGGGTATCCAGATCTTTGGCGCCAATCTCGACAGCATGTTACAGACCATCGATATTGTAGAGAAATCGAATCCGGACATCATCGACATCAATTTTGGGTGTCCTGTAAAAAAGGTGGTCAGTAAAGGTGCTGGCGCAGGTATCTTAAAAGACATTTGTCTTATGGAGCAATTGACTGCCGAAATGGTCAAGCGCACCAACTTACCCGTTACCGTGAAAACCCGTTTGGGCTGGGACCACGATTCCATAAAGATCGTTGAGGTGGCTGAACGATTACAAGATGTAGGCTGCAAGGCTATTGCCATTCACGGCCGCACCAGGGCACAAATGTATAAAGGGGAGGCAGATTGGAAACCTATTGCTGAGGTAAAGAACAATCCACGAATGCATATCCCAGTGTTTGGTAATGGGGATGTGACTACGCCTGAGAAAGCGATGGAAATGCGCGATTCTTATGGACTGGATGGTGCTATGATTGGCCGAGCGACCATCGGTAACCCATGGTTTTTCAAACAAGTGAAACATTTCTTCAACACAGGCGAACATTTAGAAGCCATTACGCTTGAAGAACGTGTAGATGCCGCACGACGTCATTTGCAGATGTCCATAGATTGGAAAGGCGAGAAGCTTGGGGTTTTTGAAACCAGAAGGCATTACACCAATTACTTCAAGGGCATTCCTGATTTTAAGCCATACCGAATGAAAATGGTAACGAGCGACGATTCCAAGGATGTATTTGCCGCTTTTGACGAGGTCTTGGAAACGTTTTCAGACCACCAATTCGTTTAAAAATGTCCCCTTGAGGGGACTAAAGAGCTGTCATTAAGCAATTAATTGTTTCGATATCCTGATTGATGCAAGCTTTGAAGCCAAAATTCCCAACACAGATATTGTTACAATTACCAAAACAAAATTTATGGGCTTAATGGATACAGGATACGCCAACGAAGGCGTGATCATGTAGAGAGAGAAAAGTTTTTGAGCAAGAATGATCAGAAAACCCAACACCAGGCCTATTATTCCGCCAACAACAGACATCAAGCTTCCCTGCAAAAAGAATATGCGACGCAGGTCTTTAATGGTCACACCAAGATTAAAAAGCGTGTTCAAGTTTTTCTTTTTGTCCAGTATCATCATGGTGATAGATCCAACTACATTAAACAACGCGATAATGAGTACTAATGTGAAAATAAGGTATACGGCAAGATTCTCTGTATTCAACATTTTGTACAAGGCGTCATTTAATTGCATCCGGTTCTTGATGGTGAAAGAATCTCCGAGAATGGATTGAAGATCCACGCGCACTTGAGCTTCATCAGCTCCCGTAGCTAATTTGAATTCAATGGAAGAAATTTGATCGTTCTCGTAATCCAATAAGTTCTTAGCGGTTTCAATATTCGTATAAACCATACTATTGTCGAGATCTTCATTTATTTGAAACACCCCTACGTTATTCGTATACACCGTATTAAAAGCGCTTGCAACAGAACTTATTTGTCCTTTACCAGGCCTTGGCACTAAAATAGTTACAGACTTAGCGTAGTCCATCACACCTATGGAAAGGTTGTTTGTAATCCCCCATCCAGCGACTATTTGGCTGCCTTGGTCGCTTATCCAACTTCCTTCTGCAATGATGGAGCTGATGTCATTCACCTTACCAAAATCTGAATCAACACCTTTTAACGTGGCCAGCATTTTCTTGTTATCATAACTCAGGATAACTCGTTCTTCAATGATTTTGGAATATGAAACTATGCCGTCAAGATTTTTAATTTTATTTTCCTGGTCTTGAGTAATGCTTATTGACTTGCCTTGAGTGATTTCCGCCTTTAGGTCCGGGTCTATGTGTGTTGAAAATTGAAGGCTAAAATCCTTCAAGCCAGCAAATCCGGATAATACAATGAATAAGGAAGCGGCCCCAATTATCACCCCTATAGCGGCGATGATAGTAATGATGTTTATAGCGTTGTTATTACTCTTGGTAAGTAAATATCGTTTAGCTATATATAATGAAACATTCATGATAATGATTCTTTAAACGAAAGCACAATATACATGTTCAATCCGACCATTAAAAAACAATAAAGGGTATCGGGTTAAACATTCAATTAAGACTTCTTTCGTTTATCCAATAGGTCAGGATTTTTGATTGGGTCTTCTGATCCTTTCAAGGATTTGTCAATATTGTCAATATATTCTAGTGAATCATCCAAGAAGAAATTTAGTTGGGGCATTCGGCGCAATTGGTGCCTAGTCCTTTGAGAAATTTCATGTTTGATAAAAGCACTATTCTCTTTAATACCCTCGATCAATTCCTTTCCTTTTTCGTTTGGGAAGATGCTTAAGTATACCTTAGCTATGGACAAGTCAACCGTTACATTTACCTTTGTTACGGAAATGATAATGCCTTTCATTCCGCCTTGGGTAGCCGCTCCTTGAAGTACATCAACTAGGTCATGCTGTAAAACGGAGGCTATTTTTTTCTGTCTGTTACTTTCCATATTGCAAAAGTATATGATATTTAAGGATTATCTTTGCTTTGTTTAACAAATTTCATTCCGAAAATATTGCCTGAATATGAAGAAAATTGAACATATTGGTATTGCTGTTAAGGACATTGACGCATCGAATATGCTTTTCAAAAAACTATTTGGGAAGTCGCACTATAAAATAGAAGATGTTGAAAGCGAAGGGGTAAAAACATCATTCTTTAAGGTGGGGGCCAACAAAATTGAATTGCTGGAAGCTACGAATGAAGACAGTCCCATTGCAAAGTTCATTGAAAAGAGAGGTGAAGGCATACATCATATTGCCTTTGCAGTAAAAGACATAAAAGCAGAGATCAAAAGGTTGGAGAAAGAAGGATTCGTTTTGATCAATAATAAGCCTAAGAATGGGGCGGATAATAAACTAGTGGCGTTCCTGCATCCAAAATCGACAAACGGGGTACTAATTGAACTGTGCCAAGACAAGCCCATTAAAGAATAAATGCTTGCTAGGTTTTAAAATATGTAGTAATATTGCACCTGCCTGCGGCAGGTAGGTCCGCTTTCGGTCCCATAGCTCAGTTGGTTAGAGCATCTGACTCATAATCAGAGGGTCCTTGGTTCGAGCCCAAGTGGGACCACAATTTGCACAAAGACTTTAGTTTATAACTAGGGTCTTTTTTTCTACGATAATTTGAAGGGCGAGAAGCCTTTATCGCGGTAGTTATGCTTTTTGGAACTTATTTTTAAGGGAAAGTTAGAGTTTAAATACGCTTATCACCTAATAACCACGCTCGTGTACTTTCTCTTTTATGTGGTTTTTCTAATCGTGACCTTTGAGTCTTAAGTTTTAAACGAAATCAATTATGAAAGTCAATTCATTACTCGCTATTCTTGTTTTATTAATATTAAGTGCCTGTAATACATCTGCAAAATCAATATCTGCCAATGAGCCAACTATAAAAGACTATGTGGTTGGAGAACGATGGGAATATACTTGGAAAACCTCTGCAGGAGAAAAGATTAGAGGAGAAGGAAAAACGGTAAAAGAGGTTGTGTCTTATAGAAATGGTTTGGGGTTTTTATATGGAAAAGATACTATTCAAATTACCAATCCGGTATCAGAAAAAAGCGCTACTCCTAATAAAGATTGGCCATTAGAAGTAGGTAAAAAATGGAGATATAAGAGTGAGGCACCAAATGGTGAGGGTGACAGAATGACTACAAAACAAGATGCAGAAGTAATTTCTTATGGAGATGTAACGGTAAAAGCAGGAATATTTAAAGCGTTTAAGATTGTGTATACAGGAACGATCAGGAATCATAAGTACTCCAAAACTGGCGGACCATTGAATGATGTTTGGTGGTATGCACCTGCATTAAAATCATATATAAAACATACCCAAGATAATGGTGATGTTTCTAGTTATTCGTATGTAAACGAATTATCGAAGTATATTAAACCTTAAGTATCTGTTCATTTTTCCATTGTTAAAAAACGACCCAAAAAATATAGTCTTAAATTTTTATCGATCAAAATAGCTTTCGATTTCTTAAAGAAAAAAACGTGCTGTGGTTAAACAGTTTTTCTCCATGAAGTTGGAAAATATCTGGCAAAGGATATGCCTCTGAAATTTTGAATTTACCCTCTAGCATCTTACGGTTGAAAATGAAAAGCTCAAAATAACTTTAAAATAAAAATTCTACGACATATCGTGACGACATATAATGATTCGGGATATTTCGTTTATTCAATGTGTTGTCAATTTCTATATAGATACTTCATCTATAGCACTTAAAGAACTATATTAAAGGGTTTTTAACAATTGGCATAGTACTTGTCCTCGGGGAAGATGAGATAGTCACTAATAATTTAAGAATTCGAGACCCATAAATGAGAAACCTTTCCATATTCTTATATTTTTTTTCTGCCTGTTTTTTAGTAGGCCCTATAAAATTGAATGCACAAGAGCTCGAGCCAAGAGCGTTGACAAATTTACCAAGAGGATTGAATTTTGCAGCGATAGGGTATGCATATGCCTCTGGCAATACCTTACTGGACCCCGCATTACCCCTCGAAGATTTTAATGGCAACATTAATACGATCATTCTGGCGTATGTAAAAAGTGTTAACTTTTTTGGAGCATCAGGAAAAGTTGATGTCATTCTGCCTTTTTCTGGTGGTGACTTTACTGGAGTTTTTCAAGATGAAAGCTTTACAGATTCATATACAGGATTCGGCGATTTGCGT
>CBESOB010000148.1:0-7291 GCA_965530995.1 uncultured Flavobacteriaceae bacterium
GGCGCCTAATAATACGTCTATACAGTTAGGGATAAAGGCTGCTGCAACAGGTAATTATACAATATCCATTGAAGAAGAATTCATAAGTCCAGAATACTTAATTAAGCTTGAGGATACACAAACCATGACCATGACGGATCTGAGAGTTAGTGATTATAGCTTTACAGTAAACACTACAAATGAAGATACTTCTAGATTCATTATTCATTATGAATATGACACCACACTTGGTATCCAGGAGGTAGTTGACGAAAAGGATTTCAAGATCTTCTTTGATGAGGAGCAACTGCATATCATAGTGGATGGTAATCAACAGCTCCCAGAATCATTTGATATTTACGATATGTCCGGTAAATTATTGTATTCAGATACGTATAGGTCTCTAATACACACGCAAAATATCTCTTCAGGAATGTATCTTATTAGGTTGAATTATAATGGTTTAGGCGCTATTTCTAAGGCAGTTCTTAAAAAATAGTGTAGGGCATATACTTCAATTACAGGGCTCATATACTTTTCGTCGAATAAATTAACGTTTAATCGATTATTCATTCTAAGTTTATACTACGAAATTTCCAAGTGACCTTAATAATAAGCATCTTTACTTTAGAGTTTTACAGGGTCTTACTTCTTTAAGAAGACCTAAAAAGATTGATTGATTAGTAATAAAACCTCGACTGATTATCGGGGTTTTTACTTTGTAATTTATTTCTTACAAAAATACAATAGAACGATTATTTCTGTATTTTGCCGATAAGAGTAAATTTCGAAGATTTTAATTAGCTTTTCACATGATTAAAAATGTGACCTTGCTTCATATTACGAGAGGGATATTGTGATATAAAATTTAGCTATTAATCGATAAGGCACTTCAATGAGGTGCCTTATTTTTTTAGGTCTTTTGAAGAATCTATTACCTTGGCCTTGAGGTTTTCTTTATACGCTTGAATTTTTTGAAGGATCGCAGCATCTGAAGATCCTAGTATTTGTGCTGCAAGAATCCCTGCATTCTTGGCGCCATTCAATGCGACAGTGGCTACAGGTACGCCACCTGGCATCTGCAGTATGGATAATATAGAGTCCCACCCATCAATGGAGTTGCTTGATTTTACAGGGACACCAATAACCGGTAGCGGCGATAATGAAGCTATCATGCCTGGTAAATGAGCAGCACCACCAGCGCCAGCGATAATAACATTAAAACCTCTTTTATGGGCATTGGCACCATAATCGAAAAGCTTCTCTGGAGTGCGATGCGCAGAGACAATATCTACTTCAGTATCAATATTAAAATCATTCAAGATGTCAATGGCATCTTGCATGACTGGAAGATCACTTTTACTCCCCATTATTATACCTACTTTGCTCATATCTATTTGCTTATTACTTTAATGGTCTTTTTAACTTGTTCCGCCACTTGCCGTGCCTCATCCAGGTTTTTATTGACAATGGTCACATGTCCCATTTTACGGAAAGGCCTGGTCTGCTTTTTACCATAAATATGGGGTGTTACACCTTCCATAGTCATGATCCGATCGATATTCTCATACACTACATCTCCAGTATGACCTTCAGCACCAACCAAATTTACCATTATTCCTGCTACTTTACTATCGGTATTACCCAAAGGTAACCCCAAGATCGCTCTTAAATGTTGCTCGAATTGAGACGTATAGCTCGATTCTATGGTATGATGTCCAGAATTATGAGGTCTTGGAGCGACTTCATTTATCAGGATTTGGTCATCTTGGGTCTGAAACATTTCAACAGCTAATAACCCTACATGTTGAAACGCTTGTGAGGTTTTAAGAGCAACTAATTCTGCTTTATGGGCTATATCTTTTGTGATTCGGGCCGGGCATATGACATATTCAACTTGATTGGCTTCAGGATGAAATTCCATTTCAACAACAGGGTAGGTCTTAACATCGCCTTTAGCATTTCTAGCTACAATGACTGCAAGCTCATTCTTGAAATCTATAAGCTCCTCGACAAGACATTCGACATTAGGAATATCATCAAGATCAGAATAAGTTCTTATGACTTTAACACCGGTACCATCATATCCAAATCGAGCACTTTTCCATACAAAAGGGAACTTCAAGGTTTCGTGTTCGACGGCGGTTTCAATTTCATCTTTATATGAAAACCTGGAAAATGCTGCGGTCGGCAAATTATGGTCTACATAAAACAATTTTTGCTTTATTTTATTTTGAATGACCCTTAGGGTTTTCGCTCGAGGAAATACTGTTAATCCTTCTTTTTCCAGTTTTTCAAGTGCATCAACATTTACATTTTCTATCTCGATGGTAAGGAGGTCCACCTTTTTGCCAAAGTTGTAAACGGTATCATGATCCATTAGATCACCGACATAAAACTCATTGCTCCCTATCTTACAGGGAGCCTCAGCAGATGGGTCAAGAACGCAGGTATAAAGGTCGAACTTTCTGGTTTCGTTCAAGAGCATTTTGCCCAATTGACCACCACCTAGGATACCTAATTTAAAATTTGACGAAAAATGATTCATGAAACACTAACAATGATTGTACAAATGTAAAGTCTTTAACTGTTAAATCATAAATCTATTTGGTATCTTTGCAGGCAATAAAGAAAATCGAGTTTTCGTCAATGATCAAACTTCATGATACTTATTTTAAGCCATTTATTTCTGAAGGGGAAATAGATAATGCTGTGCGAAAAATGGCTTCGGATATTGCGAACGAACTTCAAGATGAAGTGCCGGTTTTTGTAGGGATCATGAATGGCTCATTTATGTTCACGAGTGATTTTGTTAAAGTCTATCCTAAGCCCTGTGAGGTTACTTTCATAAAATTAGCGTCATATGAAGGTGTCAAGTCTTCAGAAGATATTAAAAGACTTATTGGATTGACTCAGGATCTTACTGGAAGAACTGTGGTGATCTTGGAGGATATCATTGATTCTGGGAAAACGTTGGAAGAAGTGCATCGTATATTCGAGAATGAGAATGTCAAAAAATTGATCATCGCCACCTTGTTCTATAAACCAGAAGCCTATAAAAAGGATTTTAAATTGCATTATATTGGCATCGAAATTCCCAACAAGTTCATTGTTGGCTACGGATTGGATTATGATGGATTAGGACGCGATATACCAGAAGTTTATCAAATTAAAAACACACAACACATGACAAATTTAGTGCTCTTTGGACCTCCTGGTGCTGGAAAGGGAACTCAAGCTGAATTCCTAAAGGAAAAATATAATTTAGTACATATTTCTACTGGCGACGTATTTCGCTATAATATCAAGAACGAAACGGCTCTTGGTCTATTAGCTAAATCTTATATGGATAAAGGGGAATTGGTCCCGGATCAAGTAACGATCGATATGCTTAATGCAGAGGTTGAAAAAAATGCCGATGCTCAAGGATTCATTTTTGATGGATTCCCGAGAACCAATGAACAAGCAAAAGCATTGGATGAATTGATGGTGAGTAAGGATTCTTCAATCAACGCGATGATCGCCTTAGAGGTGCAGGATGATGTCTTGGTGAATCGGTTGTTAGAGCGTGGTAAAACCAGCGGAAGAGTGGATGATGCGGATGAAACTATAATTCGAAATCGAATCAAGGAATACTACAGCAAAACAGCCATCCTGAAAGACTATTATTCAAATCAGGATAAATATTTTGGTGTAGACGGCATCGGAAGCATTGACGATATTACTGTACGCTTAAGCAAAGTCATCGACGCATTATAGCCGAAAAAGTATACATCACCAATATCTCATTTCTTATAAGAAATTCATAACTGAAGATTTGAAATTAAAAGGACGACAACCAGTGGTTGTTGGGTATTTTCAGATAATATACCCGTAATAATTTATAAGTAATACATGACAGAAGGTAATTTTGTTGACTACGTTAAAATGCAGGTTACTTCAGGTAATGGAGGTAAAGGTTCTGCCCATTTACGACGCGAAAAATTCATTACCAAAGGTGGTCCTGATGGAGGTGATGGCGGTCGCGGGGGTCATGTGATCTTAAAGGGAAACCCCAACTTATGGACCTTACTCCATTTAAAATTCAAGAAACACTTTAAGGCTGGTCATGGTAGCCATGGTAGCAAACAAACCAGTACTGGTGCTGAAGGAGATGACGTTTATATTGACGTGCCTTTAGGTACAGTGGTTAGGGACACAGAAACCAACGAGATCATTCTTGAAATCACGCAGGCCAATGAAGAAAGGATCATCGTTGAAGGTGGTAAAGGTGGTTTAGGGAACGTTCATTTTAAAAGCCCGAGAAATCAAACACCACGCTACGCCCAACCTGGGATTGAAGGTGGAGAACGAAAAATCACTTTAGAGCTTAAAATACTGGCCGATGTCGGCTTGGTTGGATTTCCCAATGCAGGAAAGTCCACATTGCTATCGGTCGTAACTGCGGCAAAACCTAAAATAGCCGATTACGAGTTTACCACACTAAAACCTAATTTAGGTATTGTAGAGTATCGTGATTACCAAACTTTTGTTATGGCGGATATACCTGGAATCATTGAAGGTGCTGCTGAAGGTAAGGGGCTTGGACATTATTTCTTGAGGCATATTGAACGTAATTCCACATTATTATTCATGATTCCTGCCGATGCAGATGATATAATGAAGCAATACGAAATTCTTTTGGATGAGTTGCGACGCTATAATCCCGAAATGCTTGATAAGGAGCGGTTAATCGTCATTAGTAAGAGCGATATGTTGGATGATGAGCTAAGAGCTGAATTAAAACAGGAACTCGACGGAAAACTCCCAATTGATTATATGTTTATTTCCTCTATAACCCAGCAAGGTATTACCAAACTAAAAGACAAACTTTGGGCTATGTTGAATGATTGATTGTGGCTTGAATTTTGAGTAACTTTACTTAAAATTTGATCTATGAAACGTTTTTTATCCTTTAGTGTAATCCTGTTAACTATTTCTTGTGCCCCGATCTATGTCAATTATGATTATGAGACCGGTACCGATTTCAGCAAATATAAAACGTATAACACGTTTCCTGAAATGCAAATTGGTCTGAGTGAGTTAGATTCAAAGCGATTACACAAGGCCTTTGATGAAGCAATCCAAGCAAGAGGATTTACAGTTTCGGATTCACCTGATTTTTACGTGAATATTAGTAGCAGCGAATACCAGGCAGATAGCAGGAGTAATGTTGGAGTGGGTGTTGGAGGCACTAGTGGTAATGTGGGAGGAGGCATAAGTGTAGGGATACCAATTGGGCAGGCAGATATCAATCAGCAATTAATTTTCGATTTTATAGATGTGAAGAAAGATGTACTTTTTTGGCAGGCGGTAATCGAAAGTAGTTTCAATCCTAATGCCACACCGGAGATCAAGGAAAAGCGATTAAGGGACATTGTTATGAAAGTCTTGTCAAAGTATCCTCCTGAAAAGTAATATATAGTGCGTTAACATGTTGTTAATCTATGGATCAGATAGGTTTTATTCTTTTAAATTGGTTGAAACAAATCAATTAGAAATGAAAAAATTATCACTGTTGCTAGTACTATTCTTAGTCTGTTTACCCCTATTTTCACAAAACACCATTAAACCGCCAAAAGGCTATTCACAAGATATAGGTAACATGATTTCTATGCTAGATAATCTTAAACAACGTGTAGAAAGAAATGTTGCAGGTCTTGATCAAGCTGGTGCCGATTTTCTTTTAGATGAGAACGCCAATAGTCCAGGAGCCATTATTTATCATTTAGCGGCCACCGAAGCCTACTATCAAGCTTATACTTTTGAAGGTCGAGGATTCAATGCCGAAGAAAAAGAGAAATGGGAAACCGCCTTGAGTCTGGGAGAAAAAGCAAGAAAGGAATTCAAGGGAAAACCCATAAAGTACTATTTAGACCTATATGATGAGGTTAGGGAAAAGACCAAAGAATTATTGAAAACCAAGGATGATAAATGGTTTGCAAAAAAGAATGGCACTATGAGCAATCATTGGGCTTGGTTTCATGTCATGGAGCATCAAGCGAATCATATGGGTCAGTTAGCACTGATCACCAAAAGAATCAAATAAAAAAAAGAGGCTTTTTAAAGCCTCTTTTTAGTTTTAGGATATTTTCAAAAGGCCATCGTAATGGTTTCGATACCCATACAATACGACAATATTCAATACTAGCATTACAAGTGCAGGAGCGATATTCCCTGGATCAAGAACAGCATGGAATAATACGGCATTTACAGATATGCTCATTAAAATAACGGCCATTAATGGTACATACTTGTTCAGTAATAATGAAAGTCCAGCAAGTACTTCAATAACGGCAACTAAAGTCATTGTTTTAGAAGCCATAAGCGAACCAAAATAGGTGCCAGCTACTTCCGACATGCCTTCAGGTGCTGGCAAGAACTGAAAGAATTTGTTCAATCCGAAAACGAGTAACATTAGGCCTAGCAAAATGCGAATGGCAATAAAAATTTTTACTTTCATGAGTTGTGATTTATTAGTTAGTAATGTTAAAAATACAATTCTTTGTCGGAATCAAATTATTTTACTAACACTCTCACACCTTCACTATGGCTGCTAAACTCAGGAGCATACATACTCTGAATCGTGGTAATGCCATTACTCATGTCTCCTGCATTGTTGATGCGCAGATCATATTCAAAGACAAAAACTCCTTTTGGTAAATAGTCAAAAAAGAAATTGGTGGACGCATCTTTAGTGCTTTCATAATAGCCTAAGCCATCTTGCCATTTGTAATGCGAAAGCACATTCACTGGCTCCAATCCTGAAGCGCGCATGTCTTTCATATGAACGAATTCCATCGGTCTGTCTACTCGTAACTCAATGCGCACACGTACAAGGTCACCCACTTTTAGATCCGTTTCTGAAGTCACTTCAGAAATTTCCTCACCAGTGTCGGTATTGGTTTTCTTGAATAGTTTTTTCTCTAATTTCAAAGGCGTTTCTGCTGAGGTGATCTTATCCAAATCCTCAAAATACTGCCAGTATAATGCACCCCAAGCAATGCCCTTTCCTTTCTTGCTGATCTTCACTTCAGCCATTTCTGGTGTCACTTCTGCCGAACTCCATGACGTTTTATAGTAGCCTGTTCCAGCTTCTACTTTAACATCCTCCAATTGTCGAGGTGATATTTTTTGCCCACCCAAAACCACATCTACCATATCAGTAACACTAAGCCAATCATTTCCTTGTAATAACAATGCATAAACGGCTTCTGTGGTTGCCTTGGTGGTTTTCCACTGATTGGTTTGCTTGTTTTTAAGAAGCCAGATC
>CBESOB010000149.1:0-7276 GCA_965530995.1 uncultured Flavobacteriaceae bacterium
ACAAAGCAATTTGCCCTTCTGCAGAACCAGTGTCTTTCTCGTTCTTGCCGTGTTTTTTAAAGAGTTTCTCTTTATTTTTTTTGTCTAACATGCCAATATTTATGTAAATAATTTTTATGCACGATACGTCTTTCGTATCAAGGCGCAAATATAGTAATTTTTAGAGAGTTGCAATTTTTTTTAGGGCTGTTTTAAACCTTTTTGTTTTAACACGGTCTTAACACATATAACTTAAATTAAGCAATTATGAAAAATTTACGAATGAACTTAAAAGCAGTGACGGCAATATTGATGTTGTCATTGGTATTTACCTCATGTACAAAGGATGAAGCAACTGATATTTCCAATGTACAAGAATTAGACACTACCGAAGTAGCACAATTAGCAGAGATCGATGAAGCTTCTGAAGCAATGACAGATATCATGATCGATGTTTATGAATCCGATTCGAATGCAATAGGAAGAACCATGTCTCGTCCTGGTGGCTTGCCTGATTGTGTGAATATTACAGTGGTTTTAGAACAAGGATTTAGGGAAATTACCATTAATTTCGGAACTGAAGGATGTGAAGTGCGTGGTAATGTGTTGAAGGGGAAGATCATCATGACCTATGAGCGTGCTTTACAAGCACAGCAAGTAATGATCAGTTATGTTTTGGAAGATTTCTTCTTCAACGAGAAGAATATACTTGGAAGCAAGACGCTGTTGAAAGAACTGTCCAATGAGAACGGAAACCCTCAATTCACGCATACCTTGGATTTAACAGTAATCTGGCCAAATGGTGTTGAAGCATCACGTGAAGGATTAAAAATAAAGGAATGGATAGAAGGTCATGGAAGTGGTATTTGGAGTGATAATGTATTTGAAATCATGGGTAACTGGACATCAACTTTCCGTAACGGAAATACTCATACCTATGAAGTTATGATCCCATTACGAAGAGAGGTGATTTGCACCTATTTTGTAGGTGGTAGTATTGATGTACAGCGTACTAATTTTGGAGGTGTGTTTGATTTTGGTGATGGCAATTGCGATAACCAAGCGACATTCACTTTTAATAACGGAACTGTAAGAGAGATTACGTTGAACTAGTTCAAAAATGACTCCTCGAAGTCTTGGCTTCGAGGTTTTTTTTAGAATTGTCATTCTCGCGAATGCGGGAATCTGGTTGATTTTTGGGAAATAAAAAGGGAGTCTTCCGATAGCTATCGGTAGACTCCCTTTTTTTATTCTCTTAACGGTTGGTTTCGTATTAAATCTATATATAGATTGATTTTCTTCTTTAGGTCTTTTCGCGGAGAAATAAAATCCAAGAAGCCATGTTCAAGCAAGAACTCTGATGTTTGGAAGCCTTCAGGTAATTCTTTACCCGTAGTATCCCTCACAATTCTAGGTCCTGCAAATCCTATTAAAGCTCCTGGCTCCGCAATATTGATATCCCCTAGCATGGCAAAAGATGCCGTTGTACCCCCCGTTGTAGGATCCGTACATAGCGATATATAAGGAACCTTGGCATCAGCCAATTGCGCTAATTTAACAGATGTTTTTGCTAATTGCATTAATGATAATGCTGCTTCCATCATACGTGCACCTCCTGATTTTGAGATGATCAATAATGGAATCTTTTTTTTCAAAGAATAATCAGCTGCCCTGGCAATCTTTTCGCCAACAACACTTCCCATGGATCCACCGATAAAGCTAAAGTCCATACAAGCAATTACCAAGTCTTTTCCCATGGATTTTCCAACGGCCGTTCGCACAGCATCCTTAAGATTGGTCTTTTCTTGAGCAGCTTTTAATCTATCCGGATATTTCTTGGTATCCTCGAACTTCAACGGATCTTTAGACGTCAGGTTTTCGTCAAGTTCTTTGTATTTATTGTCATCAAAAAGAATCTGGAAGTATTCATTACTGCCGATACGCACATGATAACCGTCTTCCGGACTTACATAATAATTCTTCTCAAGTTCCTCTGCATCGATGATCTTTCCTGTAGGAGATTTGTACCACAACCCTTTGGGTGTGTCCTTCTTCTCTTCGGTAGTAGTTTGTATCCCTTTTTCTTTTCTCTTAAACCAAGCCATTCAGTTGATTTTTTAAGTTTAGTTAGGATACAAAGTTATAAAGTATTTACGTTATTAAGGTCTTCAAACGCCTTTTTTAAACGATTTACAAAAGCGTCCTCACCTTTTCTGAGCCAAACCCTTGGGTCATAGTACTTTTTGTTAGGGACATCATCACCATCAGGATTGCCAATTTGAGTTTGTAGATAATCTTTTTTGTCTTGAATATAGTCGCGAATACCACTCAAGAAAGCGTACTGCATATCAGTGTCGATGTTCATTTTGATTACTCCATAACTAATACCTTCACGTATTTCTTCGACCGTTGATCCTGACCCACCATGAAATACAAAGTCAATATGATTATGTTCTACATTAAATTTATTGGTAATATACTCTTGTGAGTTTTTCAAGATCTTTGGTGTCAGTTTCACATTGCCAGGTTTATAGACACCATGAACGTTTCCGAAAGCCGCAGCAATAGTAAATTGATCACTGACCTTACTTAATTCTTCGTAAGCATAGGCTACCTCTTCAGGTTGTGTGTACAATTTAGAATCATCCACATCCGTATTATCAACACCATCTTCTTCGCCTCCAGTAATACCAAGCTCTATTTCTAGGGTCATGCCCATTTTACTCATTCTGGTAAGGTACTGCTTGCAGATTTCAATATTTTCCTCAATCGGTTCCTCAGAAAGATCGATCATGTGGGAACTGTAAAGAGGCTTGCCCGTTTGTTTGAAATGTTCTTCACTAGCATCCAACAAGCCGTCAATCCAAGGCAACAATTTTTTCGCACAATGATCCGTATGGAGTATCACTGGCACACCATAGGCCTCTGCCATTAAATGCACATGTTTAGCGCCTGCAACAGAACCTGCAACAGCTGCTTTTTGATTTTCATTGCTCAAACCTTTTCCTGCATTGAATTGTGCTCCACCATTTGAAAATTGTATGATCACAGGAGCATTTAATGCCGCTGCTGTTTCCAGTACGCCATTTATAGTATTAGACCCAATAACATTAACAGCTGGTAAGGCAAACCCTTTCTCCTTAGCTAATTTAAAAATCTCTTGAACTTCGTAACCCGTTGCAACTCCTGGTTTAATAGTATGACTCATGTGATTGATTTATAATTGATAGTTCTATGTTAATTATAGTTTCAAAAGTAATCAATTTTTAATTATATAAGAGTCCCAAAAGCCTTTGAGCTTCGAAAAATGCGAAACCGTTATAGTCAATAATTCTAGTTTGAATGCTAGAAGGGATAGTTAATTCCGATGTTATATACCGCGTTAGTGAAATTAAAATCGTTGAACCATCTATTTTCGTCTTTATATGAAGGGTCATGAGCCTTAAACCCAATATCGAATCGGACAACGAAAAAACTAAAGTCATAACGTATTCCAAAACCGGCACCAATACCAATATCGCCTAAAGAAGAAAAATCTTTGAATATTGCATTTTCGTCTTTAACATCGTCAAGTGCGTTCCAAATATTCCCGGCATCAACGAAAATAGCGCCATTGAAATCCCCAAATAAATTGAATCTATGTTCCACGCTAAAGGCCAATTTAAGATTCGCCTCATTAAACTCGTTGGAGCTCGATGTGGTTCCTGGGCCAAGGTTATACGCCGTCCATGCCCTGTTATCATTGGTTCCTCCCGCGAAGAAACTTCGAGAAAAAGGAATACTGGTCGAATTGCCATAAGGAATCGCAAATCCAAAGAAACTACGTATCGCCAATATATTCTTGTCACCTAGACTCCAATGTTTTACATAATCCAATTCGGTCTTAATATACTGGGAGAAAGCAACACCAAAAACTTCATATTTATTATTTTCATTTTTTTTCTGACCAGTAAGTTTCGATAAGGCTGTGAGTGAGTTTCCTGCGAGTTCAAGTTTCGCTCTGAAAATCGAAAAATCATTATCAAACAAATTCTCTCTTTTATCTTTGGTGAACCCAAAATTGGTTGCAAAGATCAAGTTGTTTTCAGTTAATCGCTCTTTACGCTCGTTAATATTGTTTACTGATTGAATTTGGTCATCATCTATATTGTTTGGAGGAGTTCCATCCAGCACGTCAACCAAAAAAGTGTCGGACCCTTCAGGAATGCTAAGATTTTCACTTGGTAAAATATACCCGATATCTTGAGCGATGGAATTCAAGGAATTATATGAATTTTGATAGACATTAAAATAATTCTCCGTATTCAGGTTCTTTACAAATTGTACATTGAAAAAGTCTAACCTATCGGTGATTGGCGCTGAAGGATACCATTGATAATTAAAAATCCCAGAAACAGTTTGCTTATCAAGACCAATATTTGTCTGGCTAGTTGCTCCAAGACTGATACGCGTACTTGGAGACATGTACTTTGGAACGATTTTGTCAGTATTAAATGGAGAGAAGAACCTAGGAATGGTTAGTTTGAGATTTGTGCCTAATTCATTAATATCGAAAAATTGGTCTTTAGTGTCTGAGGCGTCCTTCGATGCCCCAATGGATCCAAAAGCCAAAAGCTCTAGTGTCTCAGCGCCTCTAAAAACATTTCTTGTTAATACGGAGCCACTAAATGAAAAACCAAATGATTGTATATTACTTTGTGCCACATCGAAACTTGCTCCTAATGAATATTTTTTTCTAGGAGTAAGGAAAATATTTGCGGTTAGACTAGTGTCGGCATCATTGACTATATAATCGATATCCGGATATTTAAACGTCTTTAGTTCGCTAATATGTCGGTAAGTTCTTGTCCTGTCAATATCCTTGTATATCTCACCAGGTGTAATGAAAATGGCATCTGTAAGCGCTTTAGGTTTATATCTCATGCCATTGACACTGTACAAATTAAAGTTGTTATACATAGTTGAATCCTTAATAGCCTTATTTCGAGTTTCATAAGAGTAATCAGTAAGAATATTTACCTCTTTTATGTGATATATCTTGAACGGTTCTTGGTAAGTGGAATCTTCTGTTTTTATGGTTCTATCAGGGATTATTAAATCCACATTCACTTTTTTATCGCTATTTATGGAGTCAATATCAAAGAATACATAATCCTGATTAAAATGATAGACACCAGAATTTCTAAGTTCTTTAGCAATACGGTCTCTTTCATTAACAAAGTTGGCACTTTTAAATTGGTCTATAGTCTGTATTAGGGATTTCTTCTTGATCTTTTGATAAAGGGAATCGATCTTGGGTGAAGCAATCTTAGTCGATATAGAATCTATAAGATATGGTTTGCCTGTATTTACAAAATAATCAATACCTGCTCTATGATTTTCTTTGGGAATCAGTAATGAAGAAGTTTCAACATCAAACCAACCATTTTCCCAAAAATAGGATTCCAGACGTTCACGGGATTTCCTGGTTTTTACAGAATCAATGATTACCGGTGCCTCGCCTGTTTTTTTAAGCCAATTATTGAACCCAACATACGATTTTCCTAATTTATCTACTTGCTTGTTCGAGTAAATTCTTTTAAGCCGATCTTTTCTTTTAGGCCTTTTATCCAGCCAATTGGCGTACGCGGAATCTGGATATTCCTTAGCCAAATTATAGATATGAAGACGGAGTGGAATGCCGAGAGCCAATTTGCTATTAGGCTTTTGATATAGGAGATTTTTCACGGTCTCTGTAAGGTCTCTTTTATCATTAACATAAATTGAGGTGTCTGTTAATAAACGATCCTTTTCACCAACTCTCTTTATAGTATTGCAAGAGGCAAAAAACCCCATGATTACAATAATTAATGATATTTTTGCGAGAGAGAGTTTCAACCAGTACAATTATTAAATCAAAAATACATTATTAAAATGTTACCCAAAAGCCAAATAAAGCTAATAACGAGCTTAGCTCAAAAAAAGTACCGCAATGCCCATAGGTTATTTATTGCGGAAGGTTTTAAAACGGTAACAGAGTTGTTAGATTCCTATATGCAATTACATCATTTGTATATCACGAATCCAGAATATGTATCTCTTACCAAGAATCATACCCTGATATCAGATATTGAATTAAAAAAAATCAGCCTATTAAAAACTCCCAATGATATTTTGGGAGTGTTCAAGATTTCCGATTCTGATCAAATTAATAATCATGGCCTAATAGTGGCTTTGGACGAAATTCGCGATCCAGGTAATTTGGGAACGATCATTAGACTTTGTGATTGGTTTGGCATTAAGGAATTAGTTTGCTCTAACAATACAGTTGATTGTTACAACCCTAAGGTGGTACAGGCAACAATGGGTTCTTTATCTAGAGTGAACATCACCTATTTGGATCTACAGGAGTTCTTGAAGGACAATAATGATAAATCCATTTATGGAACATTCATGGACGGACAGAATATTTATAATGAAACATTATCGAATTCTGGGATTATCGTTATGGGCAATGAAGCAAATGGCATAAGTGGGTCCATTGCAAGACTTACTAATAAGCAGCTGGCAATACCGCGCTTTGGAGAAATAAAGGCAGCCGAAAGCCTGAATGTTGCTGCAGCTACTGCAATAATTTTGAGTGAATTTAGAAGGTCTTCTATTGAAAAGTAAAATTCATGAATACACCTCTAGACTTCATTGAAGTAATATTACTAGTCCATGGACTATTTGGGTCCGTATCCCTAACCAATTCATCATTCAATGCAAATACACCGCGAATTGAAGGTGTGAATTTGAACCAATGTAAATAAAAATCTATTCCAAGTCCTAACTCATAGAAGTACATATTCTTTTTAGTACGGAATTGTCCTGCACTATTATCATCTGGATTTGATTCGTTAGATGAAAGATTTAAAGCTGTAGATATTCCTCCCACAATGAACGGTTTGAAATTGTTCAGTCGTTTTGACGATATCTTTAATAATAAAGGGATATGTACATATGTGGATTTTACTTCCCTAACTAAGTCATTATCATTAAAGCCAACGCCTTGAAAGTAATCTGGCTGATAAGTGAGAGTTCTGCTGGAGATCACTAATCCCGGTTCCAATCGGAGATTAAAATAATCGTTGATTCTCATATCACCTATCAAACCAACATTAAACCCAACGGATCTTTCCGTTTGTATGTCTGTAAGGTTTTGGTTATAATCAAAATTAAAATCGTAATTATTGAATCCAAGATAATATCCATAAGTAAGGATTTTCTTGTCAAAATTTTCAAGGTTCAATACTTTCTCTTTACTGAATAATTGTGC
>CBESOB010000150.1:0-7255 GCA_965530995.1 uncultured Flavobacteriaceae bacterium
CGTAGGATTAAGTTTTTGTTTTTCCATTTTTAATATTTTAATTGATTAGTTTAACGATAAAATTAATAATAATAATTGCAATACTAATAATTGCAAGGGAGCTAATTAATTTGCCAGCATATTTAAACTTAAAAAAAGTATTAACCAAAAACACCGTAAAAAGTGGGATTAAGGTATAGATGGCCGGATACATATGAAATGCCTGTACAAATTCACCTTGAAAAAGAAGTACCACTGATCGTTGTAATCCACAGCCGAAGCAGTCAATACCCAACAATTTCTTGCTTAAACATGGAATCATATAGTCTTCTGGAGAACTTAATATAGCGTAAAAGCTCATCCAACAAATTTATGAATTCTTATGGTTATTGAAATGTAAAATGTGTGTAATTTCACTAAACTTGCACAATAAATTATTTGTTCATGAAATTTCTTAACAAGATCCTTAATTATATTTTCATCGCTGTTGGTGCTATTGTGGCAATCTATGCACAAGCTGAGGAACAACAAAATACAATCGTACTGGTATTGGGAATCGTTTTGTTAATGATAGGCATATATCGAATATCCAAAAGAATCGGAGACAAGCCAAAAGGTCCGGACGGGTTTGTTAAAACAGAAGAAGATGATGTTTAAGATCGGTGATCGTGTGTCTGTTCTGGATGATGATATTAATGGTGTCATTGCTAAAATTGAAGGTCAAGATATTACTATTGAAACGAATGAGGGTTTCGAAATGATCTATGCACCAAAAGAACTCATAATTACAGAATCATCAGTCCTTAGTAGTAATATGTTTTCAGCTACTTCGATTTCTGAGGTGCTATCAGAAAAAGAAACCCCAAAAAGAAAACAATCAGCTCAATCTCGAAAAAAAGAAAGGGAAATTCCAGCCATGGAAGTTGATTTGCATATTCATCAATTAATTGATTCTACCAAAGGAATGTCTAATCATGATATGCTGACACTTCAATTAGATACCGCTAGACGTCAGTTGGAATTTGCAATCAAGAAACGAATTCCAAGAATTGTTTTTATTCATGGCGTTGGTGAAGGGGTCTTAAAACTGGAATTGGATTATTTGTTTGGGAGATATAGCAATGTGGCCTTCTACGAAGCCAATTACCAAAAGTATGGCTTAGGTGCTACAGAAGTCAAGATTTTCCAGAATCCGGCGAGAAATTGAGTTGGTCGATATGCTTAATTAAAATCTGGTGTAATATTATAGGAATCGATCGTACCATTATCAGAAGATGGCACCAAGGTGCCAAAATCAAAGCTAGTTTGAATTAAGTTTGATAACACCAAATCCTCAACTACGCATTTAATTGTATAGGTTTGATTTATTGTGTGTTGTCTGTAAGCCGTGGCAGGAACACTCATTGAAAACATATCATTCAAATAATCTGGGCCTATTGAAGCATTATCAATATCATTTGTTGGGTTTTGGTCCTGCGAATTAAATTCTTCATCTCTCGTTAACGCACCGTCTCCATCGTCATCAGTGTCTAAATAATCTGGAATACCATCCATATCCGTATCCTGGGCGTCACTTAGATCATTATCATTGTTTGGGTCGGGATTTTCATTTCTTGTAAGAACATTATCACCATCATCATCTATATCAAGATAATTTGGCAAGCCATCACCGTCGGTATCATCATTATCTAGATCACCATCACCATCAATGTCTTCCAGATCAGCTCGAATTCCGTCATTGTCATCCTCAATTAATGATGTTGTCATGACAGCCTTACCATCATCACTTTGGTCATCAGTTATAATTGTGACCGATGATAGTGGAATGTCATTACAAAAATAATCACTTGGTAAATTTGCATTATACGTTCTGTAATTAAAAACAACGCTACTGCCATTCAAAGATCTTTCAACAATCGGCATATCGTTAGTAAAGGATGTTATTAATTGGGTTATTGACCTATCTATTTTCAATGTCAATGATTCAGAAGGATCATCATTTGTTTTATAGAAAACGGTACTACCGCAGTCATCAAATGTATCCTCAAAATCCAGTTCAATGGTAATAATATCTCCATCGCTACAAGCTATCATTCCAAGACAAAAAGATATAATAAGTGATTTACGCATGATCATTCTTAATTTATGGCAAAAGTAAGGCAATTGTCAAATTATAACGGTAGGTCAGGTAAATAATTTTATTTCACTTATTTTTGCAATTCAAGATCCCTTATTCCATTTAATGAAAACAGTATATTTTGATAGCGCCGCAACCACTCAACTCAGAGAAGAAGTAATTGATAGGATGACGGATGTCATGAGAGAATCCTATGGCAATGCATCGTCTACGCATGGATTTGGTCGTTCTGCAAAGGCCATTGTTGAAAATGCGAGAAAAAACGTTGCCAAGTATTTAAATGTTTCTGCTTCAGAAATTATTTTCACTTCTGGCGGAACTGAAGCTGATAATTTGGCCATTCGTTCTGCTGTTAGGGATCTTGGTGTTAAGAAAATAATCACCTCTAGAATAGAACATCACGCGGTACTGCATACGGTAGAGCAGATGGAAAAGGAATATGGGGTATCCGTTAAATTTGTTGATCTGGATGATGATGGGCATGTTGATTATGATCATTTACAGGAATTATTAAAATCTCCAAAAAAGAAATTAGTGAGCCTAATGCATGTCAATAATGAAGTAGGTAATTTATTGGACATTGAACGCGTCGGGAAAATGTGCAAAGAAGCACACGCACTTTTTCACAGTGATACAGTACAATCCGTCGGACATTACGAATTGGATCTCCAAAAAATACATATTGATTTTATGGCGGTAAGTGCCCATAAATTTCATGGACCAAAAGGTGTGGGATTTGCCTTCGTCAGAAAAAATTCTGGACTTAAACCATTGATATTTGGAGGTGAGCAGGAGAGAGGCTATCGTGCAGGAACCGAAGCAATACATAATATTGCAGGCTTGGAAGAGGCTCTTAAATTGGCATACGACAATCTTCCTGAGGAAAAAAAATATGTACTAGGCATTAAAACCTATTTTATAAAAAGGTTGAAAGAAGAATACCCATCAGTAATTTTCAATGGTTCTTCAGATAACTTTGAAAAGAGTACGTACACACTTTTAAATGTGTGTTTGCCCATAGCTCCTGAAAAGGCACCAATACTCTTGTTTCAATTGGATTTGAAGGGGATTGCATGTTCTAAAGGAAGTGCTTGTCAGAGTGGTGCAGCGAAAGCTTCTCATGTATTATCCCAAATTTTGTGTTATGAAGATATGCAGAAACCATCTTTAAGATTTTCATTTTGCAAGTATAACACTAAGGATGAGGTCGATTATGTGGTTGAAGTTTTGAAGGAGTTTGTAGACGAAGAATAAATCAGTTCTTCGGTTCGATAATCAAATACACCGAAGTCGTTTCTCCAACGTTAATGACTTCATGAACCGAGAACTCGGTCTTGTTCCAAGTTGTTCCATCTTTTACCTCGATTACTTTGGTTTCCTTGTTGTCTGTGATCCTGAAGGTTCCACCTTTTAAAGCATACCCAAAATGCGGCGCATGATAATGCTTTTCATGACCAACACCTGGGGAAAAGGTGCATTTCAATAGTCGTTGGCTTTCATCCTCTTTTAATACTTCACATACATTTTTGCCTTTCCAACCTGCTTTTAATGGATCAGGAAGATCAGGTTTTTCAATTGAGTTTGAAATAGTTTTCGTGATAATGGATTCCATAATCGCATATCCTTTTGCATTTGGGTGTACACCATCACTGCCCAAATCTGCTTTGAGTCCTTTATTGTCATCAACCATGGCTGAATAATAATCGACGTAGTTGATGTTGTGCCTTTCCGAATACTCTTTAATCAAGAAATTCAAGGCTAGCACTTTGTCTGCGGGTTTAATGTCTTTTCGCCATGGAAAATTATTCGCTGGCAAAACAGAACAAAGTATTACTTCAATATTATTTGTTCTTGCTAGTTCAACCATTGAAATAATATTATCGGCAATCATTTTAACCGTTGAAGGACCCGTATTATGCGCAATATCATTGATGCCTGCAAGAATAACCACAGCTTTAGGGGTTAAATCAATAACATCTTGGCGAAATCTTAGAAGCATTTGTGGTGTAGTCTGACCACTAATACCGCGATTAATATATGATTGATTAGCTATAAAAAAATCCGAACGCCAATATTCTGTTATACTATTGCCCATAAAGACGACTCTATTGATATTTTCAGATTGAGCAATGACTGAAATATTATCTTCTTGAAATCTTTTCAGATTAGCCCAATCTTGTGCGCTAATACTTAGGGAAGAAAAAAGAATTACACAAAGTAGTAATTTGTACATATGCGAAGAATATTACCGTTTAATGATCTTAAATTTTCTATTATCTGAGAGACCAATAATATATACTCCATAGGCATAACCAGATAAATCTATAATGGCGCCTCTGCCTTGTGAAACGACTTGGCCAAGGCTATTGGCTATGGTCCAATCTACAACTTCAGATAGATTCAATATACCTGTTGTTGGGTTAGGGTAATAGGTGAAAGGCACATCAATTAAAACATCACATGTTGTTATACAACCATTTGCATCGGTAATATCTACAGAATGTGAACCCATCGTTAGGTTAGTCGCGGTTTGAGAAGTTTCCATAGTATCCCATAAATAGGAGTATGGAGCTGTTCCTCCATTTGGAGTGACCGTAGCGCTAGGAATACCGCTTTCCTGTTCTATAGAGCAGGAAAGTTCTACTGGCTCATTTATAGTGATGGAATCCGTAAGTATACAACCATTAGAATCCGTGATTGTATATGTATAAACTCCAGCTGTAAGAGAATTTAAATCTTCAGATGTCATGGTGTTAGACCAAGAATAGCTGTAAGGAGGCAAGCCACCACTAATAGTTAGGTCAATTGAACCTGTCGATTCACCGAAACAAAGCACATCCTCCTTTGTAAATGTGGATGATAATGCATTTGCTGGACCAGTGATGATAATACTGCAATTGGTAGTGGCGCCATTTGCATCTGTCACCATTACCGTATGCGAACCTTCCGAAAGCGCTATAGCAGTTTGCGTAGTTTCAGAATTATCCCATGAATAGGAATATGGCTCAACGCCACCACTTGGTGTTACAATAGCCTGACCATTAGCATCTCCAAAACACAAGACACCACTAATCTGATTAATATTGCATGCCAATGTGCCTAGCTCACCAATAGTAACTGTACATGTTGTTATACAACCATTGGCATCAGTAACATCTACAGAGTGATCTCCAGCAGTAAGTGCTGTAGCAGTTTGTGTGGTTTCAGAATTGTCCCATAAATAAGAATATGGAGCAATTCCCCCATTAGGGATGACTGTAGCGACACCATCATTACCTCCAGAAGTGCTAACAGGACTATCTTGCGTTACAGAACAGGTAAGATCAGCAGGCTGGTCTATTGAAACACTATCAGTTAACATGCAACCATTTGCATCGGTGACCGTGACCGTATAAGTGCCGGCATTCAGATTATTAATATCCTCTGTTACTAAACCATTGGACCAATCAAAATTGTAAGGTAGTGTACCACCACTAATAGTTAGGTCTATTGAACCTGTGGACTCACCGAAACAAAGCACATCCTCCTTTGTAAATGTGGATGATAATGCATTTGCTGGACCAGTGATGATAATACTGCAATTGGTAGTGGCGCCATTTGCATCTGTCACCATTACCGTATGCGAACCTTCCGAAAGCGCTATAGCAGTTTGCGTAGTTTCAGAATTATCCCATGAATAGGAATATGGCTCAACGCCACCACTTGGTGTTACAATAGCCTGACCATTAGCATCTCCAAAACACAAGACACCACTAATCTGATTAATATTGCATGCCAATGTGCCTAGCTCACCAATAGTAACTGTACATGTTGTTATACAACCATTGGCATCAGTAACATCTACAGAGTGATCTCCAGCAGTAAGTGCTGTAGCAGTTTGTGTGGTTTCAGAATTGTCCCATAAATAAGAATATGGAGCAATTCCCCCATTAGGGATGACTGTAGCGACACCATCATTACCTCCAGAAGTGCTAACAGGACTATCTTGCGTTACAGAACAGGTAAGATCAGCAGGCTGGTCTATTGAAACACTATCAGTTAACATGCAACCATTTGCATCGGTGACCGTGACCGTATAAGTGCCGGCATTCAGATTATTAATATCCTCTGTTACTAAACCATTGGACCAATCAAAATTGTAAGGTAGTGTACCACCACTAATAGTTAGGTCTATTGAACCTGTGGACTCACCGAAACATAGTACATCTATTTGATTTGTTGTCGATGATAAGACTGCACTTGGTTCAGAAATAGTTATACTGTATGCTGATGTCCAATTATTGGCATCGGTTATCACAACATCATAAGTACCAGATGTAAGACCACTTTGATCCTCTGCCGTTACATCCAGGCCACTCCCATCACTTGTCGACCATGCATAGCTATATGGAGTAGCATTGCCGGTAACAGTTAAATCTATAGACCCAGTGGACTCTCCGAAACATAATACATTAATAAATGAAGATGAGATTGATGGCAAATCTTCAGAAATCCAAATGGCAGTGTTGCTTGCATTAATAGCACCAGCCGTTGAGAAATTTCCACCTGTATAAATTTTATAGAAACTATCTTCATCTTTGGCGAATTGCATATGGTTTAGTTTTATATCAACTCCAACCTGTGTATTGGTACCCATAGCTTGCCAGCCATCTACTTCGTTCCATCTTGCTATATTATTTACGATATAGTCATCATTAGTATCGAATACGATGTCGAAAACACCACCAGCAAATAAGTTCGTCCCATCATGTAATAATGCATTCACATTATTATTAACGCCATTGCCTATAGTAGTCCAGTTTGTAGTGTTCTTATCCCAACGTGCAATCCGATTAACGGTCATTCCGCCAGCAATGGCAAAATTCCCACCTACATATATGTCTGAACCATTGCTAGTAATGGCTTGAACGAATCCACTAGTTCCAGAGCCTAGTGTTCCCCAATTCGTGCCATTCCATGTAGCTATTCTGTTCGCCGTATTTCCTCCAGCTTCATCGAAATTTCCACCAACATATAATATTCCTTCGTCGTCAAAAGCTAAGGATCTAATTTCATTATTTGTTCCCGCTACTGCAGTATTGCCATCAGTGAGTGATGACCATTGAGTACCATTCCAAGAGGCTATGTTCCTAACACTCG
>CBESOB010000151.1:0-7174 GCA_965530995.1 uncultured Flavobacteriaceae bacterium
CCACAATATCATCAACCACTTCTATCTTCACTCGTAGTAAGACTTTAATGTCTTCTAGATTCATAGTATAAAAGATGGAGCTCTCTGTTACCGTTGATTTTATGTTAGGATGAAATTCTATTCCATTGATTAATACATTTTTATTGTTTGATATATTTCCCTTTAATACTGCATTGTTTTTTAAGAATTTGTATTGCTTTATTATTGGAAATTCAGTATCAACAGTCAATTCCAATTCATTCGAACTAATTGATTGATATTTGTTTGATTGAGAAAATGCTGTCAATGACAAAATCGAGGTGATAAGTATGTGTAAAAGTTGTTTATTCATGTTTTACTATGTATATGATTCATTTTTAATGAAGTAGAACGTATTCGTGCCCGCATACCATTGGCATGTAAACCTGCCTCCTGCCATAATTATTGTGGCGGGCAAGTATGATTCCTACCTGCTCGCCACAAGGCAGGTCGTTTTGGTTTTATCGAGGCTTTCTGAGCGAGACAGTTTTGCTTTTGCAAAATAGCGAAGGAAGCCGATCTAAGGTTTCAATTTAGGAAAAATATTGTTGGGTTGATTAATTAAGTGCTTCGTGATTCGGAAAAATGAATTATACATGTTGTTGTGCTTTGTTTAATTCTACATCTATTTCGAATCCAATTCAATTTCGAGGCTGGACAAGACATCTTCAATGTCATTAAGTAATGCATTAAAATCATCTATGAATCCCTTATGCTTGGCATAGTACCACCCAACAGTATTTTCAGTTAAACGAAATTCAAAGGATTCGGGATTATTGAACCACTCTCTCTCCTTGGGGTAGAACATATGAGATTCGTCAAATAAATCAGCCAAATAATTGCGATATTTGATATTTACTACCTTTTTATTCCACTCCCGCCATAAGTCGGTTGTGAAGGCATTGATTTCTTCCATTTGTTTGTCTACCACCTCATAAGTTCGATAAAGATTTATTACCTTGATTTTAAGATTTTCATTACTAATCAGATCTATTTTGGCAGTGTTAACTAGTTCTAGATAGGTGGTGTTTTGTAACGTCAAGTCTTGCGCATTAAATATTGGAAGTGAAAGATAATCCCTCAGATTCTTGTCCAAATTATTGTTTTTATGTGCAGCGTGTACATAGGAGTAGTTGCTTTGCTTCACACTTTCAGAGTTCAAAATCCGCTGTTTCAAATAGGCTGTGTCCGTCATTAAATCCGTCTGTAATCTTTTCAGATAAGTTTGTTCTAGTTGTCGGGCTTTCCTATACTCATTCCAGTTATTAACTTGCAATGCTAATAGAATGCCTATCATGACAAGTAATATCTCGCCCATTGCATAAAGTATATACTTACTGAATTTATTTTCAGTTAGTAATCTTTGTCGAATTTTTCGAAAGAATTTTATCATTTGGTTAGTTGTTGGTCATAATGAAGGCTAACTCCTTTTAACTCAACAAAAGGTTGGTTTATAAGGAATAATATTAAGGGATAAACAAACCTTTAGGTCGACTCTATAAATTAAATATAAGCGATTAATTTGTATAAATTAATTCCTAGTAAACGTCTTTTCATCAATACCAATACCTATCATTTTCAGGGATTTCCATTGCTTTGGCAATTTAGTATCCAGTTGGATGATTCCATTTTCGGTGATGTCCAAGCCGCCAATACCAAACAATACCGATTGCAGCATACCCCCAGCACCCGTAGCAAAATAAGGGTTGGTGCCACCAGCTGTTTCTGCAACCACGCCAAACGGAGGCATTTCATTGGGTTTGTAACTCTTTACGAACATATCAAACGATTTTTGCACATCTCCCAAGCGCGCGTACAAGGCAGATAAAATAGCACCACCCATAGCCGGGCCATCTGGCGCCAAGCGCGGTTCGTAATATTTTAGGTCCTTGAGAATGTCTTCTCTTTTGGTAACAATTTTCAACGGATAGGCCAATAGATTCACATCAGCTTGTTTGATCACGACCCCATCATAGGTCTCGTTTTCTTTGGTCGTGCCATCAGGAAATTTCAAGATGGGGATATTCTCTGCCACATGTCGCCAATCCGGGTTGGCAGTGCGCCCCAAAGCTTCGGCTGCTTTCGAGGAGAACTCCAGGACCGTCTTCACCATACCGTTGGTAAAGGCATTATTATTTATATTCTCTTCCCACTCATTGGCACCGATCACATTATTTATTTCGTAGCGGCCTGTTCCTTTTCTTTCTACGCGACTCGACCAGAAATCGGCCACTTCTTTAAGTACCGGATAGCCACGTGTTTCTAGCCACTCTTTATCTTTGGTGACTTCGTAATACTTCCAAAAAGCCCAACCAACGGTCGCTGTGATATGTTGCTGAAAAGGTCCAGTCAAGGCCCAAACAGGAGTATCCTCAGAGCCATCCTCGGCAGATTCCCACGGGAACATAGCGCCATCATAGCCATGAGCAAAAGCATTTTGCTTGGCGGCATCCAATCGCTCAAAACGATATTCTAAAAGCGATTTGGCTATCTCCGGTTGGAGCGCCAATAAAGGTGGGAACATCCATAATTCGGTGTCCCAGAAAATATGTCCGTTATAACCTAGTCCAGATAATCCCATCGGCGATAACGAATAGGCCGTGCCTTTTCTCGCAAAGGAATACAAATGGTACATCGCTGAATGTACCGCGCGTTGCGATTCTACATCACCTTCGATAATGATATCACTTTCCCATAGGGTATCCCATGCTCTTTTATGTGCACTTTCTAGGCGCTCCATGCCTTCTAGTTTCGCGAAAATGGTCAGTCGTTCGGCTTCGTTATGAGGATCCGCATTATGCACAGATGAAATAGTCGAGCCAACAACTGCAAATCGGTAGGTCTCACCAGCTTTTAACTCTTTCTTGAATTTCATTAAATGCATGTTATAATCCCAATCTTCATGAATGATGTCTGGCTCATGGTCATGTTTTTCAGGGAAAATAAACGAGGTGGATGTGGCGACTTTTTTCTTGCCAGGGCTAAAAGCCACCGAAGTCATCAACGGAATCAGGACATGTGGTCTATCGATCTCTGAATACAGATTGCGCACATCAGACAAGTGATCAGGCGCGGTGATATAATTTATAGGAACGATGGAAACATTCTTTTTTGCAGTGATCTCGATAATACTCATCGCTGTAAATGGCAGATTACGAAGCGACATTAATTCTTGTTTAACACTAACGCTACTCCCGACGTTAAAAGTCGTAGTGAGTTTACCACCTTTCATATCCAAAGTCTGAGCGTAATCAGTAATGTTTTGTCTACTTATACGTCTGCCATCTACCTCCAAATGCATATTCATATGGCTGAAGGTCTTAAGGATATTGCTCACACGACCTCGTTGGTAATAATCGTAAACGCCATTCAAAACCACATCTTTCACTTTCATGGGTTCGGGAGATGATACCAAGCCTACCATGCCGTTAGCAACGGTGACACCATAATAATTGTTAGGATCGATGTCCTGAGCTTCTATGTGCCACCCAGATTTCGATAGGTCCTGAGCAATGCCACTAAAAGCAATCAGCAAGCTGAAAACGAAGAGTGATTTTTTCATCATGAGTAAAAAGTTTTTATAATGATTTAGAAAACAGCCATTTTAGTAGATCTGGTTCTGCAAAGGCATTGGTCCAACTGTCGTGATTGACGCCGGGATATATGGTCAATTTTACATCGGCCCCTTCGGCTTTCAAGGCATCATATATTTGTTGTGAGGATATAACGGGGACAACCGCATCAACTTCGCCATGAAAGATCCACCAGCTAGGGTTACTAATACGCTTCGCTATTTCGGGGTTTGCACCACCACAAATGGCAAAAGCCGCTGCAAACATCTTAGGATTGGCCTTTATCACATCAAAGGTTCCCATGCCACCCATAGAGAGGCCTCCCACATAGAGGCGATTGGTATCCAAATTGAAATCTTTTTTAAGTTTTTTAACGAGGCGTTTCAATAATTCTTGATGGGTGATCTTATCGACAGTTGCAGAGAATTTGATATTTGATTTACCATCTACCGTTGAGTGCTCATAATTACTCCAGGAGGCATCAGCTGCACATTGTGGAAATACCACGACGGCAGGATAATCCGTGCGTATAGATGCCTTTAAAAAAAGCTTTGCGCCATGAGTCAATTGCAAAGCGTTATCGTTACCGCGTTCTCCTGACCCATGCAAAAATAGTATTAACGGGTACTTGACATTCGGGTTATAATTTTCAGGAAGTAATAGACGATAGGGAAGTGTATCGCCTTTATAGACGATCTTGTCTGCCTTATACTCGCCTAGGTCTTGACTTGTCATAGGATTGAAACTGATAGAAAATATACTTAATAACAGGATTACAGTAGTTCTAGATATGGGAAAATGAAGCATTCGCGATTGATTATTTTATGAAATTGAAAGCTACGAAAATTTACTGAAAATGTTTCAGGCCTTCATAAACCACAATACCGACTGCATTTGCCAAGTTGAGGCTTCTTACATGATCACTATAGAGTGGTATTTTATATAGTTTTTCTCTATGTTTTTCGGTAATAGCACTAGGTAATCCCACGGATTCTTTTCCGAAGATCAAGAACATGTCCTCTTCAAATTCCAAAGACCAATGCGTTTTTTCGGCATGGCTTGAGAAAAATGCCATGGTCTTGTCCTTATGGGTTTCAAAGAATGCGTCTATGGATTCATACGTATGGACAGAAAGATGCTGCCAATAATCCAATCCTGCACGTTTTAATCTAGTGTCATCAATTTCGAACCCAAGGGGTTTTACCAAATGCAGATTACAGTCTGATGCCAAAGCTAGCCGGCCAATATTCCCGGTATTATTGGGAATCTCAGGTTCGATAAGTACAATATTAAACGCCATTTTTTGAATTTATTTTTATAATGACCAATCGTAGCAATAACACAAACGGAAATCCGTGCATCAATGTATCGAACCAATCCATAAGCTGCATGCCATTGGCACCACCAGCGATCCATTTAAGTTTTCCCCAGAAATGAGGTTCAGGGAAAAATGGTGCTAAACCTAGAGTTAGGCAAAGCAGTATGATGATTTTCCAGTCGTTCAGTATCTTCATCTTATGTTTTTTATAAAGGTATCTATTGATTTGATCTCTTTGTTAGTTAAATGTTTGATGAAGGCAGAGCCAATAATAGCACCTTTTGCATATTGAGTGGCTTGCGTAAAAGTTTCATTGTCGCTGATTCCAAAACCGACGATTTGCGGGTTTTGAAGATGCATATCCGCTATCCGTTTGAAGTAGTTGGTTTGGGCATCGCCAAATCCAGATTGGCTTCCAGTCACACTCGCACTGCTGACCATATAGATGAATCCTTTGGAAACGGAATCAATATAACGAATACGCTCATCGCTGGTTTGTGGCGTAATTAAAAATACATTTATGAGACCATATGCCTCAAAAATGGATTTGTAATGCTCATCATAAATATCTACTGGCAAATCTGGTAAAATGAGCCCATCGATGCCAACTTCTTGACACTTCTTGCAAAATGCTTCAACCCCATATTGCAGTACAGGGTTAAAATATCCCATAATGATCAGTGGGATATCGACTGTTTGTCTGATGGCCTTCAGCTGAGCGAAAAGGACTTCAGTGGTCATGCCATTTTTTAATGCCTGAGTGGAACTTGCCTGTATGGTCGGGCCATCCGCAAGCGGATCGCTAAAAGGCAACCCTATTTCAACCATGTCGACACCGCTCTTCTCAAGGTCTTGAATGATGGAAACCGTATCATGAAGTTCAGGATACCCTGCTGTAAAGTATATGGAAAGAAGCTTTTTATCTTCTTTTAGTTTCTGGTTTATTCTATTCATTGTTGAATTCTTTGTTCAGTTTTATAAAAACGGCTTTCTGAGCGTCATCAAGATTATCTGCTGTGAAAATCGACAGGCCACTGGCACCGTTCTCTTTTGCCAGTCGAATGGCTTTTTCAAGATCTTTGGGGTCTTTTAAAGCTGGACTGTACAGTCCAGAATAAATAGGAAAATCCACATCATTCACGCCTTGCTCCGTGGCGAAACCTATCCAATTGATGTTCTCTCTATAGAAGTTCTGGTATAGCATTGGGTAGGCGGCATCAAGGTTCCAATCGTTCCATGCTTGGCGCACCATCTGACGCGACATTTCAGGAAAAGGAAACACAGCGGCTGTCATTTTATGGTCGTTTTCATGGGCAATGTCTACTAATTCATTAACGAGTGACGTCACCGCATTCAATCTATATTGTCGCCATTCTGTACTTAATTCTGGGTGTTCGAAATCCTGAGGGTCTTTGCCAAAGATCTTTTTAAAACCTTCGCGTGCTATTGGATGATAACCATAATCGTATTCGGGCATTTCATGGTCCTGGACCAATCCATATTTTGGTTGCAGATCAGCCCCTAGAATAACATCCACATATCGTACATAATCCAAATGTATAGAGGCTAATCCTTCTACTTTAATGAGCTTTCGCACATTATTCTTTACATGCTCGCGGGCTTCAGGATGAAACGGACTCAGCCACTGATAATAATCTACATATGCCCTGTATTCAAGGGAGTTCTTGCCAGCACGATTAACAGCATACCATTCTGGATGTTGATTTGCAATGGTATCTCCCGGACGATTTAGGGTCCACATCCAAGCATGGACCTTGATGTTCTTTTGATTAGCTAACGGAATCAATTGTGTTAGGAATTCTGGCGAGGCACCAATAAGTATTTCAGAAATTCCAAGGGAATCATAAGCAGCAAGCTTTGTTTCCCATTTCGTGGTATCAAATTCACCGTCTTGATTGGTCCAAGTCGCAAAAGTGAAGGATTTCTTTGTTTCAGTTTGATTGTCAAGGGTTTCTTTCTTGACCTCATTGCAAGAAAATAGGAGGATAGCGAAGAAAATTGTAAGTATTCTTTTCATAGTGCTTTTAGTATTCCGTCTTGGTTAATACTATAGGTTGTTTTAGTGAAAGGGCTTTCAAGGGTGTATTCAAATCCGATATTGGTTTTATGGAATTCAGCCATCACACTTTTATCTTTTGAATAGGTCACTTCCAAAGGTTGATTGAATCCAGTCGCGTTTTCTAATAAATAGTTTAGACCCCCATATCTCGTTTTCCTGAAAAGGGCGAATGCGGTCTGTTTGATC
>CBESOB010000152.1:0-7165 GCA_965530995.1 uncultured Flavobacteriaceae bacterium
ATTTAAGTAATCAATGAATTGCTGGTAGACTCTCAGCCAATATCTATTTAGAAGCCTAAGTACAGTAAGAGGTCACGATGGAAGTCAAAGAAAAAAACCTTAGTGAAGAGATTTCTAAGAGAAAAGCAATAATAAAAAAGAGCCCAATTTTGGGCTCTTTTTTATTTATTTCCTAGCCTTGTAAATTATACTAGGATCTATTGTGCTTTTATGCATCTAATTCCGGCCCCTAGTAAAATCGAATTATCAAAATATAGTATAGTACTTTCATCAAATAGATTTATTATCCGTCTTGTTTGATTGGAAATATTTACATCAGATGTTGCCCAAGTGCAAATAATACCATCGACTTTAGGTATTCCATTAGAATCAACATACCCATTTGGCAATCCATTAAATCCATATAAATCGGTTCCGTTGGCGTTAGAAGGTAGCCACCCTGAAGCAGATTTTAATACAGTTGCTTCATTATCTATATGTCCATCGCTTGCAAGAAAAGCTTCTAATACCATAAAATCTTGTTCCGTGGGTATACGCCATCCCACGGGTGCTAATTTCCCTGATGTCATTGCTGCTTCATTATACATGGCTCCGTAATAATCAAAAGGGATCTCTCCATCAACAGCATTATTAAAATCTTCTGTACTGGCCCATTGATAGAAAGATGCAGGGTTGCCAATATTGAACCAGTCATCTGTAGATTTATATTTGGGTATGGCTTCTCCATTGTTAAACCTTGTGGTTTTTAGATTTTCAAGCATCCAAATTTGACCACCAATTTCAATGGTATTATACACGTTGCCGTCCGCATCAGTTACGGTTTCGGGCAGGAGTTCCGCAGGTAGGTCGTTGCTCGAACACTGGATACACATAAATGAAAATATCGCAAGAAGTGAAAGTTGAATTAGTTTTTTCATAGTTAGTTTTTTCTTAAGAGGGGATACTGGGTATAAGGGTGCGCAAATATGGAATTTTTCTAATTCATTCCTTACCTTAACTATTCATTTAATTCAACTAAATTTGTAGCTCTAATAATCCTTTACCTTGATCACAAGAACTACCATAGACCAAGTATTCGAAACCGCTCGTGTAGAAGAGGTCATTGGTGATTTCGTGCAACTCAAGAAATCGGGAAGTAGTTTCAAGGGCTTGAGCCCTTTTAGTGATGAACGTTCACCAAGTTTCATGGTGTCTCCCGTGAAGCAGATCTGGAAAGATTTCTCGAGTGGTAAAGGCGGTAATGCGGTGACCTTCTTGATGGAGCATGAACATTTCAGCTATCCTGAAGCCATAAAATATTTGGCGAAGAAATACAATATCGAAATTGAGGAAACGGAGCAGAGCGATGAACAAAAGGTACTCGCCGATGAGCGCGAAAGCATGTATCTCGTTGCCGAATATGCCTCTGGCTATTTCCAAAACGTCATGCATACTACGGATCAAGGTCAGGCCATAGGGTTGAGTTATTTCAAGGAGCGCGGCTTTACACCCGAAATCATCAAATCTTTTGGGCTAGGATATTCTCTGGATCAATGGCAAGCCTTTACCGACGAAGCATTGAAACAAGGCTATAAATTAGAGTTCCTACAAAAAACGGGGCTCACCATCGTCAAGGAAGAGAAACGCTTCGATCGTTTCAAGGGTCGGGTCATGTTTCCTATACAGAGTATGAGTGGTCGTGTGCTAGGCTTTGGAGGGCGTATCCTCTCAAACGATAAGAAGGCGGCTAAATATGTAAATTCTCCTGAGAGTGATATCTACCATAAAAGCAAGGTGCTTTATGGTATCTATCATGCAAAAAAGAGCATAGCCAAAGAGAATAATTGTTATTTGGTGGAAGGCTATACCGATGTCATTCAATTTCACCAAACCGGCATCACTAATGTCGTAGCATCTTCTGGAACGGCACTGACACCAGACCAGATCCGACTGATCAATAGGTTAACTCCCAATATCACCGTTCTGTTTGATGGTGATGCGGCAGGGATCCGGGCATCGATACGAGGTATCGACTTGATCTTGGAGCAGGGCATGAACGTTAGGGTGTGCACATTTCCCGATGGCGAGGATCCCGATAGTTTTGCCAAACAGAATACCCTTGAGGAATTGACCACTTACCTCCAGGAGAATGCAAAGGACTTCATTGCCTTCAAGGCATCCTTACTCATGGATGAAGCCAAGAGCGATCCCATTAAAAAAGCCGACCTGATTCGGGATATGGTGGTGAGTATATCGAAGATTCCCGATAGGATCAAGAAAGAGATCTACGTGCAGGAATGTGCTAAGATCATGGATATTAGTGAATCGGTCCTGTTCAGTACCTTAGCACAGATAGGAAAGAAGGACCTGCAAGAGGCCAACAAGGCATATCAGCAAGAACAAAAGGCATTTCAGGTCATTAAACAAGAGCCAAAGAAGACCGTAGATATTCAATATGAACTTGAAAGAAAGATCATAGAGATACTACTTCTTTACGGCGACAAAACGGAGAATTTTGAGGACCTGATCCTTAAGGAGAATGACGAAGGGCAGCTTATCCTAGAGCCTGTAGTGCATCAAGCCAAGGTCTTCGAGAAAATATATATGGACCTTCAAGATGACGAAATGGAATTCACCAATGAAGAATTCAAGACGCTTTACTATACATTGATCGACACCTTGAATCAGGATCCCAGTTTTGAACTGAATGGTTTCGTGAATAAGGTCGACCCTTCCATGGCGAGTAGCGTGACGTCGATGATCATGAATGATGAACGCTATCGTCTGCATGATTGGAATCGTAAGAATATCTTTCCGAAGGAAAAACAGGGGACCATTGCCCAATTGGTGAGTGAGACCATTTTGAGTCTACGATGTTTCTTGATAGAACAAAAAGTAAGTGAATTCAAGAAAGAGACCCTCGAAAAACGTGATTCTGTCAATAAAGGGGTGCTGGATGAAGTCATGAATTACTCCAACCTAAAAATGCTGCTTTCTAGAAAATTGAATCGGGTGCTGTAATTAGCCTAGCTCTAAATGTCTCGCTTGATTGATCAGATCGACCAAATTGGTGACATTCAGTTTCTTTAACAATCGCGCTTTATACGTACTGACTGTTTTTTCGTTTATTTCTAGTTCAATGGCGATCTCCTTGTTTTTCTTGCCTGATGACAATAACCTCAAGACTTCCACTTCTCGTGTAGATAGTTTTTTGTATAATTTGCTTGACTTGCTACCGTTTTCGTCAAACGCCAGTCTCTGAGCCAACTTATTACTGATATAAATACCGCCTCTATACACTTTTAAAATAGCTTCTTTGATAGTATTGGTGTCTGCCGTTTTATGCAGATAACCCGCGGCGCCAGCTTTAATGGTGCTTACCGCATAGATTTCCTCAGGATGCGAGCTAAAGATGATGACTTTCACATCACTATGTTCCTTTTTGAGAGATCTCAAAGCGGTGATTCCATTCAATTGAGGGAGGTCGATCTCGCTTATCACGATATCGACGGCGTGAGTGTCAATAAAATTAAAAAGTTCTTTGCCGTTGTCAGCCTCGCCAACGACATCAATTTCAGGAGAGGATTCAAATAATTTTACGATACCCTTCCTTACTATTGGATGGTGGTCTACTACCAGTACTTTGATCATGTTACTGTCAATTAGTTAGTTGTTATAATTAGCCCTAAAGGAATAATGTGATCAAGCTCTAAATGGGGATTCTGAGCATAAATTTAATAATAATTGTGAAAAAATAAGAATATTCTTAATAAAAGTTACGGTTTTACCGTAATTCATTTGGAATCTCACAAATTGGGATAGCTACCATTTTGTGCTTATTGGCTGAATTATAGCGTTTAAAGATGTCGAACACGGTTTTTTCACGTCCGGAGAAGTTTTCAGATTCTTTTCCTTGATTATTCATGTCCATCGCCCATTCCAATTCAGGGTAAGACGCGCCTATTTGATCTTCATCCGTTCTGTCGTCTCCCCAAAGGCCATCGGTAGGTGCGGCATCCAAGATTTCTTGATTTATACCCAATGTCTTTCCTAAGGCATACACCTCTGTTTTTAGCAAGTCGGCGATCGGACTCAGATCCACACCGCCATCGCCATATTTGGTATAGAATCCGATACCGAAATCCTCGACCTTATTACCTGTTCCGGCCACTAAATAGGACTCTAAGGCCGCAAAATAATAAAGTGAGGTCATTCGTAATCGCGCTCGTGTATTGGCCAAAGACATAAATCTATCCTCTTCATTCTCCACAGAAGGAAGGGCGTCCACCAAACTATCGAATACAGGCGTTAAGTCTACTTGGGTCATACTAACCTTGTCATAGTTGCTTTTCAGCCAATCAATATGGTTCATGGCTCTTGAGACCTGCGATTCTGCCTGATGTATAGGCATTTCTAAGCATAGTAATTCCAAACCCGTTTTGGCGCATAGTGCGGAGGTGACCGCAGAATCTATGCCGCCGGAAATACCAATGACAAAGCCTTTCATATTAGCCTGCGTTGCATAATCCCTTAACCAATCCACGATGTGATCTACAACTTTTTCTGTGTTCATTTATAAGAATTTTTTAAGCAAAGAATAGTACCTTTGCCCACAAAAATAAGCCAATCGCATAATTAATGAAAGTCCTATGCGTTTTTATGTTCGTATGAACCACCTGAAACCCGTTTTTATTGCGTTTTTCTTGCTACTTTTCGTGATGTCTTGTGATGAGGAGAGCCGAACCCAAAAAGAGATCGCTGCCATTGAAGTCAGTTTGAATATTGATCGTTTTGATCAGGTGTTTGCATCGGCAAAGCCCGAAGACCTTCCGCAATTAAAGGCGGTGTATCCATTTATGTTTTCTGATCGCTATGCTGATTCCCTTTGGGTGAACCGAATGACCGACAGCTTGCAACAGCAATTATCGTCTGCGGTGACTACCGTCTTTGGCGATTTCACCGAAGAGGAAGGCGAGTTGGAGCAACTCTTCCAGCATTTACACTATTATTTCCCTGAAACCAAGGATCCTAGGATCATTACAGTCACCTCAGAAGTAGATTATAGGAATAAGGTCATTGTCACCGATACCATAGTCTTGATCGCTTTGGACACGTATCTGGGCGAGGACCATGAATTCTATGGCGGCATTCAGAAATACCTAAGGCAGAATTTCAAGAAAGACCAGATCCTCCCGGATATGGCCCAGGAATACGCCAAGAAATACGCTTACCAAGCTAAGACCAAAACCTTGCTCGAAGAGATGATATACCATGGCAAACTGTTATATGTCACCGATAGGGTGATCCCGTTCAAACCAGAGGAGCTACGTATAGGCTATAGCAAAGAACAACTGGCATGGGCACAGGAGAACGAAAGCGAGATCTGGCGTTATTTTGTGGATCGTGAATTGTTGTTTAGCACCGATTCTAAATTACCAGCACGCTTCATCAATCCCGCTCCGTTTTCGAAGTTCTATTTGGAGCTGGATGGAGAATCACCAGGGAGACTGGGGCAATACATCGGTTGGCAGATCGTACGCGCTTATATGGATAAGACCGATAGCACATTGAAACGTATGCTGATCACCGACGGCGAAACCATTTTCAAGGACTCTAATTTCAAACCACGCAAATAATGGCAGAGACACACCAATCCAAGATTCAACTCACTATAGAATTGGACGACAACCGCATCCCAGAAAAATTGAATTGGACGGCGGAAGACGGCGGTATTACCGACCAAGAGGCCAAGGCCATGATGCTCTCTGTTTGGGATAGTAAGGCGCAAGAAACCCTGCGTATCGACCTTTGGACCAAGGACATGCCCGTAGATGAGATGAAGCAGTTCTTTCACCAGACCCTTGTGGCTATGAGCGACACGTTTAATCGGGCGACGCAAGACGAAAAAATGACCGCCACGATGAAAGACTTCTGCGACTATTTTGCAGAGAAGTTGGAGTTGAAGAAATAGGAGACTTACTCTTCAGTTACTGGCAATGGCTCTATAACGAGTTTAGAACTCATCGCCGGATTACCATCCAGTAGGATCACAATGGTATATGTGCCAGGACTAAATTTACCACCAAAAATACCTGCACCATCATAATCCCAGTATTGAAGCCAATAGTTTTCGTTGATCTCCACATTCCTTTCATGGGTATTTACCTGCTTACCATCCTTAATCCAGCGCCATCCAATCCGACTGATATCGGTCGTATCAATAACGTTTAGGTACGAATAATAGGTACCTTCAACAGGGTTATCGGCATTGATGGTCATACCTGGAGGTGCCTTGTCCTTAAGAAACACAGCATATAGATCCGTAATGTCCTGCGAAAAAGTAGTGCCTGGATCCAATGCTTGTCCATTGGCCTCGATCCTAGTGGCAAACACCAAACCGGAAAGTGCCGGCTCTTCATCAGCGCTATTCGCAAACCAATTTTGGTAAGCCAGATAGCCGCCTATTGCGACAATGAGTACAAGTGCCAGCCACTTATAAGATGCGATATTCCTCGGTGTTTTGGTTGGAACGGCAATCGGTTTCTTATCTACCACGATAGGATCCGGTTTTGGTTCTTGGGGTGCTATAGGTGCCGTCTCAGTAGAATGCAATACGTTGCGGATGTCATTTATCAACGCGTTGAAATTCGGAGACTCTTGATCGGGTTTCCAATCGGAGAGATTTGCGGCTTGGATACTACGAAAGCCAATGGGTATTTCTACGGCATCTATGAAAATAGGAATAAGATTACCGCGTTTTTGCCCTACATCGGCTTCTTCGGTGACCCATTTTGAAGCGATGGAATTATGTGACCAAGCGACAAGGACACATTTTGCGTTTTCGAGGGCTTCCCCGATATAGGTGCGCCATGTTTGGCCTGCAGGAATATGCCGATCCCAGAATACTGACCAGCCTTGACTTTCGAGGGCTGCAACAAGTGGCTTAATGCGCTCCTCATCCTCATGGGAGTAACTTAAGAAAATATCGGTCATACTTAAAATGTTGGTGACGTTCCGAGATAAAATTATTACAAAACGCCGCAGTATACCTATAAATATAACCAATTAATCTCAATGAAAAGATAGATAGAATCATTTGTAAATGAAAGACTACGGCAGTAGTTAAGGCAGACACTAGACACAAGACACAAGACACTAGACACAAGACACAAGACACAAGACACTA
>CBESOB010000153.1:0-7117 GCA_965530995.1 uncultured Flavobacteriaceae bacterium
AAAAAATATTGAATATAACCGCTAGATAATACCCTCGATCCTTAAAAATGAAATGAATAAGGAGTAATAGGACAAATGCGACAAATAACGAAATCTTGAGGTATTTAAGTAGTTTCAATATCCGGATATTTCTATTCAATTAAGTTAACAATTTGCCCATCTTTGGCTTTAGTCACTTTTGTTAAACCTTGTTTATTTAGTCCATTCATGCTTTATCCCTAGTTCTGTTTTTGATTTTTAACCATGTTTCGTATATCTTCTCGTAGCTTTACGGCATCATATATAATACCATCCTTGATGGTGTATTTAACGCCGCCAACCCTTTCCAATTTACCAGTTTCATCATTCAAGCGTAAAAACCCAGTGCCATAGAGTACTTTCAGGTTTTCAATTGGATTTTCGTCCACAATCACCAAGTCTGCTAATAAACCAGGGCGAATGACCCCAAATTCAATGGGCTTACCCTTTGGTTCAAAAATGGCTTGTGCTGCGTGAAGTGTAGCACCTCTAATCACTTCTAAAGGATGAAAGCCAGCTTCCTGCAGTAATTCCATTTCCTCTATATAACCAAACCCCCAGAGATTATAAATAAAGGAGGCATCATCACTTACGGTAACACGTCCACCTGCATTTTTATAATCATTGAGAAAGGACATCCATACTTGATAGAAATTTTTCCATGCGATTTCGTCCCAGGAGGTCCAATTAAAAAAATAAGAACCATGATTTTCTCGATTAGGTGTGTAAAAATCCCAAAGCGACGGTAGTGTATAGTCTTTATGCCATTCGGCGTCACGTTCTCGCATAACATCACGACCTGCCAGATATGCTGTCATGGTGGGGTCAATAATAAAATCCAATTCTAGAAATTCATCAATAAGGGCTTGCCATTGTTCACTGCCTCGCGGATGAATCTTATCCCAATTATAAGCAACTTGACTAAAGCGATGTTGTTCATCATTATAATTGAAGTCGGGAGACCAATGCTGAATGCTTTCATCTTTATATAAGGCTTCAAATAAACCATAATAATGCGTCATATTATCTAGGCCTAATCGCGCTGCTTCCAACACATTTGTTTCGGCAACCATAAGTTGTGAAAGATGCGCCACGGTTCCCATGCCGTGTTTGTGGGCTTCATCAATGGCCGCTTTTAAAACTGCCGGATCATGATTAAAGAATTTCAGGCCATCGACCCCTTGTTTAGCTGCCCATTGAACCCATTCTCTTGCTTTTTCGGGAGTAAAAACAGAACCGTCTTTCCATGCTTCACCTTGCCCTAAGGTATGGAATGCTATTATTCTGGGAGCAACGATTTTATTTTCAGCACTACGCTTTTTTTCACGCTGGGTCCAAGCCACATTAGCCGCTGGAACACCTCTTATTGTCGTTATACCATGAGCCATCCATAATTTAAAAGGATACTCAGCATTTGGGGATTTGGCAGCACCGCCCACGTGTGCATGCAAATTGATAAAACCAGGCATCACATAAGCACCATGTGCGTCTATTTCTTTGGTGGCATTTTGCGGACGATTATCATCTTTGATAGGCACATTTGGAACGCCAACATTTACAAGTTGAACAATTTTATTCCCCTCAATTACAATGTCATAAGGACCTCGAGGTGGAGCTCCGGTGCCATCAATAATGGTGGCTCCTCGAATGATCAATCGTTCAAAAGGCCCTTCGCCTTCTCCTTCTTGTCGGTCGGGAGCAGGATTTAGTGTCGTTTGAGAAAAGGTGCTTGAAATTGTTAATAGGGTGCAGATACAAAATGTAAATATTGCTTTCATAATGTCTGATAATGGATTAGATACTATAAAGCTAACGAATTATAATTAAGTGACGAATCAATGAACTATCTGCTACAATCTAAAATTGTATCTAACCTTCAATAATATTTGCTGATTCTGTAAGACCCAATTTTCTGTAGGGTCATTAATGGTATTATGATTTATTACAAAAATGACATCGCCTAGCGGTGAAAATATCCAATGCACCCTGACATTTGCGCCTAAATTTCGACTATTAGTATCATATTGTATATAGCTGTTTAATTGCAGATCCGAATTTACATTAAACCTCACACGCGAGCCAACAAGTGTTTGATCAAAATCTCCCCATGGTAAACGACCTATATTTCGAATGCCATTAAATTCGAAACCCAATAGAGCCGTTGGATTCCAATTTAATTGTAATTCTAACTCGTCTAAAGAACCTTCATAGAAAGTGCCAAACCACCATGAAGCTTGCCCGCTTAGTTTTCGCTTAGCCGCAATTTCAGCTTCTAATCGGTAGCGCATAAAGTGGTATTCTCCTTCTGGGATAGTTACATTTTCTGCGATTTCAAATGGGATTAGAATATTTTCGCCTGCAGGCCTTATATTAAACTCTATCCGATCACCACTTTCTAATCGCCAGTTTATTGGTGCAGTAAATACACTATAAGATTGCCAATTTCCATCAAGACCTCGAATGTATGTCGCAAAAAGTTGATGACGCATTTGACGTACCCACGACCATTCTGGTCTTGGCGCATAAGTTCCGCCAAGTCGCATATAGTGAATTCCCTTTCGTGGGACAAATCCGTAAGATGGATCAAATTGCTCGCCAATCCTTGAGTATACGGCAGCGACATCCCATAAGTCATTTGGGTAATCAATTTTAAACCCAAATGCAGATCTATCACCCATTAGATCTTCTCTATCTGTATATAATGCCCAAGCTCCGGCAATAAAATTCTTATCGCCATTAAATCTGGTGGTCTGATACGTAAAGTCAATGCCAGACATATAGCTGCCATCACGACTTATTGGGTCACCAATTGAAGCAATAACACCAACAGAACTTTCTTTAAATACATTTTGTCTTACACGCATAACACCCATATTAGTAGCTTTATAAGCTTGTCCGTCTTCATTGAAAGATTTGGTCCGCACTGCTAATCCAGCAAAAGCAGTTTTGCCTAACCTTCCATTTATCTTTGCTCCTGCAAGTATAGGAACTTCGCTATTGCCAAAAAGACCAATTCTTCTACTGAAAAATGGTAATACTGTGCTTCTACCAGTGCCAAAACCAAATTCGAATATATCGGAGCCTTCCAGAAAAAAGGTTCTTTTTTCAGGGAAGAAAAGTGGGAATCGCGTTAAATTTGTTCGTCTGGTATCTACTTCCGTTTCGGCAAAATCAGTATTTACTGTTACTGTAGCCAAAACATTCGGACTAATACGTTGGCTAATATCTAGACTAGGTTCTAATTTAAAATCATAATCGGCATCAGCGCCAATTTTATTCAATTTGCCTACTATCGAAGGTCTTATATTAAGACCTAAACCATAATTAAACTCAGGTAACCCAGTCAAAAGACCAGCTCTACTGGTTTGAATAAACCATTGGTCGCGCTGTACATTGGCCCATCTCATCGTTTCTTGATTTCTTTGAATGCGTCGTTCTACATTAAATCCCCATGATGTTTGCCCTTTTTTAAAATTTATGCTTTGTATAGGTAAACGAATTTCTGATGTCCAGCCATCATCATTAATTGTTACTTCAGCTTCCCAAATGGCATCCCAATCCTCATTTTCAGATTCTCCTCGATTAGAAACTAATGCATCGTATCGAGCTCCAAAAGCATTTACAGCGAAAATATATCCCGATTGCCCATCGAGAAATGGATCAATTACCAGTTTTATATGATCTTCATTTGAGATATCTGCATCTCGAATTTTAGAAAACTTGACTATTTCATTAGGATTAGCATCTTTACACTCGATACCAAAAATCACAAACTTTTCATTAGCTATTACGCGCACTAATGTAGCCGATGATGGTGTGCCTTTTTCTATAGGTTCTGTAGTTAAGAAATCTTGTAATATAGGTGCATTTTGCCAATCAGATTCGTCCAGAATACCATCTAAAGTTATATTTTCTTGCAATTTTCCTGCTTGAAAAGAAGGTCTTTCAGTAGATTGACCAATTAATAAAGTGTTTGAAAATATAAAAAAACAGGTGGTTAGAAGAAGCTTATTCATAGTTAGATTTAATATCTAATGATATAAAGATATTAGGTTAAGGTTTGTTCTACAATTTTTATATAACATATTAGAGATTTTATAAATATTTAGAATACAACAAAAAAGGGTTTACAATTAAGTAAATCCTTTGAGTTTATTGTGAGATACTGAAACGAGTTCAGCATGACAAGTCATTATTCTTGAAGGGCAACCATCAATGCGTCATGGGTTTTGGTAACCTTGGTCAACCCCAGTTTACCTGAACCTTTCATGCCTTTGTCCTAACTTTTGTTACTCAAAATTGTCTTAAGATTTTTACTACATTTGAATTAGGATTCAAATAAAACCGGTATGTCAAAGATTAAATGGAAATCTGAAAAAGTGCTTAGTATCTCAGCAATGAGTATGAGTTTTATCACTTTACTCATTTTTGTCTATCAAACTAATTTAATGCGCGAGCAGAACAATCTTTCTATTTTGCCTTATTTGGCAGTTACTACCACAACTAATTCGGCTGTTCCAGTCTTTGAGTTAAATATGGAGAATCATGGCATAGGGCCGGCTATAATTGAATCGGTAGAGCTAACCTATAAAGACACGACTTACAATTTAAATGATTATGATAATAGTATGTATAAATTCTTTGTCATTTTAGTCCCGGAGTTGGACAGCATAAAGCATTTTTCTCATTCATCTTTGGAAAAAGGTATGGCCATTCCTGCTAATTCTCTATATAATATATTAAAAGTGAACGATTCATTAGAAGAATTTCATCTAATGGCAAAAACTATGAAGGATTTACTGGAAGATGGGTTTAATTATGAGATCATTTATAAGTCCATACAGAATGAGCGCTGGCTTATACATTATAACTCTCAAGGACCCCAGAAGTTGGATTGAAATTATGTCTTGGATGGATGTACTATCGGTCATGAACATGGTGAGTCTGTCAATCCCGATACCAATGCCAGATGTAGGCGGCATTCCGTATTCCAAGGCACGTAAAAGTCCTGGTCGATGAACATGGCTTCGTCATCCCCAATTTTAATTTTGTATCTTTCAATAAGATTATTTCTTTTCCTCCTGATTTATCATTGTAGAACTAAACTTTTGCGATTTCACTTATCACTATTTTTAACCTTATGGTTATGGTGCTCTTATTGAGGAGCTTATAGAAATTGTAAATGTGTTTTTTTTATGAAAAATAAATACAAATATTTATTATTGGCGATTATTGCAAGTACTACTTTTTATTATTCTTGTGAGACTTTGGAGTTAGAAATGCTAGTGGATCCGAATGCATTATCGGACAATCAAGCAAATCCGGATTTGTTACTGAATGCCATACAGTTGAATTATTTGAGTGCAATAACTTCTTTAAATAATAACAGTGAAAATTTATCTAGACTTGGTCAATTCAGAGGCGCTACTTATTTTGACGGTTTGGGATCCGGAACTTTAAACGGCGCTTGGGAAAACTTATATAGTGGTATAATTCCTGATATCGCTAACCTTCAGGCATTACATGATAACCCGAATATAGAAAGGGATCTATCATTTCATCTTGGCATTGCCAAAACAATGCAGGCTCATCTTATGATGCTGTTAGTTGATTTTTTAGGAGATATTGTATATTCTCAGGCAAACAATCCAACGGAATTTCCATTACCAGAATTAGACGATGACGAGGATGTTTACAATGCTGCATTCGAACTATTGGGAGAGGCAAAAGAAAATTTAAACGATGCTCTGGCAGAAACTGCAGCTGACTTTTATTATGATGGTGATACTATTAAATGGATAAAATTTGCAAATACCCTTAAGATGCGGTTTAATTTAACCGTTGGTAATTATTCAGAAGTCATAAGTGCCACAAATGTACTAGATAATAATGACGATGATTTGGCATTTAAATATGGAACAAATGCGTTTAGTCCAGATACTCGCCATCCAGATTACGCAGCTGATTATACACCTTCTGGTGCTGGCAATTATAGAAGTAATTGGCTTATGGATCTTATGGTTGGAGAATTTGGTGACTTATCAGATGATACTGACCCAAGAAGACGTTATTACTTCTATAGGCAAAAATGGAGAGCACCTGTAAACTATGCCATTTTTGAGGATGTGTTAGGGTTAATTGGCCCTGTTTATCAAGCGGGAACAGTTTATATTTCCTATGATGATAGCGATAATTGTTATGGTTTGCCAGCACATTTAGAATTTACCCCTGATGAAAATACATGGTGTTTTTTACACTTAGGGTATTGGGGAAGAATGCATGGGAATGGCGGTGGGATTCCACCAGATAACTTCAATAGAACAGCTATTGGTGTTTATCCTGCAGCCGGTAGTTTTGATGCAACCCCAGATGCTTTCCCTTATGTAGGTGATTTTCCTGACATTGGTCAACAAGTTTCGCTAGGTTCTGGTGGTGCTGGTGCAGGTATAGAGCCAATCATGCTGGCTTCCTTTGTAGATTTCATGAAAGCGGAAGCTAATTTACACTTAGGTAATACTGGTTTGGCTGCAACTCACTTTGAAGCCGGAATCACAAAATCAATTGATAAAGTAATGGGATTTGGGGCATTAGATGCAGGTACAGATATGTCACAGGCTCCCAATGCCACAACAGTGTCTGATTTTATTGCCGACAGAGTTACTGAATTTAATGCGGCTTCCATGTCTTCAGGAGTAGACGGATTTGGATTCCCGATTGAAAAAGACAAAATGGATCTCTTAGGAGAGCAATATTTTATTGCCATGTATGGAGGTGGAGCTGACGCTTTTAATTTTATCAGGAGAACGGGATATCCTAGAGCATTACAAAGACACATGGCGGAATTTACTGGTCCATTCCCAAGAACCTTTCTTTATCCAAGTAGCGAGGCTTCACCTAATCCTAATATTATACAAAGAACAGATAATAATACGTTGGTATTTTGGGACAATGGCATATTAAACCCAGCCAATTGATACTGTAAAAAAGAGAGTTTATAACCTCTGTTTTCTAAAAAACAACACTTTTTTTAGTTAGCATTTTTTGCTATATGTTACTCATTCCAATGGGTAAGTGGTAAATAATTTTTCTTTAATAAGAA
>CBESOB010000154.1:0-7001 GCA_965530995.1 uncultured Flavobacteriaceae bacterium
CCCACATTCATAGGTAATTTTAAAGTTTAAATAAATTGTTTATATCCTTTGAAATTAATCTTGCTAATCTACTTTTGACATTTCTAATTATATGGTACTTTTGCGCATGCAACATGACAAGGTACTTATCCTAGACTTCGGATCACAAGTCACACAGCTCATCGGCCGACGCGTTAGAGAGCTTAACATCTACTCGGAGATACATCCATTCAATCATCCACCAGAGGACATTGATAGTTTTAATGCGGTGATTTTGTCCGGAAGTCCATTATCGGTAAGAGGCGATAATGTAGCTCATCCAGAGCTGTCTGCCATTAGAGGTAAAAAGCCATTATTGGGTATTTGTTATGGAGCACAATACCTCGCGCATTTTGTTGGTGGTCAGGTCGCTGAGTCCAATACAAGGGAATATGGTCGAGCCAAATTATCATTTATCAAAAAAGGTAAATTATTCAATAAGATATCTGAAGGGTCGCAGGTCTGGATGAGTCATAGTGATACTATAAAACAATTACCTACTAATGGCGAACTACTAGCGAGTACTCATGATGTTGAGAATGCGGCTTTTAAGATCGGTGGTGAAGATACATATGCTATTCAATTCCATCCAGAGGTATATCACTCAACCGATGGAAAACAGCTTTTGGAGAATTTTTTGGTGCATATCGCTGGTATCAATCAAGACTGGACTCCAGATTCGTTTGTTGAAGAAACAGTGGAGACCCTAAAAGAACAATTGGGAAATGACAAGGTAGTATTAGGCTTGTCGGGAGGTGTGGATTCCTCTGTGGCCGCCATGTTATTGCATAAAGCAATAGGCAAAAACCTCTATTGTATTTTTGTGAATAATGGCTTATTGAGAAAGAATGAATTTTCAGAGGTACTGGAACAATACAAAGGTATGGGGCTTAATGTAAAAGGTGTTGATGCTTCGGCACGCTTTTTGGATGCCCTAAAAGGATTAAGTGATCCGGAGAAAAAACGTAAAGCTATTGGCAATGCGTTTATTGAAGTTTTTGATGATGAAGCCCATCATATTGAAGATGTGAAATGGCTGGCGCAAGGCACTATTTATCCCGATGTAATTGAAAGTGTTTCGGTATCAGGAGGGCCGAGTGCAACGATCAAGAGTCATCATAATGTTGGTGGATTACCGGATTTCATGAAATTAAAAATAGTAGAGCCCTTAAAAATGTTGTTCAAGGATGAGGTTAGAAGAGTTGGCGCTTCCATGCATATGGAAAAGAGCTTATTAGGACGACACCCCTTTCCCGGTCCAGGTTTGGCCATTAGGATATTAGGAGATATTACGAACGAAAAAGTTCGTATTTTGCAAGAGGTCGATGCGATATTCATCAATGGATTACGTGAGTGGGGTTTATATGATCAAGTATGGCAAGCAGGAGCAATGTTATTGCCAGTGCAGAGTGTAGGAGTTATGGGTGATGAGCGCACCTACGAAAAGTGCGTTGCGCTGAGAGCAGTAGAAAGTACAGATGGCATGACCGCAGATTGGGTCAATTTGCCCTATGAGTTCTTGCAAAAGACCTCGAATGATATAATAAATAAAGTAAAAGGCGTTAATAGAGTGGTGTATGACATCAGTTCAAAACCGCCAGCCACCATAGAGTGGGAATAACAAATTCCTTTGAAAAAAGGAATCTCAAATAGAAGAAGGCATATAAAAATGAAAAGACTATTCATTACATTTAGTTTAGTGTTACTTGTGAGTTTTGCTTCAAGTGCGCAACAATATAAGACACATCAAGTGCAAGAAGGAGAGACTATCATCTCGATTTCTAAATTGTACAAGGTCACGCCTCTCGAAATCTATCAGCTTAACCCAGATACGAGACAAGGATTGAGACCAAGTGCAATATTGATCATTCCTAAGACCAAGGTGGCATCAGTGAATTCAGACACCATTGTGACTATTACCCAGGAATTAGAAGACTTTAAAAGGCATAAGGTAAGACGCAAGGAAACATTGTATAGTCTTTCAAAGAAGTACAATGTGACCGAAGATGATATCAAGAAATACAATAAATGGTTGTATGCGGAGAATCTTAGAAAAGGTGATAAGTTACAAATACCAATTTTCAAGGAAGTAAGAAAGACCGAAGTCGTTGACAATACCATTCAAGAGTATACCGTAGAAAAGGGAGAAGGGAAATGGAGAGTTGCCTACAAATTCGGGATTTCTGTTGAAGATTTAGAAATCTTGAATCCTGATCTGGGCGATACCTTGGTGGAAGGACAAGTTGTTACTGTGCCTAACATCGCAGATAATATGTTGCGAACTGTTGATGATACGTCAGGATATTATAAGGTTTTACCTAAAGAAGGATTTTATAGATTGAAAATCAAGTTAGGATTGACCAAGGAGGAATTAGAAGAACTCAACCCAGAACTTAAGGACAGTGGCCTTAAAGATGGTATGATCTTGAGAGTCCCAAAGGACACCATGCTTTTGTCATCTGGTGTTAATACATCTGGCAAATTCAGTTTAAGGGATAGTATCAATAATTTTGACACGAAACATTTGGTAGTCATGCTCCCGTTTGAGTTGGATAGAATCAATCCTGATTCTGTATATGAAGCAAAGAGACGAATCAAGAACAGACGTTCTTTAAATGTGTCGCTTGATTTTTATTCAGGAGTTTTAATAGCATTGGATTCGGCGAAGCAGCTAGGGATTTCAATAAAATTAGATGTTTACGATACTAAAAATCAAGAATATGAAGTGACGAGCATTATAGATCGCAATGATTTTTCAGATGTTGATGCAGTCATAGGACCTTTGTTCGTAAAGAACTTTAATAGAGCCGCTTCAGAGTTAAAGAGAGATAATGTTCCCGTTATTTCACCAATAGTTGATAAGGTTCAATTATATGAAAATGCATTTCAGACTAGACCATCAGACGATTTGCTTCGAAACAAGATCATTGAATTTGTTTCCAAGGATAGTTTGGTGCAGAAAGTGGTGATCGTGTCCGATTCTAAGAATATAGGCATTAGTAATATATTGAAGAGTAAATTTGCAACAGCAAAGCAAATATTTTCAAGAAAAGACAAAGAAGATGAAAATGATGCTTTTTATGTTATAGTGGAAGATTTTGAAGATGTTCTCAAACCAGGAAAAAATGTAGTGTTCTTAGAAACTCAAGATGATGGTTTTGTGGCGAATGTATCAAGTATGCTTAATTCATTGATCAATATTGAAGAGGAGATCGAGATTGTATTGATGACCACGAATATGAACCCCGCTTTTGAAGGAGAAAATATCAGGAATGTGAGCTTGTCGAATTTAAAATTCCATTTCCCATCCGTTCAAAAAAATTATGATGAAGATACTATGAATTCTTTCGTAGAAAAATACAAGAACGCCAATAAGGGTATTTCTCCCAGTAAATATGCCGTTCGCGGTTTTGATTTGACCATGGATATTTTGTTGAGATTATCTTTTAAGGAAACCCTTTTTGAAAGCACGACTTATGATCTGGAGACCGAGTATGTAGAGAACAAGTTCAATTATAAGAAAAAACTCTTTGGAGGCTATTACAATGAAGCGGCATATATTGTGAAATATGATAATTTAAGGTTGGTTGAAGCCCAATAGTATATGACATCGAAAGTAACTTACCTAGGCGATTTGAGAGCTTCTAATAAGCATTTAAAATCAGGCGACGAATTCATTACGGACGCACCAATAGACAATAATGGTAAAGGTGAGGCGTTTTCACCTACAGATACAGTTGCCAACGGATTGGCAACATGTATGATCACTGTCATGGGTATTAAAGCAAGAGATATGGGACTTGATATGAAAGGCACCAGTGCTGAGGTCACAAAGTTTATGGCATCTAATCCAAGACGCATCTCTAAAATTGAAGTTATCCTTGATTTTCCTTTTGAGGCAGACAGTAAAACAAGAAAGATACTGGAGAAAACGGCAAATACATGTCCTGTGCATTATAGCCTACATCCAGATATAGAAAAAGAAATTACATTTAACTGGAATTAAGTGCACAAGTTACTTATCACGATTTTTTTATTAGTAATACACCCTGCATCCGAAAATCAATTGGTTTGGGATGCTAACTATAGGCTGAGCTGGTCTGATTTTGTAGGTGAACCACAAGAAGATTCGGATGCGGTAGCCATAACAGCATCTGGACTTTCTTCTAGTTTTTCCGCTAGGACATCTTCTACGAATTTATTGGATTATTCAGTAAGTGTCATAGCACACTTCTATCCTGCTAGATCCTGGTATAAGCCAGAGAAGGTAAATGAGATTGTATTAGCCCATGAGCAACTTCATTTTGATATAACAGAGCTAAATGCTCGAAAACTTCGAAAAAGTATCACAGATTCTAATTTCACATTGAACATTAAATCGCAAATGAATCAATTAGTTGATAAAACCAACAAGGATTTGGAAATAATGCAAGAATTGTACGATTCGGAGAGTAACTTCTCCATGGATGTAGAATCCCAGAAAAAGTGGCAATTATATGTTAAGGACGAATTAGAAAGACTATCTAATTATAAATGAGTCCTAGAAAAGTGAAACCTCCTATTAAGAGGAGTAACAACCCTCCAACAGCCGTCAGGACCCAGCTAAAGCGTTTAATGAAAAGTCTCGATAAAAGGTAGAGAAAGATCACTGTTCCCGTGAAAATTAGAGGTAAATAAATAAACACAAAGGCTCCTATATTTGCACTGAATTTAATACTATTGATAGACGCTATCCAGCAGATCACGCCACATATAAAAATTATGAATATATTGTAGTATGGATTATCAATGGATTTTCTCATAATATTTTCAATGTAATAATGATTCTTCAACCAGACAAACAATTCTTGATAGACCTTGCACATACTAGAATGCCATTTGGCAAGTATGAAGGCAGGTTTCTCATTGATTTGCCAGAGTATTATGTGGTATGGTATCATAATAAAGGATTTCCCAAGGGAAAATTAGGTCAAATGCTGACTACAGTCTATGAGTTAAAAGTCAATGGGCTAGAGTATATCGTAAGGAATATCCAGCAGCAATTCCCAAAGTCTCACAAATCCTAAATTAGTTCTCAAAGTTACAATCAAAATCACTAAATTTGCCTGCGTTTAACGGCGCAACATGACTACTAAATATATTTTTGTAACAGGAGGTGTAACCTCTTCTCTCGGTAAAGGTATTATCGCAGCTTCATTGGCTAAATTACTTCAAGCACAAGGTTACAGAACCACCATTCAAAAATTAGATCCTTATATAAATGTTGATCCTGGGACTTTGAATCCATACGAACATGGCGAATGCTATGTGACGGATGATGGCGCAGAAACCGATTTGGACTTAGGCCATTATGAGCGTTTCTTGAATGTACCGACCTCTCAGGCAAATAATGTTACGACAGGAAGGATTTATCAAAGTGTCATTGAAAAAGAGCGACGTGGTGAATTTTTAGGAAAGACAGTACAAGTGATTCCTCATATCACCGATGAAATAAAAGAACGTGTCCAGAAATTAGGAAATTCTGGTGATTTCGATATCGTAATTACAGAAATTGGAGGAACTGTGGGAGATATTGAATCCTTGCCATATATTGAGGCAGTGAGACAATTAAAATGGGATCTGGGGGAACATAATGCCATTGCCATACATCTTACACTAATTCCGTACTTGTCCGCGGCAGGCGAATTGAAAACAAAACCGACTCAGCATAGTGTAAAAACCTTAATGGAAAGCGGTGTGCAAGCTGATATCCTCGTGTGTCGTACAGAACATGAATTACCAAGGGAGTTAAGAGCAAAGATTGCTAAATTCTGTAATGTTCGGGAGGAAGCGGTCATTGAATCTATCGATGCATCTACAATTTATGATGTGCCTAACATGATGCTAGATGAAGGCCTGGATACCATAGTTTTAAAGAAACTGGAACTAAAAAGTTCGACTCCTGACCTTACGAGATGGAATGAGTTCTTGAAAAGACATAAAAATCCTAAGGGGCACATAACCATAGGTCTTATAGGTAAATATGTTGAGTTACAAGACTCGTATAAGTCAATTTTAGAATCGTTCATACACGCAGGTGCAGAAAATGAAGTAAAAGTTGAGGTAGAATCCATTCATTCAGAATATTTGAATGAGGATAACACGAAGTTTAAATTAGGCCATTTAGACGGAATATTAGTGGCACCTGGATTTGGAGAACGTGGTATTGAAGGTAAGATATCTGCTATTCGATTTGTACGGGAAAATAACATTCCTTTTTTAGGAATATGCTTAGGTATGCAAATGGCGGTTATAGAGTATTCTCGAAATGTCCTAGGATTGAAAGATGCGAATTCAACTGAGATGGACGAGCAAACGCCATATCCAGTCATTGCTTTAATGGAGGAACAGAAAGCCATTACGCAAAAGGGAGGAACCATGCGTCTAGGCAGTTGGGATTGTGAATTAGTAGAGAATAGCCTTGTTTCAAAAGTGTATAAGGTCAAGAATATAAAAGAAAGACATAGGCATCGTTTTGAATTCAATAATACTTTTAAAGAGCAAATTGAAGCTGGGGGAATGAAAGCATCAGGGTTGAATCCTGAAACTGGCCTAGTTGAAATCATAGAGTTACCCGACCATCCATGGTTCATTGGTGTTCAATACCATCCAGAGTACAAGAGTACTGTTTCCAATCCACACCCACTATTCGTGGCTTTCGTTAAAGCTGCATTGGATTATTCAAATAAAAAAAAGAGTGTCAGTATGGCACAAAAATAATTGTTGGATGACTTTTTGATTAAAGTGTATCCTCTCCTGATATAATTGGGGGAAACTCATACAATATGGAAGAAAAGAAATTAGATCTAAATTCAATTATCGGATTCGTACTGATAGGCGCAATTTTAATGTATATGCTATGGCAGCAATCAAACAGTCCAGAAGCTATTGAAGCGAGAGAAAACGCCGAGCAAGAACAAGTAGAAGCAGCGCAAAACGCCGAG
>CBESOB010000155.1:0-6960 GCA_965530995.1 uncultured Flavobacteriaceae bacterium
TGAGTAATTTCAAACAAAATTCATCGGCTGATTGATTAATTAATTCAATAAATGAATATTTGACAACCAAAGAATCTGAGTTTGTAAAAGTGATCAAGGATAATGAAGGCATTATCTATAAGATCGCGAGGATGTATACTAATGGGTCGTACGATATGAATGATCTGTATCAGGATATGGTCTACCAGCTCTGGAAATACTTTGACACATTCAAGGGTGATTCCAAACTGAGTACTTGGATCTATCGAGTGGCATTAAATACAGCTATTACACAATGGCGCAAAGAAAAACGAGAAGGGCAGAAGGTAGATATAGAACATCTTTTCCTAAAGCAAACGGATAGTTACGATGACGAATTTGAGATTCGATTGAAGCTGGTGTATGATCATATAAAACAGCTCAATGCCATTGAAAAAGGATTGATGCTGCTGCTTTTGGAAGGCAAGAAATATGAAGAGATAGCTGAAGTCACTGGTTTTACTGCGAGTAATGTCGGTACCAGAATCTCGAGAATAAAGAAAAAATTAAAAGAACAAATAATTAAGAACTAAGACTATGACACTAGAGGAAATGCAAACCGTTTGGTCTGAAATGACCGATAAATTAGAGAATCAAAAACAATTAACAGATACATTGATTATGGATATGACACAGCAAAAATTCAAGAATAAAATTGGTAAAATAAGTAGTTTCGAATCAGCTGGAGCAGTAATTTGCTTCATTGGGGCTTTATTCTTGGCCATTAATATTGGTAAACTAGATACATGGTATCTATTCACTAGTGGGATAATCGTCATAGGATATTTGATCATCATTCCCTCCATTGTTTTAAGGTCCATTTATAATATGAAAGGAATCAACATTTCTGAAAACACCTATAAACAATCCTTGATCGACTTTACAAAACGACGTAAACACTTCTTACTACTTCAACGAATAGCAATAGTCTTGAATTTTGTATTAATGGTGCTGATTCTTCCGGTTTTCAGTAAAATAGCCAATGACAAGGATCTTTTTGTCAATAACGCGGATCTATGGTATTGGTATGTACCCGTGATGCTGTTGTTCTTGATCCCTTTTTCAAGATGGGGGTATAAAAGCTATAAAAATATGACTGCTTCGGCTCAACGCTTATTAAAGGATTTGCAAGCGGGTCCTAGTTAGCGGATCCATACCATTTAGCTATGGTATTCTGGGCTGGTTTATCTTGAGGCGTGAAATCGATACGGCGCGCGGATGAACCCCATTGCCAAACAAACGTACCTGCAAACCAATCCTTGTTCCATAGCGTCTGGTAAAGGGCTTCGTAGGCGAGTTGTTGGGTCTTATTTGATTTTTGAGTGAATAAGATGCTGAAAAAACCACCCCATTCCCAAGGGTGAATGGTTGCCGCGGCTTCGTTCTTATAGCCGATTTCCGTAAACAGAATGGGTTTGTCATATTTATCCGAAAGCTCCTCAAGACCATTTAGATGTTTATCCCATCCAGTTTTAATATCCTGTAGGTCTGGATTCTTGGAAGCCGTAAGCGGATAGTAGCCTTGTATACCGATATAATCGAGCTCATCCCAAAAGTCAATATGCTCATATTCACCATCCCAATTGGCGGCATAGGTGAGTTTTCCTTTATAAATGGCCTTGATGTCTGTGATTAGGCTTTTCCATTGATCTGGTTGTGCTTTTAGGGAACTCCTAAGTTCCGTACCAATGCACAATAGATCAATATCGCAGTCGGCCGCAATTTTGGCATAATACAGCATACCTAGCCTATACGTACTGAACCAGGTTTTCCATTCTTCTTCGGAATTTAGATTGACATTTGAACGCCATCCATCACCTAGCCACAAATGTGGTTTTAGCATGATCCGGATATTCCGGTCCTTCAAACGTTTTGCACTCACAACAAAGGTAGAATCGCGTCGTGACCATCGCTCATTAGCACTTGGAACACGTATGGCACTCGACTTTTCATCCTCTTGATAGAAGAAAGGGACAATAGCCACCCACTCAATATTATTCCTTACTAGGTTTTCGTATCCCAATTCATCTTTGCTACGCCAATTAAAAACGGTCATGCCGCGTAATTTACCATCTAGGGCAAAGAAGTCGTTAGAGCAACCTGTGGTGTTCTCAATGGAATGGTCCCAAGTAAAGTCGAAAGCCTCATGACTGTTACTATCTACTAGGTATTTCAATCCCCCGTAAAAGAGAGTTATAGGCACAAAAAATCGCAAGGCTAATTGTATAAGCATTGTTCTTGATCCTTGTTTTTTATAGACACGTGTGAAATACCTAATGATCACGAAAAGGATGTAACCCAGAAGGGATACAGACACTACGAATAGATAGAAAGAGCGACTGCTGAACGCTTGCTTGAATAAATCCAAAGCCGTTATGTCATCTCGGGTAATAATAAGGTATGACAAAAATGCAATGACCAGTATAAATACTAAGACGATTGTCTTTAAGAAAATAAATACTTCTTTTTTGAACATCACATTAAAATGGACCTAAAGGCAATTTACGAATAAGCAAAGGCAGTAGGCTTATGATTTAAGAGAACTTTAAGTCCTTCAAATAACGCAATTCCATATCTTGTGGCTATGAATTTATCATTTAAGAGACCTTATTTACTACTTTTTATATTACTTCCAGTGATAGGATTTGCGCAATACTCTGAATATGATTGGGAAGAACGCGACACTTGGATGAATGTGACCGATATCTTTGAGCGTGCTGGTGTTGAAGAAGGAAGTCATGTGGCGGATATAGGCTGTCATGAAGGCTATTTAAGCATTCATTTAGCAAATAGGGTTGGAGCAGAAGGGAAGGTCTATTCGGTAGATGTCAGGGAAGACCGTTTGGAACGATTAACTGAGAATCTGGAAAGCCGAAAACTCGAGAACGTTACTGTGATTCTTGGCGATTACGACAACCCAAAATTACCAGAGAATACCTTGGATGTGGTTTTTATTATGGATACCTACCATGAGATGGAAGATTATACGACGATTCTGGAACACATGAAAAAGGCCTTAAAACCTGAAGGTAGGATCATTATCATCGAAAAACTAAAGCGTAAAGTCAGGGACAAGTCAAGAAAAGCTATGACCGACGCACATAGCATGTCCCCAAAATATGTAAGGAAAGAATTGTTGAGCGCGGGATTCAAGAACCTGATTCAAGACAACAATATTGGTACATGGGAGAATGATAAGGATAAAGTGATTTGGATGCTGGTAGCTACTAAATCTTAACTTTTGGGCGCCATAAAACTTGAACTATTAGGTAACTCAAAGATCTCTAAGTTGAAATAAGGCACGGCAGCGATAATATGATCAAAGATATCGGCCATGATATACTCATAATTTTTCCAACGTTTATCGCTACTAAAGGCATAAATTTCGATAGGGATGCCTTGCGTCGTTGGTGCTAATTGTCGTACCATGATCGTCATCTCTTTATTGGTCCCGGAATGATTTTCGATATAGGTTTCTAAATACTTTCTAAACACCCCTATATTTGTGAGATTCTTACCGTTTAGCAACAAATCTTTGTTAATGGAATTCTTCGTGTTATAGACCTCAATATCAGATTGACGTGTTTTTAAATAAGTGGAAATGATATCTATTTTCTGCAGTCCATCCAGTTCTTTGTTCGTTAGATAATGAACACTATCCAACTTTATATTCAATGCTCTCTTAATGCGTCGACCACCTGAACTTTCCATGCCTCTCCAGTTCTTGAAGGAATCGGAAATCAAGGCATAGGTCGGAATGGTGGTGATGGTTTTGTCAAAGTTTTGGACCTTTACGGTCGATAGATTGATTTCGATAACATCGCCATCAGCGCCATATTTATCAAAGCTTATCCAGTCGCCAATTCGCACCATATCGTTAATAGATACTTGAATACTAGCAACAAACCCGAGAATCGTGTCTTTAAATATCAAGATTATGATGGCTGAAGCTGCTCCAATCGTAGTCAAGAATTGAATGAACTCTATGCCCGTTATAATTGCAAAAGCAGAGAGGATGCCTAATGCCCAAGCAAATATCATAAACACTTGAATGAAGCTGTCTATAGGCTTGTCCTTTAAGCGCGGTAGGGTCTTGAAAAAATCCTTTAGGGTATTTAAAAGACTCCTGACAATCCAAAGGATCAATAAAATGGCAAATACTTTTAACCCCTTTTCAAAGATGTTTTCAACATAGGGGAAGTCGACAAATATCGTTGGTGTAAACTCCAGTGCAATGATCAATGGAATAATATGGGCGATATTTCGTGGCATCTTGTTTTTTACCAGGATATCATCGAAGTTGGTCGCAGAGGTTTCTGCAAACTTCTTGAAGAGCCTGACGATTACTTTTTTAAGAATGGAATCAATCAAAAAAGCAATAATCAAGAAGCCTAGTAATAATGCTATCATATTCAATAACGCGGCGTTTGCATCGGTGATACCAACAGATACTAAATAATCGTACAATAGATGATCGATAGCCATAAAACAAGATCTTTTAATTCAGTGCAAAAGTACTCAAGGCCATATAGAAACGCTAGGGTTTTCGGATGTTTTATTTCATTCGGAATTCCGTGAATCTACATGTGCAAGTGATTGGCATTGCTTATAGATATAGAAAAGGACTTCCTGCAACTAATTCCGTACCTTGATAAAGTATCAATCCTCCACGCGTCGATTATGGCCAAGAAAAAAGTATTCATAAGTTATTCCAGAAAAGACCGCGAGTTTGTTGAAGGTCTCATAAGCTCTTTGGTTGAACATGACTTGGAAGTCTGGTTCGACAAGCACATGAAAAGTGGTGCCGACTGGGATGATGCCTTGGAAGAACAGATCATGAGCAATGATCATATGGTCATTGTCTTGTCTGAAACTTCTGCAGCCTCCGACAATGTGAAGAATGAAATGCGATTTGCCTTGGATCTCGGTAAACGGATTCATCCAATTCTATACAAACCCTGTTCCGTGCCACTGAGCATGCGACGCATGCACTATATTGATTTTACGACCATAGAGTATGATGATGCCGTTCAACTATTAGTGAATGACATTAATGGTGCGCCCATGAAGGAGGGAAGTGTGCATAAGACCTTCAACAAGAAAACACCTTGGAAACCGATCTTTATAGGAGCCCTTGCGGTGATAGCGATTGTTTTCGGTGTGTGGAAATTTTGGCCTACACCTGAAGAAGCTATAAAACCAATTGTAACTGAACTCGATGAGATTAAAGAATCTATTAAGATTGATACGGCAACCATTGTTGAACCTCCTTCAGTGGTCATTCCGCCTTGGGACACAAGAATTTACAAAAGTAACTACGACCGCTCAAATATTCCTGAAGACATGAGTGAAAATGACGTATGGAAGAAGATATCGAAAGATGAAGAGAATCTTTTTGAAGGCTTACTCTATTATTTCGAACGCTATGGCAATGAGAGTAATTACCGCGATATTGCTTTGGGACTAATTCTCAAGCAATTCGATAAGGAGGGCTATGCTATGTATGAAGAACCTTCAACTGGAGAAGGACCATTTTTCAAGCCCTATCTCTATTTGGATCTTGATGGTGAGAACTATCTTATAAAGGTCGAATTGATAGATCGACAACCAAAATCGGGAGATTTGGTCGTAGGTGTCAGAGACCGGGTTGCTCCAATTTATTCAGGAATTCTTGGTATTCATGATGAGATTTCAATGATCGGTAGTCTTGGGAAAGATCAAATGGCGTTTATAATGCCCGACGACGATATAGAAGATAAGGTGATAAAGGGTTTTGGTAATAATCTATATTTCAAAGTGAAGTATAGGGATTATGAATGATTTTCCACCTCATCCGTCATGTATTGGTTGGGCTGGGTCATTTTCTCTTAGTATCTTGTTCTTGATAAGATATGTATTATGAAAAAAAGTCTATTATTCGTCGTATTGATGTCATTTCTAGCCTGCAAGGAGGCTCCCGATAAAAATGTTTCTCTCGAATCACCTACGGCAAATACCGAGACCCATACAGTAAAGGCGCAAGGTGATTTTGCACATTCTGTGTATATTTGGTTACACAACCCGAATAGGACAGAGGATAGGATGGCTTTTGAATCATCTTTAATGCGTTTCATCAATGCTTCTGTCAATATACAGACCACGCATATTGGCGTTCCGGCAAATACGGATCGTGATGTTGTTGATAATAGTTATACTTATAGTTTACTGCTGACCTTTAAAGATAAGGCTGCTCAAGACCGATATCAGGAAGAACCAGTACATAAACAATTCATAGAGGAATCTTCAAAACTCTGGAAAAAAATCTTGATCTACGATAGTGAAAATATCTTCGATAAATAAGATAAATCAATTTTTTAAATGGTCTAAAGGACTGTTAAACCCATTGATTTTGTGGTATTTAGTTGGTATCTTAGTATCATGAAAAAGACACATACCATGAAGCTCACCATGTTGTTATTGGTAGTTGGTCTAAGCATGTGCTGCGTGAGTTGCAAATCTGCTGAGCCTACGACAGCAGCCAGTGATTCGGTTGAATTCAAAAAGCTACTAAAAGTTTTAGAGAGCCAATCCTATAGAATTGACATTGATGAAGTCATGCCCTTCAATACGGCGGCCACAACTAAAGTATTGAATACTCTTTTATTGCCAAACACAGGAAATAGTGCGGCAAGAATCGATGTGCGAGGCGCAGGGCATTATTTAGAAGTGCGAGGCGATCATATAAAAGCGAGTTTGCCGTACTTTGGTGAACAACGACAAGGTGGTGGTCAATATGGATCAACGAATAGTGGCATTGAAATCGATGGCCAGTCAAAAGATCATGAGTTATTACCAAATGAAGGAAAGAACCAGGTGATGATCCAGTTTAAGGCCGACGATGAGAATCGTGGCGCAGAAAGCTATAATATTATTATGACGAGATTTCTAAATGGTCGGACGGAT
>CBESOB010000156.1:0-6881 GCA_965530995.1 uncultured Flavobacteriaceae bacterium
AGTATATAAATTCAATAATTGAGAATAAAATCGATATAACATCGATTTTATTCTCAATTATTGTTAATTAGTGTTCCCTATTAATTGATTACTAACGTCATCATTGTCGAATTTCGCCTTTAATAAGTCTTATTAAAAAAATAGCGGTATTTAAATTATTATTTGACTCTACGAGCTCTATATTAAGCACTTGACTAAAAGAAGAACTAGCTATAAAGAGAATTGATTGATCTTGCGAAAAACAACAGTTTATCTTATTAACAAGACAACATTGAAGTATTGAAGATTAATTCAGGAAAAAGCCCACGTTACCTAATTGTTAAGAAACCATCTCACTTAATCGAATTTCACATGAATAACTATATCTTTACCCTAACGATGTTATAGTTAGTATATGTAGTATATGAAAAAGAGAGATATTAAGATCTTATTGGTTGATGATGAACCAGACATTCTAGAACTTGTTGGCTATAATTTATCTACCGAGGGCTACAATGTGATTACCGCCAATAATGGAAGCGAAGGTGTTGCAAAAGCAAAAAAGGAGAAACCTCATTTAATTATATTGGATGTGATGATGCCTGAAATGGATGGTATTGAGGCATGTGAGCAGATACGGAAGTCATCGGGACTTGAAAATGTGATCATAACATTCTTGACCGCTCGGGGTGAAGATTATTCTCAGTTAGCCGGATTTGACGCAGGCGCTGATGATTATATAACAAAGCCAATAAAACCTAAAGTATTAGTGAGTAAAGTCAAAGCACTTCTTAGAAGAATACGGGAAGATGAATCCAACCCGAATATTACAACTATTGGCCAGTTGATAATTGATAGAGATGGGTATAAGGTCGTTTTAAAAGGAAAGGAAATCACGCTTCCTCGTAAAGAATTTGAATTAGTATCTTTGTTAGCGTCCAAGCCAGGAAAAGTCTTTAAGCGTGAAGATATTTTGGATAAAGTGTGGGGTAACGATGTGATCGTTGGTGGTCGTACCATTGATGTGCATATTAGGAAACTACGTGAAAAGATCGGAGATAAACGCATAAAGACCATTAAAGGTGTTGGCTACAAGTTTGTAGACTAATGACTCAAGAATTTAAAAGATCGTATAGGTTTGCTTTAAGAACCGCTTTATACCTTACTATTTCCCTAACACTCTTCTTGGGTGCTTTTTTGTATTTCTTTTTCGAGCTCGAATATCTACTCGTCGCAGCGTTTGCAATTATTTGCTTCTTTCTTTCTTTTGTAATTACCCAATATAGGGTACAGAATTTTATTTACAAGCGCGTCAAGAAAATATATGACGACCTGACATTACTCGAATCCAAGTCGTTTGTAAAACAACAGATTACTACCGATATGTCCACGCTAACCGAGGAGATCGATAAGTATGCCCGCGATAAAAAATTGGAAATTGAAACACTTAAGGTCAGGGAACAATACCGAAAGGAATTCATGGGGAATATATCGCATGAATTGAAAACCCCTCTTTTTACAGTTCAAGGGTATATTGAAACTTTATTAGATGGTGCATTGGAGGATGAGAAAGTGAATCGAGATTATCTGAAAAGAGCAAGCAATGGGGTTGAGCGCCTAACCTATATTGTGCGTGACTTAGATATGATCACCAAATTGGAAACCGGTGATTTAAGTTTGAATCTGGAAAAGTTTGATATCGTTGCATTGGTAAAGAATGTTTTTGATCTACTCGAAATGAAGGCTACCAAAAAGAAAATCACCTTGATTTTTGATACGGACTATATAAAGCCAATAATGGTAAGAGCGGATAGAGAGCGGATAGAGCAAGTGCTAACTAATCTTATAGATAATTCTATTAAATATGGCGAGAAAAATGGGACGACAGAGGTTAGTATAGAAAATCTGATCAAGAATAAGGTCATTGTTCGTGTTACAGATAATGGTGAAGGCATAGATAAACGACATCTTCCAAGGTTATTCGAACGTTTTTATAGAGTAGACAAAAGTGGCTCGCGAAAAGTAGGTGGCTCTGGTCTAGGCCTTGCCATTGTTAAACACATCATTGAGGCTCATGATGAAAAAATATATATTGAAAGTGAATTAGGCGTAGGTAGTGAGTTTTCATTCACGCTCGAAAAGATTGAATAAATCGCCTAAGTTTATTGTATTGTTGATTGTATTGAATCCGTTATAATACTTCACTTCTTTTAATTTGTCAATCGAAAAATCTTTTTGCTTGCTAAATGGTGCTATTCTATATTTTTTCAAGCGGTTAGCAAGGTATTCTTGTTCATATTGGCTAGGTGTAGGAATGAAAAAAGCCTTTTTTTCGAGTTTAGCCAGATCCATGATGGTAGTATATCCCGAGCGGCATAGCAATAAGTCACTTTGGTTAATGGCGATTTCGAGTTCAGATGCATTCATGAAATTATAGGTCGTGATTTTCCCATTCTTGCTACAGGTCTGTTTTTCTTGAATTTTCCCCTTGACGAATAATATACTTCCATGAAACCCTTTCAGTTCTGCAAATAATGTATCCTCTAAAATAGTTCGCTGAGGTTCCGGTCCAGATAAAAGTATCATTAGATCATATACCGGGTCAAGCTCTTTTTTTTCGAAACGACTTAATGGACCAATGTGTTTTATAAATGAAAAATCAGTGTTCAAATGCCCAAGTCTGCCACTTAAATTTGGGGTATCTTTAACATCCGGCACCCAACATTCATCAAATTTCGAGAGCATTCTTTGGTGCAATTTAGAACTTAACCAAGAGGTGCTTCCACTTAAAACATTCAATTGATGAGTCATGAACACGGATGGTATTTCTTTGTTTCGAACGCCAATACGATTATCGGAAATGATGCCAATGATATCATGATCTTCAATGATCTTGGTGGTGACTTTTTTTTCTTTTTTTATGGCCTTGATAATCGAAGGAGAATCCTTTAGGATTTTTAGTTTAAAATGACTGGCTTTTTTCGAATAGGTGATTCCGTAAGATGGCAGTTCCAAGCATGTCAATTTCGGAAATTCTTTTTCTAGAATAGCTAAAGCATCACCATCTGATGCTAAAATAGGTTCAAAATCATTTTCGATCAAGGCATTGATAATTGGTATGCAGCGAGTGGCATGACCTAAACCCCAATTCAAGGGAGCAACTAGAATGCGCTTTTTATAATTCATCCAATAACAAATGTAATACTATTCTGTTTCCTTACTTTTACCTAAATTTTTAAAAATAGTGGGTAGTAAAAACAAACTGAAGAGGTTCAAGGAGAATGAGACTTTTAGTAACGTATTCCAGCCGAAGAGAGAAGAATTGATCGATGGAAAATACGAACTCAAAGGACAATGGAAATCTAAAGTGTTCAAGAATGAGAATCCATTGGTGTTGGAGCTAGGTTGTGGCAAAGGTGAATATACGGTTGCCCTCGCACAAAAGTATCCTGAGAAGAATTTTATTGGCATTGATATTAAGGGAGCTAGATTCTGGAGAGGTGCCAAAACCGCTTTAGAAGAGAATATAGGCAACGCAGCCTTCATCAGGACCCAAATTGAGTTAATCGACCTGATCTTTGCCGAAAACGAAATAGATGAAATATGGATTACCTTTCCTGATCCACAAATCAAGTACAAACGCACCAAACATAGACTTACCAATACAGAGTTTCTTTCAAAATACAAGAAGGTGCTTAAAAAGGGCGGTGTGGTGAATTTAAAGACCGATAGCGAGTTCATGCATGGGTACACCCTAGGATTGCTTCATGGTGAAGGACATGAGATACTTCATGCCAATCATGATGTATATAAAAATGAGTATTCACCTAAAGAGGTCGTGGAAATTCAAACCTTCTACGAAAAACAGTATCTTGAGGAGGGAAAACCCATCACATTCGTTAAATTCAAATTAAAAGGTAATTGAGCATCACGATCATTTTCTTTCTAGGTCTTTTTATAGCACTTGTGGGTGTGATTCCTCCAGGACTCCTAAATATGACTGCTGCCAAGATCAGTCTCAAGGAAGGGCATAGCCGAGGCATTACATTCTCAATAGGAGTTTGTATTATAGTTATCCTTCAAACATATGTTGCGGTTTTATTTGCAAGATATCTCAGTAATCATCAGGATATCGTTGATGTTTTGCAGAGAGTGGCGATGGTTATTTTCTTCTTGATTGCCATTTATTTCTTATTCATTGCGAAGGCAACGACCGAAAATCAAGAAGTGCCATCCGAAAAGAGTAAGCGCAGTCGATTTTTTATGGGGATGTTTTTGTCGAGTATCAATATGTTTCCTATTCCTTATCAAGCCTATATGAGTATTACCATGGCGTCATTTGGATTTATGGATTTCGAACAAACAAGCATTATTTCTTATGTTGCTGGGGCTGCCACGGGTACATTCGTAATGTTATATGTGTATATTTTCTTCTTTGAAAGAATAAAGAGTACAGCGCTTTCTTCAAATAAAAACATGAATAAGATCATTGGTAGCATTACAGGCATTATAGCTGTAATTACCTTGATAAACATTTTTAGGGAATCTTTATGAAACCAGAAACCCTTAGTTTTTTTGATAAGGTCTTTGAGGTCGCTAAATTGATTCCTTACGGGCGAGTTACCAATTATGGTGCTATCGCACGATATTTAGGTGCAGCACGGAGTTCTAGAATGGTAGGATATGCCATGAATGGTTCGCATGGTAAAGATGTGCCAGCACATCGCGTAGTCAATCGTAATGGGTTGCTTTCAGGTAAGCACCACTTTGAAGGTACCAATTTAATGCAACAGCTTCTTGAGAGTGAGGGAATCACAGTTGTGGATAACCAAGTCCAGGATTTCACTAAGCACTTTTGGGACCCTTCAAAGGAGTTATAATTAATGTACATTCAACCATAGATCATTTCAATACAACCATTTCAAATTCTAAACATTTCGACTTATATTTACACTTTAGAATCATTCTTAATAAATGAAACTCAACAAACAAGAAATATTAAAAGCACTTGAGACCATTACTGCCCCAGGAGAAGGACAGAATTTGGTAGAGAGTGGAGCCATAACCAATGTTGTCACTTTTGCCGATGAGGTAATCGTGGATGTCACCATAAAGAACCCGACACTTCAAGCACGTAAGAAAACAGAAGTGGAGATCATGAAGGTCATACATGAAAAAGTGCATCAGAAGGCGCAGGTAAAAGTCAATTTAAAAGTAGATGCTCCAGCAGTATCTACGAAGAACGAAATCAAAGGAAAAGCAATTCCGGGTATTCAGAATATCGTTGCAGTGGCCTCAGGTAAAGGAGGCGTTGGTAAATCTACTGTAACTGCGAATTTGGCAGTGACCTTGGCCAAGATGGGTTTTAAGGTTGGCGTGCTAGATGCCGATATTTACGGACCATCGATTCCAATCATGTTCGATGTAGATATGGAACGTCCAAAAGCAGTAACCATCGATGGTAAATCGAAAATGAAACCTGTCGAGAATTATGGTGTTAAAGTCCTTTCTATAGGCTTTTTTACACAACCGGATCAAGCAGTTGTCTGGCGTGGGCCAATGGCCTCAAAAGCTTTGAATCAGATGATATTTGATGCGCATTGGGGAGAATTGGATTTTATGCTTATCGATCTTCCTCCTGGCACAGGTGATATTCATTTAAGTATTATGCAATCATTACCATTAACGGGTGCAGTTATTGTTAGCACACCGCAGAATGTGGCCCTAGCAGATGCTAAAAAAGGTGTGGCGATGTTCCAGCAAGAAAGTATTAATGTTCCAGTTTTGGGTATTATAGAAAACATGGCCTATTTCACGCCTGAAGAGTTGCCTAATAATACCTATTATATCTTCGGTAAGGAAGGAGCTAAAAACTTGGCTAAAGATTTAGAGGTGCCATTTTTAGGTGAATTACCTTTAGTGCAAAGTATAAGGGAAGCTGGTGATGCAGGTCGTCCGGCAGCATTGCAAACAGCAACACCACTAGAAAAAGCATTTGAAAAGTTAACACAAAATGTGGTGCAAGAAGTGGTAAGACGAAATGATAACTTACCACCAACAGAAGCAATTAAAATTACAACCATGGCTGGATGTGCAGCTGTAAAAAAATAGGGTTATGACATCAAAAGAATTAAAACTGAATGTCGAAAAGGCACTCGATGAAATTCGTCCGTTTTTACAAACAGATGGCGGGGATATATCCTTGGTTTCCATTGATCAAGGAAAGTTTGTAAAGGTGCAATTGGAAGGTGCTTGCACATCATGCAGTGTCAACCAAATGACTCTGAAATCTGGCGTTGAAATGACCATTAAAAAATATGCACCACAAATCGAACAGGTCATTAATATTAATTAATTTCTGTTACCAGAAAGCACAGGTATTAGCTAATAATTTTCTCTTCCCTAAGAAATGTATCCAATTTATCAGCAATGCTATGGCAATTGCTCACACTTGAAACTTCATTGCAAAAAGTTGAATCAATTATATGAGATCGGCATCTCAAATCAGATAGATTGACTTTTTCAAAATTTTTATTGACTTTCACGCATTCATCATATAAGCTGTCAATAGTTTTGTAATTGCTTGCTTCAATGCCGTTTTGTGTTAGATAGCCTTTTAAATAATTTTCAATAGCTAATTGCGAATTTTTACAAACTGAATAGGTGATAACATCCTCTTCAGGTCTATTTAATTCTTCATTTGCTACTTTTAATTTATTAATAGCATCTTCAAAGAATTTGTTTGCTTTATCCTTCATGATTACTAAATTATTAAGTTGAACGTATCTTTCAATTATAAAAATGAAATAGGACGCTTATCAGTTTACATATTTCTATAAAGTTCTAATCGTTCCCATTTAGAATTAACTTCTGTTTGGGCTTGTTCCAGAAGTTTAGCTCCA
>CBESOB010000157.1:0-6812 GCA_965530995.1 uncultured Flavobacteriaceae bacterium
TTTTGGGGTGATATCCATGAAGTTAAAAAGTATTTTTATCAAAAAGTAATATGGCAGAAAGAACAGTACTCATAAAAAACGCACATATTGTTAATGAAGGGAGTATTTCAAAAGGCGATATCTTGATTGAAGGAAAATTCATCAAGGAAGTTGCTGAATCAATTAGTGCCAAACATGCCAATGTCCAAATTTATGATGCCGAAGGGAAATATGTATTTCCTGGTGTCATAGATGATCAGGTACATTTTAGGGAGCCAGGGCTTACTCATAAGGCTACTATTGAAACTGAATCTCGTGCCGCCATTGCTGGTGGGATCACTTCATTTATCGAGATGCCGAACACCAATCCGCAAACAACTACGATTGAAGAATTAGAGAAAAAATTTGAGATCGCGTCAAATACCTCCTCTGCAAATTACTCATTCATGTTTGGAGGAACTAATGACAACCTTGAAGAAATACTGAAAGTAAATCCTAAAACAGTTGCAGGCCTAAAACTATTCTTGGGGTCTTCAACAGGTAATATGCTGGTAGATGATGCCGATGTGCTTGAAAGAATATTCGCCAGTACAGATCTGCTTATTTCAGTACATTGTGAGGACGAAACTACAATCAGGGAGAATTTGAAGAAATACACCGAAGAATATGGTGACGATATTCCTATGAAATTCCATCCTATAATCAGAAGTGAAGACGCATGTTATTTGTCTTCCTCTAGAGCCATAGCATTAGCCAAAAAAACAGGAGCTCGTTTACATGTCTTTCATTTGTCTACTGGAAAAGAAACTGAATTATTCTCTAATGATATTCCGTTAAAGGATAAGAAAATCACTGCTGAGGTTTGTATTCATCATCTATGGTTTACAGATGCCGATTATGAGGATAAAGGCACGCTTATCAAATGGAACCCAGCTGTTAAGACTAAGGAGGACAAAAATATGTTATGGAAGGCCTTGCTTGATGATAGAATAGATGTCATAGCTTCAGATCATGCACCTCATACATTAGAGGAGAAGCAAAATGTGTATACAAAAGCACCATCAGGCGGTCCTTTAGTGCAGCATGCCCTAGCAGCAATGCTTGAGAATTATCATTCAGGAAAGATAAGTTTGGAACGAATTGTCGAGAAAATGTGTCATAATCCTGCAATCTTATTCCAGATAGAGAAAAGGGGATATATTAAGAAAGGGTATTTTGCCGATTTGGTGTTCGTGGATTTGACAAACCCTTGGACGGTTACTAAAGATAATATACTGTACAAATGCGGTTGGTCTCCATTTGAAGGAACGACTTTCAAGTCCAGAATCACGCATACATTCGTTAATGGTCAACTTGCCTATAAGAATTTTAAGTTTTATGACGTTAATAGTGCAATGAGATTAACTTTTGACCGATGATTAGATATATGATCTTAGTATTTGTTTTTGGATTGATTATCTCTTGTGATTCTAATAAGATGACCAAGCCAGATAATTTGATTTCAGAATCTAAAATGGTTGATATTATTGTTGACCTAACAATGATGAATTCAGGTCATGGTTTGAACAAAGCCCTACTTGATAAAGAAGGGATCGTACCTGAAGACTATGTGTATGCGAAATATGGGATTGATAGTATTCAATTTATCAATAGTAACGAGTACTATGCGCATAACATAGATACATATCAAGATATTTATACAAACGTTAAATTGAAACTCAACGTTAAAAAAGAGTTTTATAAAAAATTGAACGAAGAAGAAACGAAAGTAAAAAAGAAAGAAGATTCCCTACAAAGAGTTAAGAGGAAGGGCAAAAAGGATTCAATACTGAGTCGTTTGCCATATAAAGATTTGAAGAAAGTCAAGATCCCGACAGGAAAAGTCGACTAACTTCTTGTATCGATTTTACTATGGGTTTGAATTCAAAGTCCATAGCTGTTTTAATCTTTGAACTTGAGTAAATTGATTCTGAAAGAGTGGATCTTGCCATTTGCTTAGTTAGCCGTCTTCGTTTACCCCTAAGAAAATTACGTAACCAATCCCAACGCCAAACTATTCGAAGTTGCCATGGTTTAGCCTCTTTGTTTGGCGGTTTTACTTTCAGATTTGTGGCGACAGTTTGGGTGAACTCCTTGAAACTCCAATTTTCAGAAACCAGAATATACCGTTCATTGACAATATCTGTTTTCATCAATCTTAACATTATTTCTATGACGTCATGTATATCGACATATCCAGTAATTCCATTGGTATAGTGAGACAACCCTTTGTGCACTCTTTTAAAAAGACTCCCGCTACCAGAACGCCAAAACCCTCCGCCCAGAATTATACCTGGATTAACAACAATGGCATTGAGTCCTTCCTGTGTGCCTCGCCAGACTTCCATTTCTGCGCCGTATTTAGTAATTGCATGCGGGCTATGATCAGCTTCAGTATTCCACGGAGAGTCTTCAGTAATTTCGATGCCAGGATTTTCTTCACCGGTAGCCGCGACACTACTTACGTAACAAAGTTTTTTTATATTATTGGTAATGCAAAGGTTCACGATATTGGCAGTGCCTTCAATATTGATTTTTCTCAGGGAGTAATAATCATTTGGATCAAAAGACACTAGGGCCGCACAATGATATACTATGGTGATATCCTGAAAATGTTGTTCTAACCCTGGAATATCAAGGATGTCTCCTTTTACCCATTCTATTTTGGAGAATAAGGATTCAACATCTTCAGTAAAATATGAAAACACGTGTTTTGCAGCATTTACTTTTTCTTCACTTCTATAGATTGCACGAATTTTATCCTCGGATTGGGAGAGCTTATAAAGTAGATGAGAACCAACTAACCCTGTTCCGCCTGTAACTAATATCATGAAGCTAATTTAGCCTTTTTTGTAATTGTCTTTTGTCTTTGGTCTTATAAATATATCTTTGCCACAGATTATTATAAACTACACCACAAAATGTTGAATAATTTCATTGAAGAGCTTAAATGGAGAGGAATGTTGCATCAAGATATGCCTGGGACCGAGGAGCATTTGCTTGAAAAAATGCGTAGTGCATATATAGGTTTCGATCCAACGGCAGATTCTTTGCATATTGGTAATTTGGTACCTATTATGTTATTGGCCCATTTTCAAAGAGCTGGACATAAACCATACGCATTGGTTGGCGGCGCTACAGGAATGATCGGAGATCCATCTGGAAGATCAGATGAGCGTAACTTGCTGGATGAGAAAACACTTCGGCATAATCAAGAATCGGTAAAAAAGCAACTATCTCATTTTCTGGATTTCGATAGTAACGAAAAAAATGGCGCAGTCGTTGTCAATAATTACGACTGGATGAAAGAATTCTCTTTTCTGGATTTCATCCGCGACGTAGGAAAGCATATTACCGTTAATTATATGATGGCCAAGGATTCTGTTAAGAATAGGATAACTGCCGATGACTCTGAAGGAATGTCGTTTACAGAATTTACCTATCAACTAGTACAAGGGTATGATTTTCTTCATCTATACAAGCATAATGAATGTACGTTGCAGATGGGTGGAAGTGATCAATGGGGAAATATCACTACTGGTACAGAACTTATAAGGCGGATAGGTGGCGGCAAAGGATACGCAATTACTTGCCCATTAATTACAAAATCTGACGGGTCTAAATTCGGGAAATCGCAAGGAGGTAATGTATGGCTAGATGCCAAGAGGACCTCACCATACAAATTCTATCAATATTGGTTGAATACCAGTGATGATGATGCGGAGAAATATATTAAGATCTTCACCTTCCTTGTCGAAAAGGAGATACAAGATCTTATTTCACAACATCAGGAAGCCCCTCACATAAGAATTCTTCAAAAACGACTTGCCGAAGAAGTTACTTTGATAGTACATGGTAAAGATGATCTGGATAATGCAGTAAAGGCCTCTAATATTCTCTTCGGGAAGTCCACGGCTGAGGACCTGAAGAAACTAGACGAGTCTACGTTTTTGGATATATTTGATGGTGTGCCTCAAGCAGAGATCGATCGGTTGGAAATTGAAAGTGGATTGCCGATCATTGAATCCTTGGCAGCAAAAACAGGATTCTTGAATTCGAATGGAGAAGCTCGCAGAGCTTTGAAGGAAAATTCAATATCTGTCAACAAGGAAAAAGTCAAAGAAGATCACATAATTAATTCAGGAGACTTGATAAGTGACACCTTTGTCTTGTTGCAACGCGGAAAAAAGAATTATTTTATCATAAGGGTAATATAACAACAAAGACCTGATGCGAGAGCACCAGGTCTAAGAAAACTAACCAACTTAAAAATTTCTCTTTTTCAAGAAATCTTAATTGAGTCTAATCAACTCCCAATTTTTGTCGGCTTTTACTTGTAGACCTTTCACGTTTTCTTTTTTCCAGAGTTCTAGCGTATTAGTGCTCCAAGAATTATAGAATAAATATAGTTTCCCATCCCTTATCTCAAAAGTCTTCGGGTTTATTCCGACTTTTTCAGCTTTTACGGCAATGGCATACGCGCAATAACCACCATATTGTGGTGTGTACTTTTCAGGATCGGACTTAAAGGTTATTAGATGTTCTTGAGAGATGAATTTGTACTTAACACCATCATATTCCGCTGAATATTTTTTTTGACCTTCTTCGGCTTTATCATTAAAATAGGATACCACATCATAACCCTCGGCAACATAGCCTTTTTTGGTATTGTATTCTATGCTTTGCGCACTTATTGTTGAGGTAATGAATAGAAGTGCTATTACGAAATGTTTCATTGATTTGGTTTTGGTTTATAAGTCGTTTGACATTGACCTAAATTACAAGGCCATGAGATTGCAGCCTCTAATATCCGAATGGTCAAAACGTCCCAATACTTCAAAAGTATCATCTTGATGAATTTTACCTAGATCCTGGGTCGCAATGAACGCGCATGAGTTAATGTTAGCCAAATCAATGACGTTGATACCGCCAGTCTGATGATCCGACTCGATGGTAAGAGCATCTTCGGTATTTCTTATCAGTATCCTCATCCATGGTGGACTCTTGAAAATTCCTTCTCCTTTCGAATAGGCTTGAGAAAGCAATTCAGTCATTCCATATTCACTATGAATATGATCCACACCGAATCCTTTTTTTAATAGAGAATGGAGTTCTTCGCGAATTAATTCTTTTCGCCTTCCCTTCATGCCACCGGTTTCCATGACCATAGTGTTCTTAAGGTTGAATTTATGTATCTCTATCAAGTCCAATAATGCAAAAGAAACGCCAATAAGTAAGACTTTCTTGCCTTTGGAGTCCAAACGAATCAGAATGTCTTTCAATTCATTTAGATTATCTAGATAAAAGCCACTTTCAGGGTGCCCAGAAAGCTCAATTAATTCGTTGGTCATATATACAAGTGAGGACCCTTCGCGCTCTAAATAAGATGGTAGTAACGCGAGAACTACATAATCAGTTATATCTCCATAAAAATTACGAAACCCGCTCATAAAGCTTTTCTTGTAGATCGATAGGTCAGTTATGTAATGTTTACTAATTGAACTGCCAGTAGTGCCTGAGCTACTAAACGTCTTTTGTATTGACTCTGTAATTGATAGAATTTCATGGGATTTAAAGAATTCTATGGGCAAGAATGGAATGTCCTTAATTAGTTTTATGTCACTCGGATGTTTGTATAAAAGGTCACAAAAGGAGCGATACACAGGATTATTTTCGAATTGAAATGCGAAAACCTTCAAAGCCAATTGCTCGAATTCGGCATCGGAAGAAATCTTGAATATGTTATTGGTGTCGATCACGGCGTGTCAAGCAAAAATATAGAGAAATAAAAAAGCATCCCAATAAGAGATGCTTTCATTTATAGAATATTATTTATTCCTATTTGATAACTAGTTTTTTGGTGACCGTATTATTGTTTTGAGAGATCCGCATCACATACATACCAGTATTCAAATTTGAAACATCCATGTGTTCGTTATACAACTTCTGATTGATAATTTGCTTTCCAAGAACATCAAACACAGCAATAGAAACTTCCTCGTTTGATTGTGTTTTAATAGTCACATAACCTATTGAGGTTGGGTTAGGATAAACATTGAATGATACTATTTGGTTACCATCAACACCTAATATTGAACATGTCTCATTGACGCTTCCTGGGTTTCCTAAATCTCCCGCTCCAAAAGCTAGAGTAGAATCGCACCAATTGTCACCGCTATCATTATCTGTAACATCGTATTTAGACAGGTCCAAATTCATACTTGCTCCCGCTGGGTTTGGGAAAGTTGCACCACCATCATAGTTAACCTGATCAATGAGTAAGGCCCCAGGAGTCTCTAGGATGATTTCATCATCACTATTCCCTAAAACCATTCCTGAACCAAATGCATAATCAACAGTTACGCCTCCATTTGTCATTGTATCTCCATTTTTACCGAGAACTGCATAACCGCCGGCCGGAACATTTAATGGGCCACCGTTGTTTATAATGTGAGAATTTGAACCAAGATCCTTTATGGTCCATCCATCAATATCAATATCAAAAGCTGTAGTATTGTAAAGCTCAAAATATTCGCCATTAGAGTCAGAAACAGCATCTGGGTTTTGCATTATTTCTGTAATGATAATATCTCCTGGTTCTTGAGAAAAACCCAAAGAAATTGTAAATAAAAATGTTAAAAGATAAATTTGTCTCATAGTGCTTGTAATTAGTAGTTTATATAATACAAATATGCGTGCTTCATGTTTCTCAATAAGGTCCAAAATATAACTTAAAACGTACAGATTCACCTATCTTTTATATTTATACATTGATGTGTCGGGTGGTCCCATAA
>CBESOB010000158.1:0-6746 GCA_965530995.1 uncultured Flavobacteriaceae bacterium
TTATTGATTTTTTTTAGCTTCCTTTTTTTCCTGTCTCTCTAATTTTTTAAAATAACCCTTGGTTAAGAAACTATGTTTGAGCGCTTCCATATTTTCGTTGAATTTATCAGTCCCCTCATTAATACTTTTGATGATTTCTTCTAAATTATTTACGAAATCGGGGTTGTTAGACAAGTAATTTATAGCGCCATCACCTTCCTTGACATTTGTTAGCGTTTCATTTAGATTGGTTAAAACACCTTTTATTTCAGCACTGGATTCGTCTAAATTGGTAATTATCGATTTAACTTTCTGGGCTTGTATTGAATCGTTCAATAAAGTGCCTACTACGCTATTTTCTATATCCAATGAGGAAATAATGTTGTTAAGTTCTTTCATTGCTTTAGAAGCTTCTACACTTGTAATCTCAAGTTGTTTAAAGGTTTGTTTTAAATTTGCCGCAACCATTGTGTCATTTATCAACATACCTAAGGTTCCTTTATCGTCAGACATAGCATCCGCGATTTTTAATAATTTGGCGGTTAATATTGCAGCATTTTCGTTGGTAGTACTTAGGGTATTTAGCATGTCTTCTGTCCCAATTTTTGTATAAGACTGAATAACATCTCCAGAAACAACAATTGGTTCTTTTCCTCCACCAGGAATAATATTAACGATCATATTACCAACCAATCCGTCTGTTCCAATGGTCGCAATAGCATTTTTTTTAATATGTCGGACCATTTTCTCTTCAATGTTCATATCTACTTTGATCGTAGAATCGTTAACCATGGTAATATTCTTGACGTTACCTATGTTTATTCCAGAATAGCGCACATTATTCCCTTCCATTAAACCACTAACGTTATTGAAATTGGCACTAATGGAGAATGTTTTTTTAAACATATTCTGGTTTTCCCCAATAAAGTAAATAGCGGCTATTAATAGTACAAATCCAGTAATGACAAAGATTCCTAATTTAAGTTGTTTACTTGTATCTTTTTTCATGGCTACTGTCTTTAATATTCTTTAAAAAAGGCTTTCACTTTTTCATCTTTTACTGATGATAATTCCTGATAGGATCCTTCTGCATAATTAATACCATCAACCAAAAGGATCATGCGCTCGGAAACAACTCGAGCACAATCCACATCGTGAGTTATAATGAGTGATGAGGTTTTATACTGCTTTTGAATGCTCCTCATTAACTCGATGATTTCTTTTGATGTTATTGGGTCTAATCCACTCGTTGGCTCATCATACAGTATTATTTTTGGTTTTAAAATTAAAGTTCTTGCCAATGCAACGCGTCGCTTCATACCGCCAGATAATTCAGAAGGCATTAAATCCATGGTATGCGCCAATCCAACACTTCCTAAGGCTTCTGTCACTAATTTTGTGGTGTCTTTTACGGTTCCGAATTTCTTTTTATGTCGCCTCAAGGGGAATTCCAGATTTTCTCGAACAGTCATGGAATCATATAAGGCACTACCTTGAAATAGAAAGCCAATTTCCGTTCGTAATTCATCCATTTCAGTATGATTTAATTTGGTAATATCTTTTCCCATGATCTTAATACTTCCAGAATCTGGTTGCATCAAACCAACCAGACATTTGATCATCACGGATTTGCCTGAACCCGATTTCCCCATGATCACCAAATTTTCACCTTCATAAAGCTCTAAATTGAATCCGTTTAACACATGGTTTTCTTCAAAGGCCATGCGCAGATCCTTGATATCGAGCATTATCCTATTTGAATGTTTGCTCTCTAGATTTTCCAATATGTCTTGTTTTTCGATCATGTTTAGATTTCAAAAAATATATCAGTTGCAAATACGGCGATGAAGTCTACTACAAAAAGAAGCATAGAAGATAAGACTACCGCAGAATTGGCAGCGACACCAACACCAACTGTTCCTTTTTTACAATTATAGCCTTTAAAACAACCAACGATTCCGATGGCAAAACCAAAGAAAAATGATTTGATGGTTGCGGGAATGATATCTCCAAACTCCAAGGCATTGAACACCTTATTAAAAAAGAGCACAAAGGACACTTCGCCTTTTATGTTTTCAATTATGTATGACCCATAAAGTGCAATGGTATCTCCAAAGATCACCAAAATTGGAAGCATAAGCGTTGTAGCTAATACTCTAGTGACTACCAAATATTTAAACGGATTAGTTCCAGACACTTCCATGGCATCAATTTGTTCAGTAACTCGCATAGAACCTAATTCAGCGCCTATTCCTGAGCCAACTTTACCAGCACAAATTAGAGCAATAATTACAGGGCCGATCTCCCTAATAATTGAGATACTGACCATAGATGGCATCCAAGATTCTGCTCCGAACTCTTGTAATGTCGGTCTGGTCTGCAAAGTGATCACCAAACCAATGATAAAACCAGTAACTCCAACCAATAAGAGAGATTTGTTTCCAATGTTGTAACATTGTTTTAGGAGTTCTCTGTATTCAAAAGGGCGACTAAATAGTTCTTTGAAAAAGCGTCCAGCGAATATGGATAATTCCCCAATTTCTATGAAGAAATCTTGAATTCTGTTCTTAATGGATTTAATTTTTGACATAATGGTAGACCATCATTTCTTCAAATGTATCTATATATGCATGTCTGTGAAATGATAATAATCATATCGCTTGACCGACTAATGTCTTTTTTAGTATGATTACGAAAACTTACTTTTTTGGTTCGTATTAAAAGCAGGTTCAAGATGAATATAGGATTAGTGTTATCAGGTGGCGGTGCTACAGGTGCCCTGCATATCGGCGTTATAAAAGCTTTGGAAAACTCGGGTAACAAAGCCTTAAAGCAATTATTCGATGCTCGTACTAACTGATAAATATCATTTCAAGTCATTTAAATTTACAATAGTTTTGTCATTCAAAATAGTCCTATGAGAACTACTGTTTATATACAAAACTTAAAATGCACCGGTTGTGAAGCTACAATAATCAACAAGTTGTCTAAGTCAAAGATTTTATCTGTAATTGATGTGAATCACGAAGATGAATCTGTAAGCTTTGATTATCATTCTAGCAATGACCTTGAAACAGCGAAAAACATATTGGAGTCAATAGGATACCCTCTTCAAGGTGAAGTGAATGGATTAGGCTCAAAGGCCAAATCCTATATAAGCTGTGCGATTGGGAGAGTGAAATCCAACTAAATACATTAAAATGCTATCGAGAATCATTAGTAATAACGCTTTATTCTTATTGGTGTTTGTTATACTTGTTTTTCAAAACAACCATTTTCAAGATGAAAAATTTGATAGTAATAGGGGCCTAAATCAGGATGCTTCTAAATATATCATTGTTGATAAAGACGTTAGTATAAAAGAATACTTTCTATATGTGGATTCGATTGCAACTCGGTTCAATGAGTTTCATTCTTATGACCTTAACGAGCATCTCTTAGTGAGGCATAATCCGTGGATCATTGATACTTTAGCGAATACTGATTATTATAGAATGATCCAAAGAGATTCATTTGTGTATGATCAAAAAGAACTACTAGTACTGCGGCAATACGACACAATTAGAATTCCTGATTCGATTCAAGTACTTAATTTGAAAAACGTTTTCAATAAAACTCGAATCGATGTTAATATTCCTGAATACAAACTTCGTGTTTATGAAGATTCACTCTTGCTGTATCAATTTTCCGTAAGAGTTGGTAGGAATGAAAGTAAATACCTCGAAATGGCGGGGCGAATAGAAAATCTTAAAACCAAAACTGGTAAAGGAACTATTGTCAAACATGAAAGAGCTCCAGATTACTACAACCCTGTGAATGGACATCAATATCATTTTACCAAGAGGGATGATGATAGGACAACCAAGCTACCTCAAATACCTTTTATTGAAACAGAGATCAATGGATTAAGGTACGGACAGTTAATTCACCCTACTACAAATCCAGTGACATTGGGCAAGGCATATTCCAATGGTTGTATTGGTACTAATGAGTCTGATGCTTGGGTCATATATTATCATACGCCCATTGGTACAACAATTACTATTAGGTACGATTTGAATATTTTGGATGAAGAAGGTAATTCTTCGACACTAAAGGATATTTACAATTAAGCTAAAGAACTTCAACAAGTCTTGTTAATTCGTTTTCGGTTTCTCGGCCTTCGCTCCAACAATTAAGGTTGTATATACTAGTTTCAGCGATATTTGTCAATGCCTCTTCTGTAAGGAATGCATTATGCCCTGTAATCAATACATTAGGCATCGCATTAAGTATCATAAGGTTGGTGTCGTTTGGGATATCTTGTGAGCGGTCCTTGAAGAAGATACTTTTTTCGTTTTCGTAAACATCTATTCCCAGGGCACCAATCGTCTTGTTCTTAAGTCCCTCAATAACATGGTCGGTATTGATTATGGCGCCTCTTGCGGTATTGATTAAATAAACACCGAATTTCATTTTATCTATGAGAGTTTCATCTATTAATTGATGAGTTTCCGTATTTAAGGGGACATGGATGGAAATTATATCCGATTCCACACATAAATCATCGAGCGTCACATACTCTATGCCATATTCTTTTATTAATTCCTCATTCTTTTCAATGTCATGTGCTAAAATCCTGCAACCAAAACCATTCATTATTTTGGCCATTACGGAGCCAACCCTTCCAGTACCTATGATTCCTACGGTTTTTTCATTCAAGTCAAATCCAATCAAACCATTTTGGTTGAAGTTGAAATGCTCTACCCGCTGATTGGTTTCTATTAACTTTCTATTGAGTGCCATTAAAAGACTTACTGCATGTTCTGCAATGGAGTAAGGAGAATAGGCAGGTACGTTGGCTACTCTAATCCCCATACGGGAAGCCGCTCTTAAATTAACATTGTCATAGCCCACTGAGCGCAATGTTATGTATTTAACGCCAAAACTTTTCAGCTTCTCCACTGTAATCATACAAGCTTCGTCTGCAGAGAATATGGAGACAGCATCATAACCCACAGCCTTCATAGCCGTTTTAGATGACAGAGCATCTTGAATAAAGGTCAAATCGTGTTTATGGCTATTGGCCTTCGTTAAATAAGGGGTTTCGAATTCTTTGGCGCTATAAATAAGTACTTTCATAGAAATAGCATTATATCCTTAATGATTTGAAATTATTGTAGCTGATGGGTGCTGTGCTTCGCATAAATGTAATCTAACCTCTTGATGTTGACTATGATATATATCATTAGACGTCTATATAAAAGCTAAAAATGAAGTATGCCTAGGATTTAGAACTAAGTAAAAGGACCTGAATTTTGCAGCTTATCGGACTTCTTTGTAGCGTTTTACGACTTATCGAGTATTTTTCTTGATTTGTCGATATTTTATTGAAACACTTTAATGCTGCGGTATGTTTGCACAGTAATTATGTTACGCCCCCCAAATTTAAAACCTAATATCATGAGAAAATTAACCTACATTCTTTTACTTTCAATTGGAACTTTGACTTTTAATTGTACTTCAGACAGTGCTTACGAAGACGCTATTGATTCAAACAACTCATTTGCCGCTCGTTTCATTAATGAAAGTGCTGCAGAGGTTGATTTAGTTGTATATGACTTTAACGGAAACGTTGTAAGTACTACAAATGATATACGTCCAGGAAGCTCTTTAGATTTATCTCAATTGAATCCTGAAGAAACTACTTTTAGAATTGTAATGGATTCTTCAGATAGAATAGAGGTTCTTGATATTGAAGACGCAAATAGCTATTATGTGGTACTTAACGATGAAAATCTAATAAGTACGATTCAAACTGCTAGACTTTAGAACATACTAGAACTATTCGTTGTTCATTTACATCAGTCGTAAAGAACAAATAGATTGTCCCACCATCTCTTAAATTGAATTTCTTTTTTAGTTGCTCAACAGATTCAGAGAAATTTCGAATACTAATATTCGCTTTACTATACAAAAACTCCTTTTTAAGGAGTTTTTTGTTATATGGAATCATCCTGTCGATCTTGAATTGCCTTCCAGGAAAATCAATAAGCACGTCTGATGTATATAAATGTGAATTAACATGAAGCTTGGCAACATTAAGTGTCTGCGAGACCTGTTTGAATGCCCCTGATTTAAGAATAGCGCTGTTGGGTTCGTATAAGTATGAAAGAGGCTCTGAATACGTTGCAAGAGCTTTAGTTTCATCTTCAAGAACATGATCAAGGACCTGATGGGTGTTTTTCTTGATATTGATTGTTTTAATCTTTACGGAATTCATATATCCCTTCTTTAGGATCCATAGCAGTTCTTTTACGTCATTGTCTAACGCTATAATATGTATTTCCGAGACGGAATGTAATTCCTCCAAACCGGCTTTTATATCAAGTAATGGCGATGTCTTGATCATGATGTTATCTGAATTTTTGAATAGATCATCCAAATGCTCTGTGATATTGGGCAAACAATCCTTAAGAAAAAAAACTTTTCCTTTAGCATCATGCCTTCGTGAAGGGTCAACATAAATCCAATCATGTTTTTCTTTCGATGATTTAAGGTGTTCAATGCCATCAATATGGAACGTGTCAATGTTATTTACATCTAAAGCCTCGTAGTTTATTAGAACTATTTTTGAAAGAGATCCATTTATTTCACAATGAATAACTTTCTCGACTTTTTTAGAGAAGTAATAAGCATCTACACCGAAACCACCAGTTAGGTCGATTAAGGATTTTCCCGAAACTAATGAAGACTTGTATTTAGCCGTAATTTCAGAAGAAGTTTGT
>CBESOB010000159.1:0-6702 GCA_965530995.1 uncultured Flavobacteriaceae bacterium
GTAGCTTTTCATCAGCCGGTCATTTACTTTCCCATTGTGGTGGTACTGGCCACTGTTGTATCCCACCTCCAGCCGATCCGGATCCAGGCCACGGCCCTCCATGTACTGCCTACCCACCACACTGCGATGCATGCCGTTTCTGAACGAGGTGAAGATCTTGGTCAGAACGGCGGATTTGCTGAAGGATTCTGCGTCAGGTGGAGTGGTGGCAACTCCCAGTAGCTCCTTAGCTTTCAGGATCGCTTCATGTTTCGTGCAAGCTTCCTTTTTCAGGATAAAATCGATCTGGTCGCCACTACCAGCTGAGCAGTTGCTACTAAAGCAGGTCCAGGTACCGGTTTTAGGGTATACCTGCATGCTAGGTGTCTTGTCATCATGGAAAGGGCATTTAAGGCGGTTGTTCCGATCTGGGGTGAGGTTGTAATGGGCTAAAACAGTCTCGATTCTCAGCCTTTGTTTGATCTCCTGGATTTCCATTGAAAAAAAATTAATTTTTTATCTGTCTCACATTTGTCCCAAAAGTAAATAATTCGAGATTCAACGACAAGACTTTAAAGAGATTTTTATCAAATAATTATCTTAAATTTGTCGTATAGTAGTTAGAATAAAGGTTTTGTAGTTTAATAATTCTCGATTATGACTATCTCAGAGCGCATTAGATTGATACGGCAGCAAAAAAGTATCTCACAAAATGAGCTGGCCAAAGCTGCCGGTATTAACGTAAAAAGTCTGTCCAGGTATGAGCTGGGGGCAAGTATACCCCCGGCCAACGCATTAAAGGCCATTGCTGATGCATTGGGAGTTTCAGCGGATGCATTACTCACTGATGATAACGCCCAGATAAAGGATAAAGAACTGTTTAAGAAGTTTGAGGCGATTCAGGATATGGGTGGGGATACCAAGAAAATGATCATTAACTTCCTGGACCTGGCCATTCGGGATCACAAGGCAAAGCAGGCTTATACCGGATAAAACCTGTAACAATGAAGCAACTGACTTTAAATATCGTTGAGAGTAAATTCCAGGCATTCCTGGAGTTTGTTAAAACGTTGGATTATGTGGAGATCCCTGAGGTTGACAAAAAAGCCCTTGATGAACTGCAGCAGAGCCTTAACCAGGTGAAGCTAATGCAGGAGGGCAAGATTGAAAAACAATCAGCTGACGATTTCTTAAATGAACTATAACGTATATCCTACTCCTGATTTTAAGAAGTTTCTCAAGAAGCTTGTCAAAAAGTACCCCTCACTAAAAGCCGACCTCCAGGGCCTTATCAGGACTCTCGAAAAAGAACCGGATTCCGGGATTCACCTGGGACACGGCATTCATAAAATTCGACTGGCCATTAAATCCAAAGGAAAAGGTAAATCCGGCGGTGCCAGGGTGATCACCTACCTGGTAACCCAGGATCATGAGGTCTACCTGGTCTATATCTACGATAAAAGCCAACTCGAGAACATTGTTAAAGATCAGATTCTTGAACTGATTAAGAAAGCTGGATTGATCGATTAGAAAACCCGCGGGTCGGCCAGGATTTTTCTATCTATTTAATTTTAAGCTTATTCCTAATTTTCTCTTTTCTGCTCGAAAGCTATCAATATTCATCGGACCAGTAACCTGTGATAGTATAATACTTTCAAGTTTGCCACCGTCATCATAATTGAAATCTGCTTCGAAATCCTTATTGATAATCCAGTAACTTTCGATCATGTTTGCATCTTTTGTTATTGCTATAATCCACTTTTCACTTGAAATAGCGTCTACAACATAGCTTGAGGTGCTATCTGATCTTGATGGAAGAACAGGGATTCCTGCATTACAGCATCTTTTATCTCCAGTGCAATATACTATTAGCCTATCGGTATCTTTATCTCCTTCCAATAAAGAGAAGTTATTTCCTAACTTATTATCCCCGAATAATTTACAGTAATTGCATGATGGCGTTATAATTGCCATAATAATTATGGCTACCATGATTCGTCTTGTCCTCATAAAAGTTGATTTACTTTTTAAGTGTACCTGTCCCAAAATAGTATGCTCTAAAGCCATGAGAGTTATTTATACCAGAGCGCCGTCTTTCTGCATTAATCAAGGTTCTTCTTAGTTTAGATCCACCTTGATTCCAGTCATAGTCAGTTGCTCGATTCGAAGACTGATTAAAATCGTTTACAATTGAGACACTTCCTGATTGTCTATTTAGTAACGTCATATTTACTCTCCCTAAAGCATAAACTGTTGCTCTCAAAGTAGAGTTAGTCCCAGAAGCAGCCAGATTAGCTGCATTTAAAAGATTTATTGGTGTCTGTACGTTTATTGATTGAAAGTCTGAGGTAGAAATATTCCCGAAGTTAAGCTTAGATGCATCAATATAAAGCATGTTATCAGGAGTCGGATTATTGAGTGCGCCAGGATTAGATTTTGCCCATGCTACACCTTCACCCCTTGTCACAAGTCCATCCCAGTCTGGACGATTACTTAAACCAGCCTGATGGCTATCCATCTTATCCAGGATTTCAGGTTTAATTACCATGGGTAAGTCGCTCCTTAATGTTCCTTTATCAAGGGCCTCTCCATGTGCCATTCCTTGCTGAAAGCCATTCTTATTCATCACAATAGCCTCTCCCTGAAGCCCTTTGTCATCAGTCCCTAAGAAATCTCCATATTCATCGTAAATGGGATTTGCAGACATCCCAGTGGGATCAATAAAGTTAATCGGGTTATTATGCACGAAATGATAGGGTGTCCAGGAATTGAAGTCCTCGGCGAGCGGATCTTGCGTTGTAAAGCGCCCTAAAGCAGGGTCATACATGCGTGCACCATAGTCATACCAGTCCAGATTCACACCCCCTAGCTGCTCGTCTTGGATCTCCTTTCCATTAAATAGGTACTTGTTCTCACTTAGGCATTATTTTTGACACTATATCAGTAAGTTATAGATTCTGAAGTCTTCTTAGCTTGGAAAATGTTTCAAAGAACGATCAACGAAAGGTATTAATTTCAGTTGAAGAGAGAATCTGGCCACTCCAGGTTTTCAATATGTTATATTAGTCTTTAAGTATTCATTCAAAGAGCCTGGAGAACGGTAATATTTAGACATCTTGCATAACTCACACTTTATCATCTGACGCCATCGTTCTTGTTCCTTTTCAATGGTTCCAGAATATGTTTCTTTATCATAGTTTTGATTTCTGAATTTTGCTTCAACTTTAATCCCATTAATAGCATCTTTATATACAGATTCATCTGTTATCCCCAGTGACATAGGTTCCTCGATCGCTTTTCGGATCTTCCTGGTATATAATTCATATATGTCAAAGTGTAGCTGTTCATGCTGCAATAGGCATTCCGAACTTGTATCTTTTGCCCAAGATATTTCCTTGTTAAATACACAAAAGACCTTAATGCCAGATAATGTAGTATCAAGATAATCAAACGTGTAACTAATGGAAATCACGGATACAGCACTGGGCATTGTTCCATATTGTGTGGTCTTAGCACTGTCCATTGAGCCCTTAAAATCTGACCATTCCAGTTTATGATCAGGAGCCCAGGACTGATAACGATCAACGTTTTCTTGACCATTACCATAATCCACAAAAACAAACAAATAGGATAAAACCGCTAAAAAGACTTGAACTCTATTATTACTATACATTGCTTCTACTAATTTGGTTGCGCATCTATACCAAAGCTAGATCCCCATTCGTTTATTATTCTCACTTGATTAGGGGACACACCCAGCTGAATAAGTATTGTCCATATTGTGGATTTCCTGGCTCCCATAATTTGGCTCTTGCTAAAGGGAGACTTATTCCCTGTTTTAGCATTCCAAAATGCAGGGCTGTCTTTTTGTGCTTTAAGCCAAGGAGTTGAGTTAACAACTTGGACAATAAAGTCTGGATTGTATTTTATATATTCAGCGAGTGGACTTAATAGCTTTTTAACTTCCGCAAGATTATATCCATTACCAAAACTTGTTGTACCTCCCATCCAAATGCTTCCATTAATAATTGGCTTTCTACCACCAGCTTCTCCAGTCCAATCATCAAAAAGAGGTGATGATCTTTGGCGATTGCTGGAATAATCGAATGGAAGCGGTTTTATTGCATCCCCCTCAATATCTAAGCCAAATGGTGGTAAGGAAACAAACAGCGATGGAAGAGCTAAATCTTTGTTATTGACTCCAGACCCATGAATCGCAATCGTTGCTATACTAGGATTATATGTCCCACCCCTTCTTGGTTTAATTGCAGCTGTTCGTCTAGCATGTCTTGCTTGTTGCCTTCGTCTTTGGTTGGCATTCCTTTTTAGCTTATTCCTTCTCTTTTCTTCTTTAGAATCCCAAGGCCATAGTCCCTCATAATCAACATACTTAACAGGATTATTTTTTGCGTAACTATAAGGAGATTCATCTGATAATAAAAATGACAAAGGATCTTGAGTGGTAAAACGGCCTAAAGCCGGGTCATACATCCGTGCCCCATAGTCATACCAGTCAAGATTCACAGTGCCTAGGAGCTCGTCCTGGATTTCTTTTCCGTTGTATAGGTACTTGTTCTCACTGGGCACTGTTTTTACCCCACTATCAATAAGTTATAGCAATCCTGTTTTCCTAGCTCATAAAAATTTCAAAGAACGATCCTTGAAGATACTGATTTCAGTTGAAGAGGAAAACCCGGCGAAGTGCCGGGCTTTTTAAACAAAGGCGTTTACACATTCTATTCTACAGACCCTAATTAATTTTAATGAGTTTATAATTTCCTATTATAAGTGTATCAACACCAACTAAATCATCTTGCTTCATCTTAACAAGATTCATAACTCTTTCTTTGGTGTTAACTGTATCTTGTCCAACAATAAATACAACACTGTCACCTTTGTCTATAAATTCATTTACACATTTAGTCACATATAGATAACCATCGTTAGCTTGCTTTGATTTTATATTGACAGTTCGCTTCCCATCACCTTCTTTTATAACACTTTGTATTTTGTGAAAGTCATTTTCTTCTAATTGCCTATAATAAAACTGCCCCAAAACTTCTGGCATCACTTCACGATTCAGATTATCAACTAATACTTCTGTTTTTTCATTATACTTTTCATAGCCAACAACATCTCTGTTCTGCTTATCTTGTTGAGCTGAACAACTAACAAAAAAACAAATAATTACAAGGTTTAATAATAGTGTTTTCATATTGCTATTACTTTTCGTAAATGGTCTTAATTGTTTTACTATGATTTAAGTCATAAGGTCTATGAGGTAAACCAATAATACCCCTTGCTTTATTCTCATAATCAACAACCCCACCTCTATATCCCAAATCAGTAGTAGTAGCTTCGCCGATTTCATGAAATAAACCACTTGTTGTATTCTGCTTTACATTAGCCTGTTTATTTGTCATGATATCCATTACTCCGTCTAATGAAACATCCACATCAGATATACTTGGAGATACCACTATGAAATTTTGACTTTGACCATCAACCATTGCTCCTTTTCGAGTTAAGGCTCCCCCAAAATCTGCAGTATTTAATGTTTCTGCATTTTCGCCTTCTCCAATTGTATGACTTTCTGCATATACAACATTGGTAGTAGTTTCTTCTGACATTAAAGAACTCATCCCTTTAAATACAGCTTTTTGGTCTTTTGAGAAACCTTTCGTCTTACCATTATAGACTAAATTACCACTTTCTGTATAACTAAAGTTCTTAGAATTATCTCCAAACACCTTTTGCAAATCATTGCCAAATGCTTCATGATGTTCTGCTGCAACATTAATGCTGTCTCCATTTATATCTATGTATAGAATAGGATTATTAGCCGCATACTGATAAGGAGAGAAATCCAGGTACTTTTCAGCAAATCTATCCTGGGTATGGAACCTCCCCAGTGCCGGATCGTACATCCGTGCACCGTAGTCATACCAGTCCAGATTCACGCCCCCGAGTTGCTCGTCCTGAAGTTCTTTTCCGTTGTATAGGTACTTATTATCATTACTTGAAGAGTATTGATACGAGGTCATCCCAAAGGGATAATAATCAGTCTTTTGCTTGACTGTACCTGCTCCATCAAATACCACCCTGGTATTGCCCAGGTGGTCCTTCAGATGGTAGTGGTATTCTACCGAGGAGGTTAGCTTATCGATCATCCCCTCGGGATTCAGGATGTAGTCCAAATCGAAGTCGTCAATTGCATCGTTGTCGGTATCCTCATATACAAAACTACCTGCATACATGGTCTTGGAAATTGTAGAGCCGTCCGTAAGCTTTTTCATCCACTTGGTTCCATTGGCATCATAAATATACAACAACACATCTCCCGAACCACCTTCTTCTTGAATTTTTTCCGGAAGATTCAGGTGGTTGTAGTATATTTGAATATCCTTGTTCTTATCCCGCAAAATGTTGCCATTATCATCATAAGTGTAATCGGTATCACCTAAATTGGTATCATTCACTCCGGCTGATGTTCCAGCATCATCAACATAGTCCAACTGATTACCCACATAGGTATATGTCAGGTTATCAATGGCAGTACCTGCGCTATTATATCGTGTCAGTGCAGTGATATTTCCATTTCGGTCATAGGAATAAGTGGTCCCGAAGTTAGCGGGATCGCTCCATGAGGAGCCAGATAATGTCTTATAATCTCCCTCTTCCAGCCTGTTCAGCTCATCATAATCAAAGGCATACCCTTCTACA
>CBESOB010000160.1:0-6684 GCA_965530995.1 uncultured Flavobacteriaceae bacterium
TTTCTTCTAGAGGAATACATGAGGAAGCTAGCACTGTAAAAATCAGACCTGTAGCAAAGATCATTTTTTTCATAATTGAGGCACGTTGTTTGGCCACAAATATAGCTTTTCGTCGGGAATAAGAAAACTTTTATCGGATTTTTTGGTTTTTTATCCGTTATTTGCAAAAAAGCTATGAACTACATTTCTGTTGAAAATATATCGAAATCTTATGGGGAACTAATCCTTTTTGAAGGTTTGTCATTTAGCATACACAAAGACCAGAAAATCGCATTGATTGCAAAGAATGGGACTGGTAAGACATCAATACTAAATATCCTTTCGGGAAAAGACCAACCGGATAGCGGTGAAGTTGTAATGCGGAAAGGTATTAAAGTGGCCTTTTTAACACAAGAACCCCAATTAAATGATGATGCAACCATAGAAGAAACCATTTTTTCAGGAGATAGTGATATTCTGAAGGTCATTCATAATTACGAACAGTCGTTATTAAATCCTGAAGACACCGAGAATTATCAAAAGTCCTTCGAACAAATGGAAGTTCATAATGCATGGGACTTCGAAACGCAATACAAACAAATATTATTTAAATTAAGTTTAGAAGACCTAAATCAAAAAGTCAAGAATCTTTCAGGTGGGCAGAAAAAACGTTTGGCATTAGCGCAAACATTGCTTCACAGACCCGACGTGCTTGTGCTTGATGAACCAACCAATCATTTGGACCTTGAGATGATAGAGTGGCTGGAGAATTATTTTAAGACTGAGAATATTACACTTTTCATGGTCACGCATGATCGTTATTTTTTGGAGCGCGTCTGTAATGAGATCATAGAACTCGACCACGGAAAATTATATAGTTATAAAGGCAATTACTCTTATTACTTAGACAGAAGAGAAGCACGTATAGAACAAGAAGCTACAGAAACCAATAAAGCCAAGCAGCTTTTCAAGAAAGAATTAGATTGGATGCGACGCCAACCTAAGGCACGGACTACTAAATCCAAATCGCGAATCAATGATTTCACAGAGATAAAACACAGAGCACATCAACGTCGGGATGACCATGTGGTTCAGCTAGAATTGAACATGGAACGATTGGGTAGTAAGATCGTCGAATTCCATAATGTGGGACATGCATTTAAGAAAGCAAACATTCTGCATAAATTCGATTATGTATTCAAGAAAGGTGAGCGAATTGGTGTTATTGGCAAGAATGGCACCGGGAAATCCACCTTTCTAAATATCTTGATAGGTAGCATTAAGCCCGAAAATGGTAAAGTAGTCGTAGGAGAAACCGTTAAGTTCGGGTATTACACGCAAAGTGGTATTCAACCCAAAAAAGGCCAGAAAGTAATAGATGTAATAAAAGAATTTGGTGATTATATTCCTTTAAAAAAAGGACGTCAGATTAGCGCCCAACAATTGTTGGAACGGTTCCTGTTTAGCAGAAAAAAGCAATATGACTTTGTTCAGAAACTTAGCGGTGGAGAATTGAAACGACTATACCTATGCACTGTGTTAATCCAGAATCCTAATTTCTTGATACTGGATGAACCTACCAATGATCTGGATGTTGTTACTTTAAATGTTCTTGAGAATTTTCTATTAGATTTTCCAGGTTGCTTGATCGTGGTTTCTCATGATCGCTATTTCATGGATAAGGTGGTTGACCATCTATTTATTTTTAAAGGTGATGCCGTTATTGAGGATTTTCCTGGAAACTATAGTGATTATAGAACGTATGAAAATAGTCAGCAAGCAATATCAAATGAGCCTAAAACTGAAAAGAAAGATTGGAAAAAAGATGATGGCAGCAGGCTCTCCTATAACGAACAAAAAGAACTAAATGCCATTGAAAGTAAGTTGAAATCCTTAGAATTTGACAAAAACGAAATCCAAGGGAAATTCAATGATGAGAATCTAAATACAAATGACATTAACGATCTTTCGGAAAAACTGCAGAGCATTATTAGCACAATTTCAGAAAAAGAAAAACGTTGGTTCGAATTATCATCAAAGCTTGAAAAATAATTCATGTATCCAATCATTCAATACATAAAATTTCTTTTTCGTTCTAGAAATCAACATAGTGTCCATTCGCCATATATTTATAAATTGATCACAGAATGTTTTTATGATAGGAAACGCTATGAAGAGTATTCATTGCTGAAATCGTTCAGGAAACGATTATATTCCAATGAGTTAGTAATTCTTGTTCAAGATTTTGGAGCTGGATCAAGAGTTTTCAAAAGTAATGCTCGACAAATAAATAAAATAGCCAAAACGGCAGGCATTACCAGAAAAAGAGCCAAACTATTGTTTCGGATCGTAAAGCATTTCAATCCAAGAGACATTCTAGAAATCGGCACCTCTTTGGGGTTGGCTACCTCTGCATTAAATCTTGGTAATTCGGAAGCCCAAACTGTAACTATTGAAGGCTGTAAAGAAACTTCAGAAGTGGCTAGGGAACAATTCGAGTTTTTTAAATTGACTAATATTCAACTTATTAATGATGAATTCAATAATGCCCTAAACTCCAAGGAACTGAAAAATTCGAAATTCGATTTAGTCTTCATTGATGGCAACCATAACAAAAAAGCTACTTTGGGATTGTTCAAGACTCTTCTTCTAAATATTAACAACGAATCAATCATGATCTTTGATGACATCCATTGGTCTAAAGGTATGACGGAAGCATGGGAATTGATTAAACAAGACCCACAGGTAAAAGTGAGTATTGATACTTATTACTGGGGTATGGTTTTTTTTAGGAAAGAACAGGAAAAAGAACATTTTTCAATTCGTGTGTAACAAGCTAAAGACTTTAACGTCATATTAAGAGTTAAACCATTATCTTGCATTCACTAAATAATCACTAAACAAACACTTAATGAGTAACGTCATTGAAATCAGGAATATGATCAGGGATTTTCAATTAGGACAAGAAACTGTTCATGTCCTAAAGGGTATTGACCTCGATATAGAAAAAGGAGATTATGTTGCTTTGATGGGGCCTTCAGGTTCTGGAAAATCAACTCTCATGAATCTTTTAGGCTGTTTAGATACGCCTACTTCAGGGTCTTATTTGCTCAATGGCCAAGATGTAAGCCAATTGAGTGACGATCAATTAGCGGATATACGTAATAAGGAAATCGGTTTTGTATTCCAGACCTTCAATTTATTACCACGTACTACGGCACTGGATAATGTAGCATTACCAATGGTGTATGCAGGTGCCTCAAAATCGCAACGAAAAGAACGTGCCGAAGAAGTATTGACCGATGTGGGTCTCGCTGACCGCATGGATCACAGACCAAATCAATTGTCCGGAGGACAGCGTCAAAGAGTTGCCGTTGGCAGGGCTTTGGTAAATAAACCAACAATTATTCTTGCTGATGAACCTACTGGAAACTTGGATTCTAAAACTGGTGTGGAGATCATGGCCTTGTTTGATGAAATCCATGCCAATGGCAATACCGTTATCGTAGTCACGCACGAAGAGGAAGTTGCAGCACATGCCCATCGTATCATAAGGCTTCGCGATGGTATGATCGAAACGGATGTGAGAAATAAGTAAATCCCATCTGTCGCTTTGCGACATCTTCCCTTAGAGACGGATTAGCTCGATTATCTCAAAACCTAAATATGAAAGTGGCTCCTTTCCTTGTTAAGGGAATGTGGATTTAATTCCAACTAAGGAATTAAAGACGGAAGGGTATTTTTAAGTATTTTTATAAAAAAATTTGTGATAGCCAAAAATGGACTATAATACAATCATATACATCGTTGTGATAGCCATTTTGTTCTTGATTGTACAACGTAACAACAAGAACAATAAAAGCAAGCTTTACCATAGGAAGAGCCGGAACTTTCGAGAAAACTTGAAAGAAAAAAGAAAAGCTGTCCAAGAAAACAGCAATGAACAAGAATTAGAAAAATAATTTGTGTAGTCGCGCTAAAAAAATTTCACTTTTAATTTTTAACTTGCCTAAATGAAAATCTACACCAAAACAGGCGACAAAGGTACAACCGCACTATTCGGAGGCACACGGGTTCCAAAACACCATATTCGTATTGAAAGCTACGGAACGGTGGATGAATTGAACTCTCACCTAGGACTCATCAGAGATCAGGAAATCGATCAACAATCCAAGAAGATGTTGATGCTTATCCAAGATAAATTGTTCACTGTTGGGGCAGTATTGGCAACTGATCCAGAGAAAGCAATCTTGAAAAGTGGCAAGGAGCGATTAAATATCCCAAAAATAGATTTGGAGGACATCAAACTCCTAGAAACCGAAATGGACGCTATGAATGAGTCATTACCAACAATGACGCACTTTATCCTTCCTGGCGGGCATCAAACTGTGTCATTCTGTCACATCGCCCGCTGTGTATGCCGTAGAGCTGAACGTTTGGCTTCCGCGCTGAATGATCTAGAGCCATTCGATGCGCATACGCTTAGCTATCTTAACCGTCTTTCTGACTACCTTTTTGTATTGGCACGAAAGTTGTCTCATGATTTACAAGCAGAGGAAATAAAGTGGATTCCTAAAAAACAATCCTAATTAGATAAACTGCGAATTATTAACACTGCATAGAGTATATTTTCAGTGAAAGCAAGACGTTCTTGAAATTATTGAACAAATAATTAGTTTTTTTCTTGACTTTTTGATCTAAAAATTTATTTTTGCAAAAATTAAAAACCTATTACTACATGTATTGGACATTAGAACTAGCATCTTATTTAAGTGATGCACCTTGGCCAGCGACTAAAGACGAACTCATTGATTACGCAATTCGTACTGGAGCGCCCTTAGAAGTAGTTGAAAATTTACAAGCAATAGAAGACGAAGGTGATTCTTATGATTCTATTGAAGAAATTTGGCCAGACTACCCAACCGATGACGATTACCTCTGGAATGAGGATGAATATTAAATACAAACTGCAAAATTAAAGTTAAAAAGTCTCGATAGAGGCTTTTTTTGTTTCCTATTTTAATATTAAGAACATCACAACCATTATCTTTGATATCTGGTTAACAAAAATGACAAACCAAACAGAAAAAACATATAAATGAGTTTTTTAAATTCAGTATTAAAAGTATTTGTAGGTGACAAATCCAAACAGGATGTCAAGGCCCTATCCCCAATAATAGAAGAAGTAAAAGTCTTTGATAAAGAATTGGAAGCACTTTCACATGACGAACTGCGAACTAAGACTGCTTATTTCAAGGAAAAAATAACCGAAGCCAGAGCTCCTTTCCAGAGTGAGATGGACAAACTTCAAGACGAGGCAGTAAGCACTGAAGACATTGATAGAAAAGAAGACATCTATCAAGAAATCGATAAACTCAAGGACGAATCCTATAAAGCAACAGAAGACTGCTTGAACGATATCATGGCCGAAGCTTTTGCCGTTGTTAAAGAGACTGCAAAACGTTTTGTAAACAATACAGAAATAGAAGTTACTGCCACTCCCTTTGACAGAGAATTATCTGGTGATAAATCGTATGTGACCCTTGATGATGATAAAGCTACTTGGTCAAATTCTTGGGACGCTGCAGGAAAGCCAATCACATGGGATATGGTTCATTATGACGTGCAGTTAATTGGCGGTGTAGCATTACATCAAGGTAAGATTGCAGAAATGCAGACGGGTGAAGGTAAAACGCTTGTAGCATCCTTGCCAATGTACCTCAATGCCCTTTCTGGTAAAGGGGTGCATTTGGTGACCGTTAACGATTATTTAGCGAAACGTGATAGCGCTTGGATGGCTCCTATTTTTGAATTTCATGGAATGAGTGTTGATTGTATCGATTACCATCAACCAAATTCTGCCGCTCGAAAAAAAGCCTATAACGCAGATATTACTTATGGAACAAATAACGAATTCGGATTCGATTACTTGCGTGATAATATGGCCCATTCGCCAGATGATTTGGTGCAACGACCACATCACTATTCAATCGTGGATGAGGTAGATTCTGTATTAGTCGATGATGCAAGGACACCATTGATTATTTCTGGACCAATTCCGCAAGGCGATAGGCACGAATTTAATGAACTCAAGCCTAAAGTAGACGATATTGTTCGTGTACAGCGTCAAAACCTAACAAGTGTTTTGGCAGACGCCAAGAAACTCATAAAAGAAGGTGATGATAAAGAAGGTGGCTTCCAATTACTTCGTGTTTTCAGGGGAATGCCGAAAAACAAGGCACTAATAAAGTTCTTGAGTGAGGAAGGTGTTCGACAAAAACTACAGAAGACCGAAAACTTCTATATGCAAGACAACAACCGTGAAATGCCAAAGGTAGACACGGAATTGTACTATGTGATTGATGAGAAAAACAATCAGATAGAATTATCCGATAAAGGTGTAGAATTCCTTTCAGGTAAAGATGACCCTAACTTCTTTGTTATGCCAGAAATGGGTATCGAGATCGATAACATTGAGTCTCAAGGCTTATCAGCTGAAAAAGAAGCAGAACTTAAAGAAGATCTATTTAGGGACTTCGGTGTAAAATCAGAACGTATCCATACGTTGAATCAGTTATTAAAAGCTTATACACTGTTTGAAAAAGACATTCAATATGTTGTCATGGAGAACAAGGTCATGATCGTGGATGAGCAAACTGGTCGTATTATGGATGGTCGTCGTTATTCAGACGGGTTACACCAAGC
>CBESOB010000161.1:0-6590 GCA_965530995.1 uncultured Flavobacteriaceae bacterium
GATCAGAAGAGACACTGATGATGAGATTGCAATAAAACATGACATTTCTGTTCAAGAATTACAAGGCAAGTTGGCAACTTGGAAAAAAACCTTACTCGATCTAAGAGAAGAACGGCCGCGACCTAGATTGGACGATAAATCTCTGACATCTTGGAACGCATTAATGCTAAAGGCCTATAGTGATGCATATCGTGTTTTCAAAAAAGAGGCATACCTCACTACTGCTTTGAAAAACGCCAATTTCATTGTTGACAAACAACTTAAGGGAGATGGGAGTTTATTTCATTCTTATAAAGATGGAAAAAGCACCATTAACGGTTATTTAGAAGATTATGCTACGACTATAGAGGCTTTCATTTCATTATATGAAAACACCTTTGATGAAAAATGGTTGAACAAAGCGAGAGACTTAAGTAATTACACATTCGATCACTTTTTTGATGACACCAACAAAATGTTCTTTTTCACGTCGGATGAAGATGTGTCTTTGGTTACGAGGAACGTTGAATACCGTGATAATGTAATTCCGGCTAGTAATTCCATCATGGCTAAGAATTTATTCAAATTATCACACTATTTTGATAATGAGTCGTATGCCAATACAGCCAAAACAATGTTAAACAATGTTTCTGCAGAAATGGAAAGTTATCCTTCTTCTTTCTCGAATTGGCTGGACCTCATGCTTAATTATACTAATGATTATTACGAAGTCGCAATAGCGGGAACCGAAGCTTTTAATAAGATACAAGAACTTAATGAAACTTATATACCAAATAAAATTCTTGCGGCCACGGAGATAGAAAATGAAATGCCCCTGCTACTCAATAGGTTTAACGACGATGAAACCATGATCTATGTATGTGTAAACAAAGCATGTAAACTACCCGTCTCAGAGGTGAAAGATGCCTTGAAATTAATAGATAAATAGCGTATGAAAACAATACAAACCATACTCATTATCATCGTTGCTTTTGAGCACTTGTATTTCTTGGTCTTGGAAATGTTTCTATGGACAACTACCAAGGGTATAAAGACATTCGGATTGAAATCCAAGGCATTTGCCGAAGACACTAAAGTATTGGCTGCCAATCAAGGACTATATAACGGATTTTTAGCAGCTGGTCTTATGTATTCGCTAGTAATGGCAAACAGGAATTTTGTCCTATTCTTTTTGGGTTGTGTAATCGTTGCAGGAATATATGGTGCTTACTCTACAAAAAAAGCACGATTGTTTTATGTGCAATCCATTCCAGCAATTTTGGCATTCATTATAACTGTGTTGAACTCCCAGTTATAATTTCGATCTAATTCTTGACTCCCTATATTGGTATAATTATCAATCTCATGTGACTATGAAAATTTGATTGTATCTGTAACCTGTCTTGTCTCGTTTCTTTCCGTATATGCCCAAAGTGCTTATAGCGATCAAGTATCTGCTGATAATAACATGCTAACCAAGAAAAAAGAAATTACCAACTTATTTTCCAGAACATTCTAAAAATATTCTTAGGCACATTAAATCCAACAAACTAGATACAAAGAATGAAGCAGATTTTATTAACCTGATCACCTATATTTCAGGGTTATAAATATGGAACTAAGAGAGTAAAATATGGGACTACTGTAGTCTCTTTTTTTTTTGCACTATTTATTTTAGTTAAGAGATGGATTGACGTATCAAAAATGTTAAATCAAAATCTTTTAATTTGTTAGAAAGTTGTAAATTCGAGCTATTAATTAACGATTAACACTTTAAAATGGAATTACAAGACTGGATAGATAAAGGGGTGGAATTCGCTTCTACCTATGGATTGAAGATAATAGGAGCTATCGTCATTTGGATCATTGGTTCATGGATCATTAAAAAAATAATAAGAGGTGTAAAACACCTAATGAACAAAAAAGAATATGATGAAAGCCTTCAGAAGTTCTTATTGAACCTGTTTGGTTGGGTTTTAAAAATTTTACTAATAATCTCCATTCTTGGGCAATTAGGTGTTGAGACTACGTCATTTGCCGCCATTCTCGCAGCAGCGGGTCTAGCTATTGGTTTAGCCTTACAAGGATCTCTCGGTAATTTTGCTGGTGGGGTTTTGCTGATGATCTTCAAACCCATTAAAATAGGAGATCTCATTGAAGCACAGGGAGAAGTGGGCGTTGTCAAAGAAATTGAAATTTTCACTACTAAATTGATTGGACTTTCTAATAAGGAAATCATTATCCCTAATGGTGCTATATCCAACGGAAACATTATTAATTATTCAACGGAAGGCACACGCCGTGTTGACCTAATTTTCGGGATAGGTTATGATGAGGACATAAAGAAAGCGAAAGAGGTGATGATGAATGTCTTAAGCGCGCATCCAAAAATCTTGAAAGACCCAATGCCAAGTGTAAACGTGTCGGAACTGGCAGATAGTTCTGTTAATTTTGCTGTACGTCCATGGTGCAAAACAGAAGACTATTGGGCAGTTTATTTTGACGTTACCGAGAATACAAAATTAGCACTAGATGCAGCTGGAATAGAGATTCCTTATCCACATCACGTAGAAATAAGGAGGAAAGGTTAATTTTTTGCTTTTATAGCTATGAAATCCTTAAGGTAATAAGGCTCGAAATAAGCAACATCCTCAAAGTCACCTGTTTTATATTTGGCAAATGACAAGTTACTCATGTTAATGGCCGAAGGAAGCTTATCATAAATGAACACGGCATTTTCATGTTTGATCAGTTCTTTGGTTTTTTCGACACCAGTACCTATAAAATAAACTATAGTTTCCTTTAAAAATTCCGAAAATGAGGACTCATCCAGTATTTGTGCTTGTGTTTCTCTTATTTGAATTAAGGAAGCATTAAAAACAGCAGAATACACTTCCATGCGTCGAGCATCTAACATCGGTACTATAATTCCATCTTGACTATTCACTTGTCTTGCAAGTGAGTCTAGAGTAGCAACAGAGATCAGTGGTTTGTCTAGAGCGAAACAAAGACCTTTTGCTGCTGAAACACCAATTCGTAATCCGGTATAAGACCCAGGGCCTTTGCTAACGGCAATAGCATCCAATGACATCGCATTGGTTTTGGCTTGCTCGAGAACCTCATCAATATAAAGATGCAACCGTTCTGCATGCGAAAAACCCTGGCTATAATCGTCCTTATGCGCGAGGGTTTTTCCGTTTTTTGCAACAGAGACAGAACAATTGGTCGTTGCTGTTTCTATGTTAAGTATTAAAGCCAAGGCTTATTCTTCAGATTCTTCTTCTTTTTCGTCCTTTTTATCACTCTTGACCTCTACTTTATCACCAGGTTTAAGTGTCTTTGAGACCACAGTATAAGGTCCAACTATAATTTCTTCATCCGCCTTAAGACCTTCTGTCACTTCAATATTTGAATCGTCTTGGATACCCGTCTTTACAACTCGAAGTTTAGCTTCTCCATTCACATGAACGAACACGCATTCAAACTTCTCTTCTTTTCCTCCTTCATTCGTCTTCTTTTTGGCTTTTACTCCTTTTGTAGACGATGTATCGGTTTTAATTACGATTGCACTTATAGGTATTGCCACTACATCGTTTCGTTTTTTGGTAATTATGTCCACGGTTGCCGTCATCCCAGGTCGAAATGGAGAAAAATATTCCGGCTTACCTTCTAAAAGGTCATTATAGGATTCTTCTAGTATTCGTACTTTAACTTTGAAATTAGTCACTTGATCAGCCGTTAAAATTCCTGCCGCCGAGTTCGCGATTTCAGTTACCAATCCTTTGAATTTCTTTTTTAAATAAGCATCAACTTCCACAATTGTTGAATCTCCAATGGCCACTTTAACGATATCGTTTTCATTTACATCAACTTCAACCTCCATATTGCTCAAGTTCGCAACCCTCAATATTTCAGTTCCAGCCATCTGCTGAGTTCCGACAACACGCTCACCAAGTTCTACATCTAACTTGGAAATTGTTCCATCCATTGGTGCATATATGTTTGTACGGTTAAGGTTATCACGCTGTTCATTTACAGTGGCTCCTGCACTTTTAACATTATAATAGGCAGATTCTCTCATTGCCTTGGCACCATCATAAGCAGAGACTGCTCGGTCCCAATCAGATTTAGCAATAATACCTTTTTCAAAAAGCGATTTATTCCTATTGTAACTAGCTTCAGCTTCCTTCAATGTTGCTTCAGCTTGGTTTAATCCCGCTTTTACATTTTGCAGTGTTGCCTGAGAACGATTCAATCCAGCTTTATAAATATCTGGATTAACGCGCACCAATAACTCCCCTTTCTTTACTTGCTGACCTTCTATAACCGGCAATTCAATGATCTCTCCGGAAACTTCACTTGACAATTTGACCTCGATCTCAGGTTGTATCTTACCAGTTGCCGAAACTGTCTCAACGATATTCATTGTGGAAACCTTCTTGATTTCAACCTCCTTACCGTTGGATTGTTCACCAAACCAACCAGCTTTCTTACCGCCGATCAACACTGCCAATACGGCAATGACGATTACAGATATAATTATGAGTGTCTTTCTTTTCATGTGATATAAATTTATTGTTCTCAATCGGTCACATGTAGCATCTAGGCCAATCTAGTTATTGACTTCAAGATATTACAATGGATGTTTCATGATACTGGTTAGTTTAAGTTCGCGATTGGAATACCAAAATAGTACTCCAACACTTTTAGTTTGAATATGTAGTCATATTTTGCACGAATCAAATCTGATTCTGATGTTTCTAATTGCGTCCTAGACTGGTTGAAATTAAAAGCATTTAATAGCCCCACATTATAGCGTTCTTGAGAATAAATAAAAGCCTCTTTACGTGCTGTTACGGTCTTCAAAGACGCCTCGTAAGCCTTTTGAGCTCCTTTTGTGTCATTATATGCTTGATAAACCGTAGATTCTAGATCTAGGTTAGCCTGCTCTAACTGTATTTTAGCGCGCTCCAAATTAACTTTGCTTCTTTTCACATTGTTACTCAAGGAGAACCCGTTGAATACTGGAATGCTTAATTGTAAACCCAAGCTATGACCATCATTCTGGGAAAATTGGTCAAAAACATCATTAGGTCCTTCGACAATGGATTTAAAGCCAGGTGTTACTACTGCTTCGCCAGTACTTTCCACAAAACCAATTTGGGATAGTGGATTATCTAGATCCGGCTCAAAACCTGTAATAATATCGCTGTACGATGCTCTTGTGTTATAACTATAAAATCCATTGACCGAAGGCAATAATGCACCTTTCGCAATCTTAAGATCATCTTCAGATATTTCTGCATTTGTTTCAGCGATCATAATATCTCTTCTAGTCTCTTTCGCTTTCGATATAATGACCTCTGGAGATTCATTTAAAATACTGGTTAGAGGCACATCATATTCGATATCGGCAATATCAAAATTCTGGTAATCGTCGATTAATAATATTTGAGCTAAATTGATCTTGGTCAAAGCAATATTGTTTTCTGCATTGACTATCTGCTGTTCTTGAGTAGCCAAAGTCGCCTGGATTTCTAAAAGATCACCTCTTGGCAAAACACCCGCTTCTACAAGTTCTTCAGTTCTTTTCAATTCATCATTTGAAATTGCATTCTGACTAGAAAACACCTTTAACTGTTCTTTACTAAAAAGCACTTGCAAAAATGAATTTGCCACTAAAAGTGAGATGTCATCCTTCATATTATCCAATCTATATTGGTCAGCTAAAATAGCTAGATTAGAGCGATGCATTCTATTTAGATTTTGTAGACCATTAAATATAGCTACATTTGAATTAAGACCGATAGACGAGAACTGTGTCGTTAAATTTCTTAATATCCCTGTGGTAATATCCTGGTTCAAACCAATATTCCAAGAATGACTGGCGTTAGCATTCAAAGATGGCAAAAAATTACCAAAGGCATCTTTTTTGTTTATCTCAGAAGTCTGAAGGTCTAGCTCGCTCTGCTTGACGCTAATATTATTTTCGAGAGCATAAATAACACACTCTTCAAGAGTCCATTTTTTAACTTGTGCTTGTGCAAAAACTCCAAAAAGAAGTAATGCTATAATGATTGGTTTTTTCATGATGTCTATTTGTCTAGATAAATCTCTATGTGTTACACTAAATTTTAATTAATTACGTCCTCCGTATTTTGGTGCGCCTTGTAATTGATTCCAAACTTTAATATCATCTGTTTTTGATAAGCCATTCTTAACCTCAACAAAAATGCCATCACTTAGTCCTAGTTCTACATCCCGTCTTTCAAATTTTTGATCTCCAACAGTGACTTCAACATAAGGTTTTTTGGTTTTTGGGTCATATTGTACTAAAGCCTCTTTAATGGCCAGTACATTTTCGGCTTTATCCAAAATAATAGAGGCATTTGCACTAAGACCTGCTCTTATAAAAGTAGATTCAATATCTTTTAAAGACCCTTTTATTTCGAATTGAATCGCTCCATTCTCTGCAACACCCTTTGGTGCAATATAATCTAGTATGGCGTCAAATTTTCTATTATCGATAGCACCAACAGTGATTTCGAGTGGTAACCCTTCTTTTATTTTACCAACTTCGCTTTCATCAATTTTACCTTCAAAAATCATTT
>CBESOB010000162.1:0-6582 GCA_965530995.1 uncultured Flavobacteriaceae bacterium
GGCAGTGTAAATAGACGCTACGCCAAAAGTTTGAGGTTGATCTTCAACGTTAATAAACCCAATTTTACGTAAAATATTGTTGAGTGCATCACCATAAGGAAAAACAGAAGCAGATTCGCATAGATAAGAATACGCTGATTGATCCTTGGAAAACATCTTTCCAATAAGAGGTAAGATGTACTTAGTATAGAATTTATAGCCCTGTTTGTATGGTGTTTTGCTAGGTACAGATGTTTCTAGGATCACAAAAATACCTCCAGGTTTCAGGACACGCAAAATTTCATTTAGACCCTTTTCTAGAGTTTCGAAATTACGAACTCCAAACGCAACTGTAATGGCGTCAAACGTGTTGGATTCAAAAGGCATATTCTCAGAATCACCAAGCAACATTTCTATGGTATCGTCGAGCTTTCGATTTGTTATTTTTTGCCTGCCTACATCCAACATCCCAGAACTAATATCCAGACCAACGATCTTGTTAGCTCCTGATTCCACTAGGTTAATGGCTAGATCTCCTGTTCCTGTAGCAATATCAAGTACATTTTTTGGCTTGTGAGAAGTCACTATTTTAACAACCCTCTTACGCCATTTTACATCAATGCCGAATGAAATGACCCGATTGAGCCCATCATACTCTTTTGATATGGTGTCGAACATATTGGCAACCTGTTCCTTTTTACCAAGTTTACTTTCCTTATAAGGTTTTATTTTTGTCAACATTTAAATTTTGGCAAATATATAACTTTATTAAAGTATTGATACTGTATTACGATCGAGTATCTGCTTTGTTTTTTAGCTGTGCGTCCTCAAAAAACATTTATATTTGCATTACTTTTTATTCATAGTGTTATTTTATGAAGATAATCATTGCAGGGGCAGGCGAAGTAGGATTTCATCTCGCAAAATTATTGTCTTACGAATCCCAAGAGATCACCTTAATAGATACTAACAAGGAAAGCCTTGCCTATGCCGACAATCATTTAGATATACGCATAGTTAAAGGAGATGCTACCTCTATTTCTGTTTTGCGAGAGTCAAGAGTGCAAAATGCAGATCTGGTGATTGCAGTAACTTCATCTGAGACCACGAACATTACCGTATGTGTCCTCGCCAAGCAATTGGGAGCGAAGCAAACGATAGCAAGAATATCAAATACAGAATTCATCGATCACAAAGATGAGGTTGGATTTACAAAATTTGGTATAGATGAATTGATTTCTCCGGAAGCCTTGGCGGCATCGGAAATTGAATTATTACTAAGTCAATCGGCTTTTAACGATAGTTACGAATTTGAGGGTGGCGCTCTAACCATGGTTGGGTTGAATCTTTCCCGTACTGCTGCTATTGTTGGTAAGTCTATCAAGGAGGCTGCACAATTACTGACCGAAGTACATTTTATAGCGATTGCGATTCAGCGTTTTGGTACGCAATTTACCTTGATCCCTCGTGGAGATACAGTTTTTAAAGAAGGTGATCAAGTGTATTTCATTACCTCCAAAGGTGGTGTTGAAGAACTGTATAAACTAACCGGAATGGTTAAAGAAGATATCAAGAATGTGATGATTCTTGGTGGCAGTAAGATTGGGTATAAAACCAGTAGGGATCTATGTCGACATAAATTCAATGTAAAGCTGATTGAAAAGGATAAGAATAGGGCATTTGATCTGGCTGATGATTTACCAAAAGCGTTGGTTATTAATGGTGACGGACGAAATGTTGAGTTGTTGGATGAAGAAAATATTTCTGAAATGGATGCCTTTATTTCGGTTACGGGAAATTCTGAGACCAATATCATGTCTTGTCTTGTGGCAAAGTCAAAAGGTGTAAAGAAAACCATTGCCCTTGTAGAGAATATGGATTATTTTGAACTCTCACATTCCATAGGAATAGATACCCTTATCAATAAAAAACTATTGGCAGCCAACAACATTTTTAGGTACATCCGTAAAGGTGAAGTAGTTGCTATGACTAAATTAAATAATATGAATGCCGAGATATTGGAATTCAATGTCAAGGCAGATTCAAATATTTGCAATGTGCTAGTAAGAGATCTCGAATTTCCTCGTTCTGCAATAATTGGAGGTGTGATAAGGAATGATGAAGGTGTTATTGCTCTTGGAAATTTCACTATTCAAGAAGGGGATAAAGTTGTTGTTTGTTGCTTGCCAAAATCCATCAAACAAGTGGAAAAATTATTTTTCTGATGCGACACAATTACAAGATCATCTTCCACATTTTTGGATTGCTTTTGTTATTTAATGGTGGCTTTATGTTACTGGCAACAGTAATGAGCGCGGTTTATGAAGATGGTGTTACTGTTCAAATAGCACTCGCTGGGATCATAACTATTTTGGCAGGCGTGCTTTTAATGTTCAGGACAAGAGAGCATAAGAAAGAAATCAGCAAGCAAGATGGCTATATTGTTGTCACATTTGGTTGGATCATTATGGCATTGTCAGGTACTTTGCCATATGTTATAACTGATACCATACCTAGTTTTACAAATGCTTTTTTTGAGACCATGTCCGGTTATACCACAACAGGTTCCACGATATTAAAAGACATTGAAAGACTTCCTGAAGGTATTTTGTTTTGGAGGAGCTTAACACATTGGATTGGGGGTATGGGTATCATTGTACTAGCCATTGCTATATTACCTCTACTTGGGATAGGGGGTATGCAACTGTTTGCAGCCGAGGCACCAGGGCCAAGTGCCGATAAATTGCATCCTAGAATCACTGATACGGCAAAGCGTTTGTGGTTGATTTATTTTAGTTATACGGCAGTTGAAACCTTACTGTTAAAACTAGCAGGAATGTCTTTCTTCGACGCTATAAATCATTCTTTAAGCACATTGTCTACAGGAGGTTTCTCTACGAAAAATGCGAGTTTGGCATTTTGGAATGATACCCCGATGATTCAATACATTGTAATGCTTTTCATGTTCTTGGCTGGTACCAATTTTGTATTGAGTTATTACTTTTTTAAAGGCAAAGTAGGCCGCGTAACGCGAGATGAGGAATTTAAACTTTACTTTAAGTTCATCCTTGTGTTTACGATCATAGCGTCACTCATTATTTACTATGGCGCAGATATGACAGCATCAACTATAGATCATCCAATGGTTCTTGGTCAGATGGAAAGTGCCTTCCGTCATGCAATGTTTCAAGTATTGGCCATTATCACTACAACAGGTTTTGTTAGTGCCGATTATACCATGTGGACACCGTTTCTTGTAGTGATGTTTTTCGGACTTATGTTCTTGGGTGGGTCATCGGGAAGTACTTCTGGAGGTGTAAAGGTCGTAAGGCATTTGATTACTATTAGAAATGGGTTTTTGGAGTTCAAGAGAACACTTCATATAAACGCCATATTACCTGTTCGGTATAATAAAAAAGCCATTTCTGGAGATATTGTTTTCAATATTCTAGGATTTTTCATCCTTTATATGCTGTCGTTCATAATTGGAGCTCTCGGATTTGCAGCCATGGGATTGGATTTCTCATCGGCCATTGGAGTTGCTGCCTCCAGTCTAGGTAATGTAGGGCCTGCTTTGGGTGATTTTGGTCCGGTCAATAATTTCCATCAAATGCCTAGTATTGGCAAATGGTGGTGCTCATTTTTGATGCTGATTGGAAGACTGGAATTGTTTACCGTACTCATTCTTCTCACACCATTTTTCTGGAGAAATAGATAATTTTCTAAAAATTTCAAGAATACATTAAGCCTAATATCTACCTGATATTTGGGAATATTACATGCTGATTTCAGAATGATATTGACATATATCGTTGTAACATTTTATATTATTGGACGTCATATATGTATAACCAACAAGTGCTGAACGTGTTTCAGTATTTAAAATCAATCATTATGGAATTAGTATTAAACCCAAAGCAAGTCACTACATTACGAAGTTATAAAGAAGAAGAACTAGTTGAATTTGGAGGTATTTTGAATTCGACATACAAAAAAGAAATTGACCACTCTACTAGGGATCCCAGATCACTTCTCAGTGTAAAGAAAAGATTATACCAACATCAACTGCGTTTTTCCCAAAATATTGAAGTTATTCTTAAGCTTTCTGTTTTCACTGCAGTTCTATTAGTGGTAATTATTTAAGACGCAATCCTGTAAATTTGTAACTCATCAACTTAGTTGAGTACTAGTCTTTACCAAATTAGTTCGTTTCATGCATTAAAATTAGATATCATGGGAATCTCTGCAATGAACAATACCATTAAGAACAATCTAAAACTATTGAAAAATAGAAGTAGAGAACGGTTTGGTCATATGCCAGGAAACTTAGGTGAGCTTAAAAAAGAAAAGTATGATCATATCATATTGAGACCGGAAGTGCTTAAGGAAATTCATGAGCGTCTTCAAATGGAGCACAGGCGCAAATTCAAGAGACGAATTATAATATTCGTGATTATCCTTGTGTCACTAATTGGCTTACTGCTTCTTTAATACGTTTTAGGGCTTCAGTTAATTGTTCTTGTGAAGCTGCGTAAGAAATACGGATGCAATTCGGGTTACCAAAAGCATCACCGGTAACAGTGGCTACCAAAGCTTCTTCTAATAAATACATAGAGAAGTCCGTGGCATTGTTTATTTCCTTTCCATGTAATGTCTTCCCGAAGAAATAGGATATATCTGGAAACACATAAAATGCGCCTTCTGGCGTATTGGTTGAGAAACCTTCAATGTCGGCAAGTAATTCAAGAACCATATCACGGCGCACCTTGAACTCATCCACCATATACTGAATACGACTTGGATTTGCCTCTAATGCAGTAATGACAGCGCGTTGTGCTATACAATTGGCACCACTTGTTACTTGACCTTGCATCTTATTACACGCACGGGCAATCCAATCTGGTGCACCTATATAGCCAATTCTCCAACCGGTCATGGCAAATGCTTTGGAAACACCATTTACGGTTACTGTACGGTCGAACATGCCTTCAGCACTGGCCATACTAGCATGAGGTTGTCCAGTGTAATTAATATGCTCGTAAATCTCGTCAGATACCACATAAATATTAGGATATTTTCTGAGAACCGTTGCCAATGATTCTAATTCCTCTTGACTGTATAGGGATCCACTCGGATTACAAGGAGAACTGAACCATAACATTTTAGTTTTTGGAGTAATGGCAGCTTCTAATTGTTCAGCCGTCATTTTAAAATCTGTACCTATTGAGGTTGGTACTTCTACTGGTATGCCTTCATTCAAACCAACAATATCACTATAACTAACCCAATATGGGCATGGCAAGATTACTTCATCACCTGGATTGATCATCGCTGCTGCTACATTCGCTAAGGACTGCTTTGCACCGGTAGATACAACGATTTGTGGAAGTGTATAGTCCAAAGCATTATCGCGTTTGAATTTCGTGATGATCGCTTGTTTCAAATCCACATAACCATCAACGGGTGTGTAGGAGTTATAATCATCATGAATAGCCTGTATAGCAGCTTCTTTTACAAAATCTGGAGTATTGAAATCGGGTTCACCCAAACTTAAGCCAATGATGTCTTTTCCTTCGGCTTTTAGTTCTCTAGCTTTAGCAGCCATTGCTAAAGTTGCAGAAGTTGATAGATTATTGATTCTATCAGAAAGTTGGTTCATGGTAGTGTATTGTTACGACGTGTAAATAATAAATTAAGCTAGACTAGGTTTTTTACCTAGCACTTTTAATTGGTTATAATGTTCAGCAATAGCTTTCCATATTGTATTATACTCATTGTAAGGTAAACTAAATTCATTGGCAGTTTCCTTTACAATTTTTGCGATTTTTTTGTAATGAACATGACTAATATGAGAAAATAAATGATGTTCAACTTGCCTATTTAATCCACCTGTATAAAATTCAACCAACCAACTTTTAGGAGAAAAATTCGATGTTGTAAATAATTGATGAACTGCCCAAGTGTTTTTCATGTTTCCATTCTCATCAGGTAATGGCATTACTGTGTTTGGCATAACATGTGCCAATTGGAAGATGACACTTAAAATAATTCCTGCCGTGTAATGCATGATTAAGAAACCAATTAAAACTTGCCACCATGCATATCCTAATGATAAAGGTAGAACTACCCATATTGCATAATAGATTATTTTGCCAATAATTAATTTAGTCCATTGCGTAGCTGGATTTGGAAAATCACCATAAGATAATTTTCTTTTTAAATATTGATAAGTTTGTTTGAAATCTGTTGTGATTGCCCAATTTACAGTTAGTAAACCATATAATAAGAAGGCGTAATACTTTTGGTATTTATGAATCCTATGCCACTTTGAATGTTCTGAAAAACGAATAATTCTACCTGCATCAATATCTTCATCATGACCTTGAATGTTAGTATATGTGTGATGTAACACATTATGCTGTACCTTCCAGTTATAATCATTTCCAGCTAAAATATAGATGCTACTTCCCATTAATTTATTAACCCATTTTTTACTAGAAAAAGAGCCATGATTTGCATCATGCATAACATTCATTCCAACGCCAGCCATTCCAACACCAATAGTAATCATGCATAAAATTAGAGCCCAAGTTGGTAAATCAA
>CBESOB010000163.1:0-6511 GCA_965530995.1 uncultured Flavobacteriaceae bacterium
CATTAATATCTTATCTGAACTACTTTAAAAGAAATCGATCATTTATTTTTCATTGGAATTTTATTAAGTCAGTACGAATATGTCTAAAGTTAACAATCTGAGAAATGTTATAGGGAACAATGGGGTGATGCTAAACGCCTATCCTGATAGCGTTGGCGATAAATTATGCGATATGGTCTCCATGCTAAAAATGCCCGAATTCAAGAATGCGTTTTCATTATTCTATATCCTCCCTACTTTTTTTAATAGTGATCTGGATAGAGGTTTTTCAATTATTGATTATAATTTAAATAAGGATCTAGTCTCTACTGAAGACCTTAAAGCATTGAACGACCTTAACATTAAACTGAAGTTTGATATTGTCTTGAATCATCTTTCAGTAGCCTCCCCCCAATTCAATGATCTTTTACAGAACGGCAATCAGTCCATTTATAAAGACTTTTTTATTGATTGGAATGAATTCTGGGAGGGAAATGGAAAAATGAGTGAAGATGGTGTAATGATCCCTAAGCAAGAGTTTCTTGACAAACTTTTTATGAGAAAGTCTGGACTACCCATATTAAAAGTGCGTTTTCCAGATGGCAGCATAAAACCTTATTGGAACACATTTTACCAACAACTTAGCTATAATAAAATCACATATGACGATTTAAAAATAATTCCATGTTTATCAAAAGATCAAGCACTTGAGATTTGCGAAAATGTAAATTATGCTATTGATAATAATAGAGATCCGTTCACTATTGATTTTGGAGATAGCGAGGTATATAAAAAAGAGGTAATGACAATATTGACGCAAAGTTGCACGTATTTAGGGCAAATGGACGTGAATGCGAAATCAAACTTGGTATGGGATTTTTATGAAGAAACCTTAAAAAAATTAAGTGATTATGGTTGTAAGATCTTAAGATTGGATGCCTTTGCTTACTTGCATAAAGAAATTGGACAATCGAACTTTTTCAATAAACCCGGTACTTGGGATTATTTAGATAGAATTAAACAGATAGCCGAGAAAAACGATTTAATGTTATTACCCGAAATTCATGCGGAATATGGATTGAATCTGCATGATGAAGTGTCCAATAATGGCTATTATATTTATGATTTCTTTCTACCCGGACTTACTATACACACTATAGAAAATGCTTCTAGCAAAGCAATACTCTCTTGGATAGATGAGATTGTCACCAAGGGTTATAAAACAGTGAATATGCTAGGATGCCACGATGGAATACCAGTCCTTGATCTAAAGGGAAAGGATGTTAATGGTAGTTACAATAAGGGTTTATTAAAAGACAAAGAGATTGAGAATATCATGAATAAGGTCATGGAGCGAGGTGGAAGGGTTAAAAGCCTTTTTGGACCATCGGGCAAAAAGATTTCTTACTATCAGGTTAATGCGACATTTTTTAGTGCCCTTGGAGAAGATGAACAAAAACTTTTACTGGCGCGCGCCATTCAAATGTTCATGCCAGGTATACCCCAAGTATGGTATCTCGATATTTTTGCGGGTAAAAATGATTACATAGCGGCTGATAAAGGGGGCAGTGGTGGCCATAAAGAAATCAATCGAGCAACACTGAGTTTAAAGGAGGTACAGGACGGTATTGAAAAGGAGATTGTTAAACAACAGCTTGAGATCATTAAATTAAGAAATCAATCCAAGGCATTTTTTGGTAAAATTATAATTCATGAGACACCTGAAAATGAATTAGACATTGAATGGATAAACAATAAGGAAATAGCGCGTTTAAAGGCGAATTTAGAAACATATGCTTTCAGTATTGACCATTCCCTAAATGGAATAGTTGAAACCATAAGTTTTAATCACAGTTTGAAATGCAAATAGAAAATGATGAATTAAGTATGATACAGTCCGTTACTTATTCAATTTTTTTATAGTTCTCAGAAAAAATCCTATCGCCTTCAGGGCCAATTGTAATTTGAGAATATGTATTTTCAGTTAAGATCAGTTCAAAAGAAAATATTCGCATAGTGTCAATGGTTTTCAATACTGCTTCAGAACCATATTCTAAGGACTCAATTAAATTTCCATCAACAATTTTGTAAGAACCATAGCCAAAAAATTCAGTTGAGTCAAGAGGTACTTTACGGCTCCACATGATACGAGATTTAGTGAACATCTTCACTTGTCTGTAACCCTCTTTATGACCATAGGTGTCTGCTACGTCATTATCCACATAATTGTGGTAATCAACAAGTTCCCATGTACCTTCTAAGGTCAATACATCTTCATTGCTTATTATATCAGTGGTGTTAGTTTCAATAGTACTATAATTAGGATTGTCTGTGAAAAACAATAGTATCGGTAAGAAAAAATAAAGCGTAGTTTTCATAGTTCTAAGTAATTTAATGGATTATGCTCATTACAATTTACGATTTTTTTTAACACGATGTTAAAATTTAAATATCCTTATTTTCTCCAATAATTATTGGTTATCCTTAGATAACGACTGTTGATAACTAATTGTATGAGATTTTAGGTAAATGAGTTATTTTTGTTCTCACAATTTTCATGCAATTATGTCAGATACTATCGAACGAGTTAAATGCCTTATAGTAGGTTCAGGTCCTGCAGGATATACCGCTGCAATCTATGCAGCTAGAGCCAATATGCATCCAGTATTATATCAGGGTACACAGCCTGGTGGTCAGCTTACAACAACTAATGAAGTCGAGAATTACCCAGGATATCCAGATGGGGTCACTGGCCCTGAAATGATGATAGAATTTCAAAAGCAAGCAGAACGTTTTGAAACAGATGTTAGGGACGGATGGATTACCAAAGTAGATTTTTCAGGGGATGTGCATAAAGTATGGGTTAACGATACCAAGGAGATTCATTGTGACACGGTGATTATTTCTACGGGAGCCTCTGCAAAATATCTAGGTTTAGAATCGGAACAGAAATATCTTAAGCTTGGAGGAGGTGTTTCCGCTTGTGCAGTTTGTGATGGCTTCTTTTATAGAAATCAAGAAGTGGTGATTGTTGGGGCTGGGGATTCTGCTTGTGAAGAGGCTCACTATTTATCTAAGCTTTGTTCTAAGGTAACCATGCTGGTGAGACGTGATGAGTTCAGGGCATCTAAGATCATGCAAGCTAGAGTCAAAAACACTGAGAATATAGAAATTCTTTTCAATACAGAAACTGATGAGGTTTTAGGTGATGGACAAGTAGTTACTGGAGTTCGTGTAAAAAGCAATATAACTGGTAAAGTCCATGAGATTCCTGTAACGGGATTTTTTGTTGCGATAGGCCATAAGCCAAATACAGATATTTTTAAGGAGTTTTTAGACTTGGACGAAACTGGGTATATCATCAATGTTCCAGGCACTTCAAAAACAAATATTGAAGGTGTTTTCGTGAGTGGCGATGCCGCCGATCATGTATACAGACAAGCTGTTACCGCAGCTGGTACAGGTTGTATGGCAGCATTGGATGCCGAACGCTGGTTAGCAGCAAAAGATTCTTCTTTTGAAGTATCTACAGCTCAGTACTAAGTCTTAGATTCTATAGTTCTTTTTTATGAAGTTTGACCGTATCTTCGAACGTATTTATAATGATTTTTGGGTCTTCGTATAAAAAGATTTCACTACTTCCAGTAGCGTCTATAGTTACTTCTTCTATAACCTGGATATAAATATCAGAACTATCTTCGGCAAGAACAGAACACGTATTGGAAGCTAGATTCTTGCCAATAAAATTAGTACTGTTATCTGCACGAATATTAAGAGTATCAACATCACCTTCGATTTGGGCATTGGCTCTTTGGTAGAGATCAATTTTTATATCGGTTGAATTAATAAGTGCTTCTAATTTACTATTGTCACTTAATTCAAGTGTTGAAGTGTTGGCTGTGACATTTAATTCTGCCCTAGCCTTATCAGAATTGATGAACTTGAACATATCACTTTTAATAGTCAAGAATAGTTTGGAAGATCCTGCGGCTTTCAAGGTTAATTCTGGGATATCAATAGTGCTATTTGAACTTATCTGACCATTTTCTTTAGTTTCAATCAGATTAAGTGTTTCGGTATAGGTAATCCTTATATTCAATTGTTTTTTAGAAACTATATTCTTTGTCGATTTAAGTAGAAGCGTATTGTCAACAACTTCAATCTGAATCACCTCATGCAGATTACCATCCGTGGTAATTTCCACTAAAGGGTTTTCACCTTTTACAAGGGTGACCTTAAAATCTTCTCCAATCAATAGTCTGGTAAAATCTTCAACGGATGTTAGTTCTGTGGAAACTTCCTTACTTCCTTTTATTTTTTCTTTACGCTGTGCATGAATGCTTGATATCGAAATGGTTAGCAGGACGATTAGTGCAATTTTTTTGATCATAATGGATTTCATTTCCGTTCAGAACAAATATAAACAAAAACCATCCCAAACTTGATAAACGTCAAGTAAGGAATGGTAAAAACAAGATTGGTTAGTCGTTTTTAGGTCCACTTAATGAACCATGATTGTTTGATTGATGAGGTTGATCAGTGTTTTCGTATTGAACCAGAAACACCATCATTTTTGTTGACTTTGTCTGGGTTACCGTAATAGGTTATATCCCCTCCACTAGTTGCTTTGGCGGTCAATTCTTCAGAAGAATATAATGTAATATCGCTACCACTAGTGGCTCTTGCATCACAGATTTTCGCCTTTAAATTACTCGCTTTAATATCACTTCCACTAGTTGATTCGGCAGAGAATCTATTAGTGCTGCCTGAAAGTCTTATGTCACTTCCACTTGTGGATTTACATATTATTTCATTAGCTACTATTTCTAATTCCATATCGCTTCCACTGGTACTTTTTAGCTTTAATCGGTCGGCTTTAATGGTATTGGTTGAATACACATCACTTCCGCTAGTAGAAGTGATACTTCTTATATCGTCAAATTCAACCATGACTTTTTGTGCAGAGGAATGAGCGATGTTTTCTTCAGTATGTATGTGTAAAACACCATCTTTTACTTCAGTAAGTATAATAGCAAGGAGGTTTTCATCTGCTTGTATCTTTACACTTTCAGAAGTTCCTTGTGTCAGGTAAACATCCAGGCCTTCAGCTGCCTTGATACTATGAAAAGATTCAATATTCCTGGTTTCAGTGGTTACATTTCCATTACCTCTAACGCCTGGGCCAAGATTAATATCGAAGTTGCAAGAGAAAAAAAGCAGCGCCATTACTATTGTTACTATGATTTTTGTGAGAGTTGTCATAATTGATTGATTTTGTGCTTGAATGTTTGTTTTTTGTTTTACTTGGTGAAAGTCTTCATTAAAACTTGATTTGAAAATTAAATCGGACTGAACTGTTATATTTTCTTGATGAATTGTTAGTTGTCATCGGATGTTATCTCGATGCCATTTTCGTCGATATTTACTTTAACATTATCTGTTTTGGCCTTAACACCATCCTCATCTATTATAAGACTGCCGTTATCACTTTTTATTTCGACGCCATCCTCATTTACCTTGATACCTCTTTCGTCATCATGGATATCTACTTTTATCTCGAAGTCGTCTTCACAGTCCAAACAGACCATATCACCTTCAATGACCTTTAAGTAGTGTTCTTCAGAACCGTTTTTTAAGATATCATTATAGTGATCTGAATTTCTATGGTATGAATATGTATTGTCATCTGCGTAAACTGTAGTACCTTCTGGTAGGTAAAGTGTCAATTCTACTTTTTGGTCATGGTACTTATTTTTCAAGGCGGTTGTCAAGTAAGAATTAAGCAAAAGCGTTTTGTTATTCAATTCATAACTATAATTGATGTTATCGGCCAATTCCTTAGCTTCTTGATAGGTCCTCGCATCCGCAATTTTTTCAATCCCTATGGAAGCTACTGAATCTTTTGTTGATCTAACAATCAGCCTTACATCAGACGAATAAATCATTTTCTCATCATTTTCGTCGTAAATCAATCTAAAAGGCTCGCTACTATACCTGCCAAATCGATTGGTATAGGTAGAGTTACTGGCCATTACTATGTTGAGAGTGTCGTTAGAAGTTATCATTAGTTCCTTCTGTGCCGAAACACTGGCATCCATGGCATGTTCTGCAACTTGCCTAATGCCCAAAACTGCCAATGAAATGATAGATATCAACCATAACCCAAGTAGACTAAGTTTGGCAATGGTTCCAATGGATTTCAAATTATTTACCAGAATTTTCAAGCCTAGATAAAAGAGTATGAAAAACGGAATTCCGACTGCAAACAATGTCAATAATGATATTAACCATATAGGCGCGCTACTGCTCATTGCTGCTTCGGCAAAATCGAAGCCTGGCACATGTATGGCATCTGCAATTCCTGTGGTAAGAAGCGCAATTACAAGCCCTATTAAAGTGGCTGCGCCCGTAATGATCATAATGACCCCTATGAACTTGGCGAATACCTTCAAGAAAAACATGATGACATCGCCTAAAGTATCAAAAAAAGACTTTGAACTCGATTTTATTCGTTCGCCTTGCCTGGGTAGGT
>CBESOB010000164.1:0-6429 GCA_965530995.1 uncultured Flavobacteriaceae bacterium
AATGAAGAAAATCATAGCTTTTGCCGGAAGTAATAGTAAAAAATCCATTAACAAACAGCTAGCGACCTATGTAGCAAATCAGGTTGATGATGTACAAATTGACATATTGGACTTAAATGATCATGAATTGCCACTTTACGGAATGGACCTTGAAAATGACCAGGGAATACCACAAGAGGCAGTGAAACTATTAGATCAAATAAAAGAGTCTGATGGCATTGTATTATCACTTGCAGAGCATAACGGAGCATATTCAACGGCATTTAAGAATGTATTTGACTGGATGTCACGGATCGATGGCAAACTATGGAGTAACGTACCCATGTTACTCATGGCAACATCACCAGGTGGCCGAGGAGGGGCGACTGTTTTGGAGATAGCTAAAGGTCGTTTCCCGTTTATGGGTGGCAATATTGTTGCCGATTTCTCTCTTCCGTCGTTCTTTGATAATTTTACTGAAAACGGCATCAAGGATGAAGAATTGGCAAATAAATTAAATGATGCGATTTTACGATTCAAAAATAGTATTTAACATGTCATATTTAAAAACAAAAGAGAACGACGCGGATGTATTGGCCTTTCTCGATTCGATTGAAGACCAAAATAAAAAGGAAGATTGCCTAGCAATAATGGGAATGCTTAAAGAAATATCTGGTTACAACGCTAAAATGTGGGGTAAACGTATGGTGGGATATGGAAGTTATACATATAAAACCAAAGCAGGCAAGGTCGGTGAATGGTTTTTAATAGGCTTTGCACCAGCAAAAGCGAATATTTCATTGCATTTAATGTTCGGCCTAGGCGATGAGACAGAATTACTTGAAAAACTTGGAAAGTATAAGATGGGCAAAGGTTGTTTATACCTGAATCATCTCAGTGATGTCGATGAAGCGGTATTAAAGAAACTTATGAAGAATACCTACGAAGGCATGAAAAAGTCAATGCTATAATATGGGAGATATTGGCAAGGACATAAAATCCAAATTTGCGAATGATAAGATCAAAGCGACTCTTAACATTCTATATACAGCCAATTGGATAAATAGTGAGCAAGTCTCTTTTTTTAAACCCTATGAGATTTCACCGCAACAATTCAATATCCTTCGAATCTTAAATGGTGCAAACGAGGCCTTAAAAGTCCAGACAATCAAAGAGCGTATGATCGAACGTTCTCCAAATGCCACGCGTTTAATGGATAAACTATGCGCAAAAGATTTAATTGAGCGTATGCCATGCCCAGAAGATAGGAGAGTTGTTCATATTACTATTACAAATGAGGGTGTGGAATTATTGAAAGAGATTTCCAAGAACCTCAAAATTGACCTGTTGGAGAACCTAACAGTAAAGGAAGCAAAACAGTTGAGTGATTTGCTAGACAAAATCAGATAAAGAAAGAAAATCAAAAATGAAACTGAATACTATAAAAACCTTAGGGCGAAGCGACTTCATTAACATGGGGCCTATTGAATTAAGGCAGCCCATACCAACACAGCAAATCGAAAATATCGACCCCTTCATTTTATTGCATCATTATGGACCTTACGCCATAGACGAGGCAAACAATCCATTCGATCTAGGTCCTCATCCGCATAGAGGATTTGAGCCTATTACCTTCTTGATTCAAGGAGAGCAAGTACATCGGGATTCTTTGGGTCACGAAAGTATAGTGAGAGCAGGAGACGTACAGTGGACTACAGCGGGACGAGGCATTATTCATGCCGAAGGACCTTCTAAGGAATTCGTTAAGAATGGTGGAACTTTAGAAGGAATTCAATTATGGTTGAATTTACCTGCTGAAAAGAAAATGATCCCTGCCGATTATCAGCACGTTAAGAATGAAGATTTTAATGTAATTTTTTCTGAAGATGAGAAAGTTAAGATTCAAATTATCGCTGGGGAATTAGATGGTATTTATGGCAGAATAAAAACTCAGACATCTGTAAACGCCTATGTTTTGGATGTTGAAGTAAACGGAACGCATAACATTACGGTTCCTCGAAATCATCAATCCCTCTTGTATCTATTAAATGGCTCCGTTACAATTAATGATGATGTTAGTATGGTGCAAGATGAGAATCAACTAGTACAATTCAATGCGGATGGCGAGGGCTTTTCCATAAATGGGAATGCCAAAAGCAAACTTCTAGTTTTATCCGGAGAACCTTTCAATGAGGAAATCGCCAGTTGGGGTCCATATGTGATGAACACACAAACCGAGATCATGGAAGCACTTAGGGATTATCAGCAAGGTAAAATGGGGTTCCTTCCAGTTAATTAGTAAATTTTATAAAAAAAAGCGAATATGAAAACAATAGTTCATAAATCAGATACAAGAGGGTTCGCCAATCACGGATGGTTAAAGTCTTACCACTCATTTAGTTTTGCTGGTTACCAAAATTCGGAGCGCATGAATTTTGGGAAGCTTCGCGTGCTTAATGATGATTTAGTACAGCCAGAAATGGGTTTTGGCACACACCCACATAAAAACATGGAAATAATTTCCATACCATTAAAAGGTGCATTGTCGCATAAAGATAGTATGGGAAACAAACGTGCCATTGAAGTTGGGGAAGTACAAGTTATGAGTGCAGGTACTGGGTTGACACATTCTGAGTTCAATGATAGTAAGACCAGCGAAGTGAATTTTCTTCAATTATGGATTGTTCCGGAAGATTTGAGTGTGCAACCGTACTATGAGCAACGTCAATTTACTTCCGATGGCCGAAGCAATAAACTTCAAATGGTTGTTGCTCCAAAAGATAAATTGATAGGAGATGCGCTACCAATTAATCAACAAGCATATATCTATAGAACAGATTTAGGCGAAGACAAAATTATCAAACTAAAGCCAAAATCGGTTGAAAACGGGTTATACATTTTTGTAGTCGATGGCGGATTGGAAGTTGCTGATAATACCTTATCTAAAAGAGATGCTATAGGTGTTTATGAAACCAAAAGCATCGATATTTCTGCAACGAAAGATTCAAAATTAATTATAATTGAAGTTCCAATGAATTAACGGAATCCTAATTTTGAAATACCTGAAAAGCATCCTTAAAAGGATGTTTTTTTGTTTAAAAAGGCGATATTTGTTTTCGACTAACTATCAAAAATTAAATTATGGAGATGAATAAAAATACGGTTTTAGCTTGGGCGACGACTATTATGATTATCGTAGGTGTTGGATTGATTTTAATGGGGGCATTTAAATATGATGAAGTTGCAGGTTGGGGATTTGCTTCGGTTGGAGTGGGGTTTTTGGCAAATGCTTGGGTGTTTAATGCCTTAAAAGGACGTGTGTAATATGAGTGATGATAAGAAAGTGATCTTTTCGATGTCAGGAGTGACAAAAACATTTAAAGGTGCTAATACGCCTGTTCTCAAGAATATTTATCTCAGTTTTTTCTATGGTGCCAAGATTGGAATTTTAGGACTTAATGGGTCTGGTAAATCTACATTGTTGAAGATTATAGCAGGAATCGATAAGAATTATCAAGGGGATATTGTTTTTTCGCAAGATTATTCAGTTGGATTATTGGAGCAGGAACCAAAGTTAGACGATGATAAAACGGTCCTTGAAGTTGTTCGCGAAGGAGCAGCCGAAACTGTTGCTATTCTTGACGAATACAATAAGATCAATGATATGTTTGGATTAGAGGAAGTTTATTCTGACCCAGACAAGATGCAAAAACTCATGGATAAGCAAGCCGTGCTTCAAGACAAGATCGATGCGGCAAATGCATGGGAGCTCGATACCAAACTCGAAATCGCTATGGATGCTTTGCGCACGCCTGAAGGTGACAAGAAAATAGGAGTACTATCCGGAGGAGAAAGACGTCGTGTGGCTTTATGTCGATTACTATTACAGGAGCCTGATGTTTTATTACTAGATGAACCAACCAATCACTTGGATGCAGAATCAGTACACTGGCTAGAACATCATTTGGCTCAGTATAAGGGCACTGTGATAGCCGTAACGCACGATAGATACTTTTTGGATAATGTGGCTGGATGGATATTGGAATTGGATAGAGGAGAAGGAATACCATGGAAAGGCAACTACTCGTCTTGGCTAGATCAGAAGTCAAAGCGTATGGCTAAAGAAAGCAAAACAGCTTCAAAACACCAGAAAACGTTGGAAAGAGAGCTCGAATGGGTGCGTCAAGGAGCAAAAGGGCGGCAGACGAAGCAAAAAGCACGTTTGAAGAATTATGACAAATTAATGAGTCAAGACCAAAAACAACTTGATGAAAAACTGGAAATATATATACCTAATGGACCGAGACTAGGGACCAATGTCATTGAAGCTATTGGCGTCAGTAAGGCCTATGATGATAAATTGCTATACGAAGACTTGAATTTTAATTTACCACAAGCCGGCATTGTAGGTGTTATAGGTCCTAACGGCGCAGGTAAGACCACGATCTTCAGGATGATCATGGGAGAGGAAACTCCTGATAAAGGCGAGTTTAAAGTAGGAGAAACTGCTCAGTTGGCGTATGTAGATCAAAAGCATTCTAATATAGACCCTGAGAAATCCATTTGGCAAAACTTTAGCGATGAACAAGAGTTAGTTATGATGGGAGGAAAGCAAGTTAATTCTCGTGCGTATTTAAGTCGTTTTAACTTTAGTGGAAGCGAGCAGAACAAGAAAGTAAAATTACTATCTGGTGGCGAAAGAAACCGATTGCATTTAGCAATGACCTTAAAAGAAGAAGGTAATGTATTACTTCTAGATGAGCCCACTAATGACCTTGATGTCAATACATTAAGAGCTTTAGAAGAAGGTTTAGAGAATTTTGCAGGCTGCGCGGTGGTAATCAGTCACGACAGATGGTTCTTGGATCGGATCTGTACACATATTCTGGCATTCGAAGGCGATTCTCAAGTTTATTTCTTTGAAGGAGGCTTCTCCGATTATGAGGAAAATAAGAAGAAACGATTGGGTGGTGACTTAATACCTAAACGACTTAAGTATAAAAAGTTAACGAGGTAACTAGGTTAAGAATTACCCTTTAAACGTTTAATTTCACCCTGTAGCTTATAGTTCTTGACAAGGCTTATGGAAAGTAACACCGATATGCTTATCAACGCAATCAATAAAATCGTCTTAACCGTGATAATTCTAATTGATTATATCCTAGCATAAAATTTTCAGCTTCTTGAGCAGTTATAGAGGCGCCGTCAGATCGTAAACTAAAGTGATGCATCATAAATAAAAGCTATGGTATCATTTGGCGCTGATAATTAGATGGATTTTCTTACTATTCAGAATCACTTTTATAAGCGTGAGTCTCAGTAAAATCAAGATACTTCTCTTCGTGTGTTTCCTTTAGGTTCAAATCAATGGACTCCAGTAATCGCTTATTTTCTTCATTAAGCTTTTTAGTCTTCCGTATACCAGAAATCAACAAGATCAAGAAAAACACAGCAATTGAACTAAAGGACACAATAATCCCTTCTTCTCTAGTTAACACCAATAATAATGTCATGAATTTTAACATGGGTAGCAGGTTGGTTATGATTTGAGGGAGACCAAATATAACATTAATTCTTTAATATTCAAGCAGTTCGTCTAAAATGGATAGGGTTATTTATTAACAAGGTTATTCACTATTTCATAATTTCATTGAGTGATTCATGATCTTTCATGAGTGAAGTTATGTAACAAATGTTACACAAGGATATTACATGATTTTAGTCATGAATTTAGAATATTACTGGTTTTATCTTTACATAAATTAATTAATAACGATGATTTTATCCTAATGAATTTCAATTAAATCAACATAAATCAACAAACAATGAAAACTAATTTATTTAAATTATTTGTGTTATTATTTTCCAGTGCCATGTTTGCACAATCCGGACACATTATGCAAGGCGTAGGAGCAGTAAATATGTCCATGGGTGGAGCAGCGACAGGTCAGCCTCTTGATATATCTGGCGCGTTACAATGGAACCCTGCAGCTATTTCGACTTTTGATGACAAGATCATTAAACTTGATATAGGTTTATTCTTTTCATCTCCTGAATTATTTTCAACGGTTCCAACAGCTGGAGGACCTTTTAGTGGAAATACTGAAGATGACAGAGGTGTGTCTCCTATGCCTGCATTGGCCATGGTATGGGGAAAAGAAGGCAGTAAGCATACCTTTGGTGCCTCTGCATTTGGTATCAGTGGATTTGGAGTTACCTTCCCGGAAAGCATGACCAACCCAATAAATACACCTCAAAGTATGGGTGGATTTGGACGTGTTGAATCTGATTATATGTTACTTCAAGTAGGTTTAACTTATGCCTATGAATTATCAGATAAATTTTCGATTGGTGTTCAGCCTACTGCAAATTATGCAGCTTTAGAGTTGGCTCCCAATCCATTAGCTTCTCCAGATTTTCCACCAGCAATGGGAGGAACAGGAAAAGGCT
>CBESOB010000165.1:0-6358 GCA_965530995.1 uncultured Flavobacteriaceae bacterium
ATCACTATCGCTTTATTAATCCGGAAACGAAGAAATGGTTCCAGATTCCTAAAGAGCGCTTCACCGAGGAATATGCGATTGAGTACCTTACTGATAAGACCGATGGTTGGTCTGAACTCTCCAGTGTCGAGAAGGATGCTTTAGTTGATGAGTACCTTGTCGAGATGTTTATGTTTGGATTGTCACAAGATTTGGCATTACCTGCTGAATCCGATGGCTCGTTCACGAAACCAGTTGTAGGGCTTTCTACGCAGCTTTATCGTGTGTCTACTCCACCTGCAGAGGGTGAGAAGTATCCAAATGTTAAGATTACTAAATGGGAGAAGGGTAAACCTTCTTTAGATGGTGAGCATAACCTAAAACCCAGCGGACTCGCTAATGCTATTTATAATGAATACCAGAGGCGAGAAGAGGATTTCGATCCCACCAAGTCTGTTACAGACGATGGCGCACCATTTTAATAAATCCCTTTTCTACGGTGACGGCGTGCTAACGCACGCTGACATCGTTAAGAAAGTCTTTGAACTGCATAGAAAAGCTCATCATTACAGTTTAGAGAAAAATCAGCCAGGCATGCAGAAAACTATTGCCTCGAAAATCAACTTCATCAACAGGCAGTTTGTCGAAGAAGCCTTTAAGCTCTATAAGGAATATGGAAAAGATAATCCTAAAGGGCCTGGAAGACCTCATCCGAACTACTTTGTTGCAATATGCAAAAGGTTATATTACGAAGACCTTGACAAGTTCAAATATAATTCGTATAATACAGGTTCGCAATATTCCAAAAACTCTAACCTAGGTAAAGGTATATAATGATAGAACTTCAAAGCTGGGAAGCTGAAGAGGCAGTGCTAGGGTATCTTCTTAACCCGAACATATCGGTAGAGAAGAAGTTACAAACCCTTCAGATAATAGAACCAGATTACTTTGAATCATCTACGTTCAGAAATATATTTGGATATATAAAGGATCAAAGAACCTTCGATAAAATAGTTCTCTGGGATAAGATCCAGTCAAGCCCTTCCAAAGGGACTCTTGAATGGAAGGATATTTCAGATATCGAAGAGTTAGTTACTGAGAACGAATTAAATTCTTATATAGAAATCTTACTCGATAGGTTTCAACGTAGGCGTTTAGTTGCCATGGGTGAAAATATTAAAGAAGAAATCACGCGTGGTGGAGACCCATTTGAAGTGGCTTTATCAAGCCAGTCTAAACTAATGGGGTTGACATCCAAAGCTCAGTTAGAAACTAACCAAGAACTACTAGACCAAGTACTTAAAGAAAAACCTGGAGATATATTGTCAAGTGGATATAAATCTATTGATAATTTTATAGGCGGTTATGCACGTGGTATGATAATCACTATAGCCGGCGATTCAGGTCATCTTAAGACAACCTTGGCACTGGATAAAGCCTTCCGTATGGTCGAAGCTAATCCAGACATTAAGGTCGCAATATTCTCGAAAGAGATGCTTGCTACAGACCTCATGAAAAAGCAGATCGCAAGAATCTGCGGTATTCCCACTGCATCAATCTTCAGCCAACAATATGACAAAGAATACGTACGCAGGAAGATGATGGAGGTCGAACCTTGGGCAAACAATAGAATTAGAATTATCAATCCGAATTCTTTTTCTGGTGTAGCTGATATAGCTAAGATACAGATGACACACAGATTTGATGTGTGGTTCTTAGATTTCATACAGCTATTAGAGTTTGCACGACACGCAGGGAATAGTTCTGATTACAATATTCAAATTGGTCAGAACATGCGCAACTTGCAGGCGTTGGCTTTGGCAACCCATTCCACAGGAGTAATCCTATCGCAAGTTAGAAAAGGCGTAGAACAAAGGAGAATCATGAAGCCCACAATCTCGGATATAGAATGGTCAGGGTTGATTAAACAACTCTCATCTTATATCTTTTTCAGTTATTACCCCGGTAAGTATTACGGATTCAACACCATTGGTGCTGATCAATACTACCTAATAGCGGAAAAAACGAGATTCGCTGAATCATTCCATCTACCAATGCGAGTAGATCCAGGATTAGGTATTTTCACGGAAGTCAATGGTGACGAACGTGAAGCTATGTCTACAAAATTAAGAGAACTTATCGAATAACGCAGGAGGTAAAATGAAAAATTTGGATCACTACGGTATAGACCGTATCCAAACTTTCGTCATACCCGAAGCAAGCCGTGAACTCCCCCGAGAAGAACAAAAAAGAGTAATCTTAAAGGTTCTCGCGGAGTGGTTCAATCATCAAAATCCCATGAACTATTTTCCCATTGAAGAATTTCTCTCGATGGATTGGTCTTGGAAAGATGCATCAAACAGGACATTGCCACAAAGAATTGACAAAATTCTTAAAGAGCATGGTGCTATCTTACCCAAGTCTTTTCTCGGAGCCTTGGGTAACCATGTTCGTGAAAGCATACCAGTTAGTATAGATTATATATTTGATTTAACTAAGTCTTATAACTGGAGCTCAGGTTCCTTCGATGATGCCGGCTCATGCTTATGGGAAGGTCGAAGGTCAGTGAAAGTAGCGATGGAGAAAGATCCTCGCTTCAGTGCATTTCGTATACTTAGTCTATCTAATATATACACAGGTGTCAACCCACTCAGAACTCAACGCTCAGCAATTAAAACTATTAACGGAATAAGATATTATGGTGTTAGTAGATGTTGGGTATTTAAGGAAAAGGCTAGAGTAAGAGTAGGAACTAAAATTAAAATGAGTGATATATATTTATGTTTTAATAGTTATGGCGAGCATCCTATTAGACAATTAAGCGCAGTCTTAGCTACAATGATAGATGCAGATTTCAAAAAGATAAAAGTCTCAAATATGAATAAGACAAGTGGAGGATTATATATTAATGGTTCTGGTTATATAGTAGGACCGTCACATATAATCGAAAATATAGAGCACTTTGATATTGGTTTCCAAAACACTTATGATCGTAAACAAGACATTAATCTTGAAAGAGAAAATACAAGATTAACCGCTGAACAAAATATGATGAATACATTGTATAATAGCAGTTGGAATCCTTGGGAAAAAACACGACATCGGAAATCTTGGAACAGCTTTGTAAGAGTTCCAAAGAAAGAAAAGAACTCAAAAAATCGGAAAGGGATCAATGATAGGTTAGTCCGTGAAGCATATTTCTCTAATCGTGATGAGGTATATTCCTTAGCACATCCTCGTTCAAGAGATTGGCCATCAAACAGCGGAAACACAATAGCCTATTGGAGATTGTGGGCATATCGCCTACGACGAGATTTCTTTCGGACATTAATCAAAATGATAGATAATCAAATTAAGAGAGGTAATAATGTTAGCACCACGAGTGAAAGCAAAGATTCGTCAGAATCCGAAGCAATCAATCCCGAACTTCAATTACCGAGAGATGAAATCCATGAGCCGCCTGCCCATCCGGTCTATAGCCGCCAAATACGGATTGTCTCAGTACACAACGAAGTCAGGTAAACGATTTTGGTATAAGGATAACGGTTCTAAAGTGCTATTCGTAGCACATCAAGATACCGTACAAGACCCTGGTGTATTCCAGCCAGTACGCTTTAAGCATGATACATGGATATTTTCACCTACGCATGATGATAGGTTGGGTATGCATGTAGCATTGGACTATTTGCCTAAGGCTAAAATAAAGTGTGATATCCTTATCACTGATAACGAAGAAGACGGACGTTCCACAGCATTGTGGTTCGACGCACCTAAGAGGTATAACTGGATGTTTATGTTTGATCGTAAAGGTGATGGAGCAGTCTGTTACCAATATGATGATGAGAAGATCAGGTATAAGCTTGGTCGACATAACTTCCGTGTTGATAAAGGTTCATACAGCTGTATCAAAGACTTAGAACATCTTGGATGCACAGGTATAAATTTTGGTGTCGGTTACTACGATTACCATGAAGAAGAGGCCTTTGCTTCTATGGCAACACTTCGTCGTCAGTTGCGGAAATTTATTGATTTCCACAAGGAATATGAATTTGTAAGTATGCCACATGATGTTGGTTATGAAAGATTTGCAGAAGCAGTAAACTATCAATCTTGGGAAGCTAAGAAAGAAACGTTTGAAATAGAAGGTGTATCTCCTGGTAAAGTAGAGGAGTTAGAAGCTTTTGAAGCAGCTGATGCGGTCTATGAAGACATCAAAGGTTCCGAAGATGATTACGATCATAGTAGTCAATATGCTGAAGATTATGGTGAGCAAAAGGCTCAAATCAAAGGCAAGCTAAAGTATATCTTTAGTCAAACAAGAAGTGAAAAGAGAAAGAAAGAAGTCTTATCGGATCTGTCAATTAGCCCTGAAGGTGATTTGACAAACTTGAAGGATAGATACGTTCGTAAATTGTATCAACCATTTGAAATGGTACATCCAGATTCGGTGATACGGAATATCTTAAGAAATACATTTGGATGTCATTACATGTATGATATCGTAAAGTATTCCGCATATTCACTTTGCGTAGGAGGTCTAATCCCAGCATGTGAAGTTGACTACATTGTAAAACAAGTTTCAGATTATGGTTTGGATATGGCTATGAACCTTCAAGGTCTCATGACTCCAGCCCAATTCACAAAATTAAACGCTAATGGTTATCGCAAGCGTGGTAAAACTATCCGCAATGTTCCGGCTAATAAGCCTATGAAAACTAATGAGCGTTTAGCAAATTATGGTAATATTGTCAAGCATGACATTGTCCGTATATTGAAACCTGCAAGGGAAGAAATATTAACTGGACGAATGAAAATTGGCAAGCAAAGTATTATCTTATATCCTAAATCAGGCGAAAGGGAAAAGTCAGTAAAATCTGTCGAGTACCTACGCTCGAAAGGGCATAAGGTGGAAGTGCACTACGTGTGCAAATCTTGTAAGGTAAATTTTGAAATTAAAGAAATTGAAGATCGAATTCCAAATGTCTGTCCATCATGCAAGGTGGGTCTCGAAAGAGACGTGTCATTACTATCAAAGGACGAGATTGGTCTGGCCGACGCCATTGTACCAGTAGTCAAACAAGAAGAAGGAACTGATATCTTTCACAAGGTAAAAGTAATAAAGGATAAACGTGATGACTCAAGATATGAATACATCGGAAAAGGAAAAGGAAAAGATAGCGTTGATAAATACGCCTGGGTTGGAGAGCCAGCCAAAGTCGGATTTGTCAGTGAGCCCGCCTAAAACTATTTCCTTAGCAAAATTATTATACGATAGACTATGTCTGGAAACAGAGATGGTTGAAAGAGAAGGTGAAATTACTGATGACCAGGATATAATATGGCGAAATCAGGAACTGCAAATTAAAGATAAAGTCGATTCTTACGGATATGTCTTAACTGAACTAAAGGCTGAGCTTGACAAAATTAGAGAACTCAAACGGGAAGCCACAGCACGTATATCAGTTGCTTCTGCCAGGGTGCAGAATAATATAGATCGATTGAAACGAAGATTGAATGTTCTTGGCGAAGGTTCTCCCCTTCGAGGTCATATTTACAACTTCCTTCCTTATGACAGCGTAAGAAGTGAAGTGAACATCGAACAGGTAGAAGACGACCTGATTGATTTGACCGTAGAACTAAAGGAAGCTAAATGGAACGAGTTACTTGCTAGCGCAAAAGTGATTCCGGAGTTCAAGGTATTAAAGCGAGAGGCGAAAGTCTCTCAGCTTCCCGATAAACATCCGGCAGTGACGTTGAAGAGAAAAGCGTCAGTCCGAATAACCTAATCGGTAGTTAGAATTTTCATCGTATATTACCTCCTTCCAGTGGGGATGTCTAGAGACGGAAGTATGGCATCCCTACAATTTATATATAGGCCCCTGAAGCCTGTCGTTAATGGAAAAGGTATATTTTGATGTCCAAGTGTATGGTCCTATTACATGGGACCTAAAACAAGTGTCGATCTGACCAGTGCCGAACCCAAAGGGGTGGTTTTCTGGGATGGCCCGATAGTTTAGAGGCTAGGATAATGGGATGTTAAACAAGATTGCAAGTATGGAATATCATGAATGAGCATAGGAGGTTCTTGGAATAACCGTTTACTATGTCAGTGATACTGTATAGGTAAGTTTCCAGCACGTATACTATTACCCAGTCAAAGAGTGGCAAGGTGAGAAATACGGTTTTTTCTCCATCTGAGAATTATCACAAGACCCACCTTACCTTAGTTGATAGGTTAATTGCGCAGTTGCCCTTAAAGCCTATAGAATACCCGAATTACCAGAAGTTTTTAAGTTTACTATCCGAGAACATGAGACAGCTCAATCTCATAAGGCGCTATCTTGACGAGATAGATTATGAATCTGATTTAATCACCCGC
>CBESOB010000166.1:0-6321 GCA_965530995.1 uncultured Flavobacteriaceae bacterium
GGTGACGCTGATAGAGTTTTTTAAATCGATTTGCTTCTGTAGGCTTCATAATGTACACTCCTTTTTTATAAATGCCCGGAATTGGACAGATAAAGGGGGTATACACTATTTTGAGATTTTTTCCGCCGCGTAGCGGCTTCGTTCAACAACACGCTTGAGCGGGACCGGGCTATGCTGCGGCTTTTTTCAAGTTCTATTGCAAAGCAGTCTGAAGTGTTTGTATCCATATTTACCACAATATTGCCGCCCGTCCCCTCAGCTCAACGTTATGCCCCATGAAAAAGGGATTGAATCTTATGCCCGCTTTAAGACCATCAGACACAACGAAACGAAAAATTCTTGCGGCTTGTGGCAATCAATGCGCTCACCCGGACTGTGATGAATTGATTATTGATCTTGAGCACGAAACTATTATTGGCAAAATCGCCCACATTAAAGGTAGAATGTCAGGTTCTGCTCGCTACGATCCTTCTCAAAACGATGAAGAAAGAAATTCATTCTCTAATCTTATTGCACTTTGCGGGAAGCATCATGATATTGTGGATAAAAACCCTGATCAATATTCTTCAGAGCTGCTATATAAGTGGAAGCAAGAGCATGAAGAAAAGGTAGCAAATTTACAGGATCGCAACTGGATCGGATTTCCGTCATCGATTGTTAGGATGGAGCCAGATGGAACGTCTTTATCGTTACATTGCTGGGTCGATCGCAATGGTAGGCCACGCATCTATACGAAAGAACAACTAGCAATATGCTATACATTATTAGACTTCTTCAAGCTAATTCACGGTGTACATGATTTTCTAGGTGTTATAGATCAGATAAATCATGAGTCACAAATCCCTTGGCTTAAACAGCAAGTGAAATCACTAAAATTAAATGAATACGGTTTCTTTGGTTCAGTCCATGAAATCTTCCAGATAGCCCAAGATATTAAATTTGGTGAATACACCATATTTGCTGTAAAAGATGGCCGTATCAAAAAAGCAGAGATAGCTGAAAGAGGGCGCATCGCTTTGCAGGAAAAAGCCGACTCATTGCCAGATAACCCGTCATTTAAGAAGTAGGAGTTGAGTGAGGCATAACGATCGCTTTGAGAAGGACGCGGCTACATGCCGCGCCCCTCAAGCAAAGCGTTATATATACATGGTGCAGATATGCTTAAGTTGATAGAAAATAACCATTATCATCTTTGGACGGATGCTCTTCATGCACGAGCTCTTTCGCGTGAGGCAAATAACAGATGGGACAGGGGCACATATGTTCGCTGGACACTTATGACATCATGGATTGCTCTTGAAATTGCATGCCAAGATGCTCTTGAAGAGCCGAATATTTCATACAGTTTTAAGAAAAACCTGAATAAGGCAATAGAGGACAAGTCTCTATTAAAGTTAGATTGGAGTCAAGGGATATGGCAGCAGGTTTTAACTTTACAGGAACTTAGAAAAAATTGCGTTCACCGCTTTTCTAAGGAGTCCGACTTATTTCCTGATGCAATTGTTGCAGACGACGCCATTATTACTGCTCGAAAGGCAATAACGGCAATATATAATCATGTTGGGAAAGATGCACCTCTTTGGATTAACGATGATGCAGATCAAGGCTGGGCTATTAAAGGCATAACCTTGTTTGCAAATGCATATTCAACGCCGCCAGGCGTGGATGAAAATGCACCTGATACAATTAAGGTTACATATATTTATAAAGATAAAGAATGCATTCGTGAAGTACTATCCGCAAACACAGATCCAAATCCTCATGTGGATAGGCTCATTGAATCCATCGGATTGTCAATAAGCGGCATAAAAGTATACAGAGGAAAAGAAGTGATTCAAGAAATTCAATTCCCGATGGACAAGATACGAGGCATATAACAAATCATTTGAGAGGGAGCGGGAAAGGCTGCGGCTTTTTTTATCGGCACCGGTAATCGTAATTTTGGGGCTTTATAGTCGTTGTACGGTACGCGTTTCCCGCCCCCTCAATTCTGTCGTTATGTTTTGAAAATTAAATTAAATGCCATTCATAATTAAAAAAGTGTCAGATCACGGTACATCTAATCCCATTGTGGCCAGATTGGGCGTCCAAACAGGTGAGCTGATAAAATTCTTTCCTATAAGCGAAAAACAACGTGAAGATATATTCGGTGTATTTCACCAAAAAATCCAGCCAAGGCTACTGCAGTGTTTTGAATTAAAAGAAAATCTATTATCAGAATTGACCAAGATGGGAGATGAATTCAAAAAAGAAGGAATTCATACACAATCGTCCGGTCGCGTTGCCACAGTTCCCCAAGTCATGAGGTTATCTGAAAACTGTGAAAACTATTTATACAACGCCAAATCTTCCCTCAGAGACCTTGCATGTATTTTCGAACCATTATTTGGGAAAAAATTTACAGAAGCAAGATACGACAAGATTTATGAATGGTCTAAAGCACAATTTGGAAAAAATGATAATTTAACAACCGTAATCAAGCAAGATCACGATTCGTGGATAAAAAAAATAATTTCCATGCGTAATGCCGTTGAGCATCCGGGCGGGTACTCAGGTCATTTGCACATCCATAATATTGAAATTGCCGCTGACCCAAAAACAAAGAAACCAATACTGGTACAACCAACGTGGCATCTGAATAACGAGCCACCTGTGCCTATTTTGAACGACCTCGAAACATACATTTGGAATTTACTCGAATTTGCGGAAGATCTCCTTGTGTTATCTTTTGAAAAATTTGACAAAAAGTTCCCTATCGTAGTTGCCCAAATACCCGAAAACGAAAGAGACCCTAGGTGTCCTATAAGGCTCAGAATGACTTTAAAGGAAAAATTTATAAAAAAACATAACAAGACTAATTCAGCCGACGCAAAAAACCGCGCGGCTGATTAGCGGCGTTAGCCACATAGATAAAGCATATGATCATGAATGTAATTAAACTTCCCCCTGCCTTACCTGATTTAGATAAACTAATAGACATTGCCATTGAAACTGGCGGTGAGACAGATCGTTTTGATTTTAAGGAGGTTATTGACCTACGAACTGAGGCACACAAGGTGCGTCTTATTCGTGCCATAGGTGCTTTTGGTAATACAGACGAAGGCGGCTTTGTTCTTATTGGAATATCAAATGACCGCAAAGTTACTGGCCTTCAAGATGAGGTTTATAATTTTTTTGATCAAACACCAGTTCAACACATAGTTAATCAATATCTATCGCCGCCACCTTTGATTCAAGTAAGGAAACACGAACGGAAAGGTAAGAATCTTGTTATTATCGAAGTGCAACCGTTTAAGGAATTCCCTTCCATAATACGTCAGTCCGCGACTTTTGGGAGCGATAAATTGGTTGCAGGATCAATTTTATTTAGGAATGCTGCTGCAGAATCAGCAGTATTAACGGCTGAGTTTGATATACGAAAATTATGCGATATTATTGTTAAACGGCGTGCTTCAACATTCATTGAGCTTTTCCAACGGGGTACTTTAGGTAAAGTTTACCAAAAGTCTGATAAGTTTGAAGAGTTACAAGTAAACAGAAAGCGGGCAGATCACGAATGGCCAAGTTCAGAAGGCGCAACACCATATTTAGAAGTTGCCTTTTCATCTGAAGATTCTCTTGATTTGACACCAGAACAATTAAAAAGCTTGATTCCGGGAGCATGTATAAAAATAAGACACGGGTTCCCCTTTTTCGACGTTTCTGGATCTGAGGTAAATCGATATGTGAGTTGGGGCTGGTATGGTAAGATTCCTTTTAGTGTTTTAGGAGAGGATGGCGCCCCTCCAAGTTACTTATGGTTATTATCAAGAAAAGGTGCCTTTATAGATAGGGAACATTTATGGGAAGACTCCCCTAATTCTTCCTATAAAGGTGGGATTGCCTTATTTCATGTAATTGGAAAATTGATTTTAATTATACGTTTCCTTTTAAGCTTTTCAGAAAAGATTGAAGCCACTGAAGATACAAAATTTAGGTTAGTGATAAAATGCAATAATGTAAAAAATCGATTTATCAAAGATGACCGTTTTTTTATCCCTTCTCAACACCTTCCTCGTGCTGCTGAAAATAGAGTTGAAGCGGTTATTGATATTTCCTTAAGTGATATAAGGCAAAGACAGAAAGAAATAGCGCTATTCTTACTTGACGAGATTGTATGGCAATTTGGCAGAAATGATATAACCAGGCATGACCTCGAGAACTATCTGGTACGAGCTAAAGAATTGTTGGGCAGAGAATATGTGCTCACTGATTAATTTGTATGAATTTTTAATGGCTAACCTGACGCTCCACCAGACAACAAACGCTGGCGCGTTTGTTGTCTGGTGAGCTTTTCGTTATGTGCTCTTATCGAGGGAAATATGGATGAAAAAACCAAGAAGGTGTTGCGCGACTTAGACGAGGGAACTCGTTTACTAAAAGGGGAATGGACCTCCGATGGTCGAAAACTCTTTAATTTTGAAGTTAATGAAATTGAGGTTCACAATTCTTGTGGACTTAAGGTAGATACAAAGGAAATCGTTTCTGGACTTCGATACTTTTTGCGGGGTAAAGGTAACCCAAATGCTAGGATTTATATACATAAAGGGATTAAGAACTCGGATTGTATTGAGGCAAGTGATAAAACTGGCATAGGCACTTTCTTTATTTATACGACCGATGAAGACGAACAGGAAGCACAGATAGAGTTGGTTCTTCATCCAGATTCCTTTTCAGATTTCGTTCATACTATAAGGGCCTTGCGTTTTAAAGGAAAACTCAGGTTCCGAGTAATTGTAAATAAAATGCCAGATGAAAAATCTGACGATGTTCTTATGGTAAGCAGTTACGAACTGGAAAATTTTATGAAATTAGAATTTGATGAAGCTACTACTGAGTTCTGAGGCGCTTTAACAGAAAAAGCAGCTGATACTTAATAAAAGGAAAAGAAAGTTACAGCAAAACTGTTTTTACATAATGCCAACACATAACCAGACGCTTCACCAGACAGCGAAAGCCTTGCGGCTTCACTGTCTGGTGAGCTTTCCGTTAGGGCAAAGAAAATGAATGATCGACCACCACGAGCGCCGCTAATAAAAGAAGACCAATTAAAATTGATGGAGATTCGCCGTGACTCGCAGCAATATTCCTATGATTTAGTTCAGAGGTTGACCTTTTTAATAATAAGCATTGAGTTGATATTTTGTGGCTATATATTGCTAAATTCAGAAAAATTAGGTGCTGTAAAATTTTCCAGTTTGCTTTTTTTGTTGGCAGGATGCGCTGCGATATTTGGAATCATTTGGCGATTTTTCTACAACCAAACTTATCATGATGCAGTACATGGAAAAAACGATAAAATTAGAAAGATTTTAGCCAGATTACAAATTTATTCATATTGGATCTATATATTATTAACAGCCATATTTCTGATATCTACAATCTTAACTGGCTATTTGCATTTAAGCAACATAGAGAAAAATTCTGCAAATAAAAGTATCCAAATTGAAGAAAAAACTAAACCAATTAAAGAAAGTAACAAAACTAGTAAATTATCAAAACCGACGATCGTTAAAGAAGATGTAAAAACGAAAAAGGTGACTGGTAATAATCCTAAAACTAAAAGCACTACAGTTAATAAGCCCTAACACGCCGCTTGCAGCCGACGCAAAGGGCCGCGCGGCTGAAGCGCGACGTTAGAGGCGAAATAATACATAGGATTCAGAATTATGGGAAGTTTTTATGAAGAGTTGGCATTAAATTTGTTCTCTGTAAAAACAGGCATTAAGTTAGCACGCAAACACATGAAACAATTTATTCTGGAACAAATTGATCCAAACAAAGAAAGACGTAAAGATTACCATTTAATCACAGCAATATCTGAGTTGAAACGCACACCAGATGCTGTGTCTGTCCTTACACCAGACGAGGCAGAGGCCTTGAGCCTCGACAAAATTAAAACTGTTTTGTTTTGCGAAGCAGAGCACAGCAACCCAATAACAGAAGATGGATTATTCGAATATGCAGAACTGTTCGATATGCTTGAAGATGACTACGGTTTTAATATTGCTTTGGTGGTAATAGAAAAATATGGAAGATACCAGTTCGTTGATTTAGAGGCTCTATATTATGCTTTAGTTCCGTTAATGCTTAAAGAATAGCAAGTCCCTAACAAGTCGCTGGAGAATCGACGGGAAAACGCTAGTGCGTTTCCCGCGTCTCAGCTCCAGCGTTCGTCTTCACCAAGTAAGGATATAAGACAGAGATTCAAAGCATACCTACAACTTTTTGAAGGGGAATGGTGTCAAATCTTGAATAGTGAATTAAAATAATTTTTGTTAC
>CBESOB010000167.1:0-6296 GCA_965530995.1 uncultured Flavobacteriaceae bacterium
ACTCTCATTTATTATTATTTTCAATTTAACGGCTTGTGCAGAACTACAAGATGTAATGGGACAACTGCCACAAGGTAGCATTGGCAATGAGGAAATTGCAGCAGGCCTGAGACAGTCTTTAGACTTTGGCATAGAAAAACAAGTGTCTAAACTGACACAAACCGATGGTTATTATAACAATGAATTAGTCAAGATCCTCCTTCCTGATGAACTCCAGAAAGTTGATAAGGCATTACGGGATATTGGCCTAGGTAATCTTGCCGATGAAGGTATAAAGGCCTTAAATCGGGCTGCAGAAGATGCCGTTAAACAAGCTACTCCAATATTCGTTGATGCTGTAAAAGAAATAACCTTCACTGATGCCAAGAATATTCTAATTGGCAGTGATAATGCCGCAACACAATATTTAACTGGAAAGACACAAGAGGCGTTATATGACAAATTTAATCCTGTCATCCAGTCGTCATTTAGCAAGGTCGGAGCAGACCAAATTTGGACCAACCTCATCAATAAATATAATAGTATTCCTTTCACTAATAATGTTAATCCTGACTTAACGGATTATGTAACTGGAGAAGCTCTTAAGGGCGTTTATACTATGATCGCGGTCGAAGAAAAAGAAATCAGAACCAAGATATCATCAAGGACCACTGATCTTTTGAGGAAAGTATTTGCCTTACAGGATTAGTTTTCTTAAAAAGAATACATGACGCTTAACCCAAGGATATTGTTACCATAACATTATTATGCTAGGTTATCTTGATATTTATAGAACCAATCACAGAGTTACTCTGTTAATTCCTCTGCATTGGAAAAATCAGTTAGTTAAAACCGATTTATGCTCATAAATCGGTTTTTTGGTTTCTTTTAACATCTTTATAATCAACTGATTCGTATATACTATAAAAATACACTTGCTATGAATCAACGATATTGTAAAATAGGGACCATTAGGTCAAAAGACAACATTATTTACAACACCTCAAATTTGGAGAAACGTTACACGACTTTCATCGAAAACGCCTATAATTTAATGCAAACGGATGCAGGAATGAGTGATTTCTTCTATCACGAAGCCAATAAGATCTTCAATCGATTGAAAAAAATAAAAACGCTATAGGGGTCAACTTGCTAGTTGCCTAAGGTATAGAGCTCAATTTCCATCTGCCTTTGTATCTCCTTTGCCTTTTGCGCTGCCACTTGAGCATAATCCTTATTGTTAGAAGCATAGATGATGCCCCGCGAAGAGTTGACCAATAATCCAACATCCTTGGTCATGCCATACTTGCATACTTCCTGAAGACTTCCACCTTGGGCACCAACACCTGGTACTAATAAAAAACTATTAGGAATGATGTGTCGTATATCTTCAAGATATTCAGCTTTGGTAGCACCAACGACATACATCAGATTGTCTGAGTTCTTGTAGGTCTTTGAAGTTTCTAGAACATGCTTGTATAATTCTTTGTTCTCCAATTTCTGGGTTTGAAAATCGAAAGCACCATCATTGGATGTTAATGCCAATAAAATGGTATGTTTATCTTTGAATGCCAAAAATGGCTCTACAGAATCCTTGCCCATATAGGGTGCTATTGTAATAGAATCGAAGTTCAAATCTTCAAAAAATGCTTTGGCATACATGGTACTTGTATTACCTATATCACCACGTTTAGCATCAGCAATCGTAAATATTTCCGGATGGCATTCATTAAGATAGTCAATGGTTTTCTTCAATGCTTCCCATCCTTTGACACCATGGGCTTCATAAAAAGCGATATTAGGTTTATAAGCCACACATAAGTGGTGTGTCGCATCTATAATGGCTTTGTTGAATGAAAAAATGGGATCTTCTTCTTCTAATAAGTGTTCTGGGATTTTCTTAAGATCAACATCCAACCCGATGCAGAGAAAGGATTTCTTTTTGCGGATTTCAGATACTAATTGTTTCGTTGTCACTTATATTAAATTACATCACTATTGGCTTTCAACTTCTCGGTGTTTTCAGCTAGCATGAGTTCGTCAATTATTTTTTGTATATCACCATTGATGATGTTCTGCAAATCATAAAGGGTTAGTCCAATTCGATGATCAGTAACTCGTCCTTGAGAATAGTTATAGGTCCTGATCTTGGCGCTGCGATCTCCACTTGATACCATACTGCCACGTTTCTCCGCATCTTCTGCATTCTTCTTTGCCAGCTCAAGGTCATACAATCGAGAACGCAATACCTTAAATGCTTTTTCTTTATTCTTATGTTGTGATTTCTGGTCTTGACATTGCGCCACCAAACCTGTTGGCTCATGTGTTAATCTAACCGCAGAATATGTGGTGTTTACCGATTGGCCACCAGGTCCTGACGAACAGAAATAATCAATACGAACATCCTTTGGGTCGATCTCAACATCAAATTCTTCAGCTTCCGGAAACACCATGACGGTGGCGGCACTAGTATGCACGCGCCCTTGAGTTTCTGTTTGCGGCACACGCTGAACTCGATGCACACCAGCTTCAAATTTTAAAGTTCCGTAAACATCATTGCCAGTCACTTCAAACTGAATTTCCTTGAAGCCTCCATTGGTGCCTTCACTATAATCCACTGTACTCACACTCCATCCTTTGCTCTCGCAATACTTACTGTACATCCTAAACAGATCTCCAGCAAAAATACTGGCTTCGTCTCCTCCAGTTCCTGCGCGTAACTCAACGACAGCATTCTTGGAATCTTCAGGATCCTTAGGAATCAATAAAACTTTTATTTCTTCATCAAGTTTGGGGATTCCTTCTTTAGCTTCATCATATTGCATTTTAGCCATTTCGACCATTTCGGCATCGCTACCATCTGCAATGATCTCTTCAGCCTCTGCAAGGTTATTTGTCAATTCGAGATACTGTTCTCGCTTATCCATCAATAAACGTAAGTCTTTATATTCCTTGTTTAGTTGAATATAACGTTTCTGGTCGGTGATAATATCTGGTTGGATGATCAAATCACTTACCTCATCAAAACGTTGTTTTATTATCTGTAATTTTTCTAACATCTATCTACTTGATTGTGGTGCTAAAATACGACAAATAATAATTTTTCAATTGCTACTACATTCACTATTTGTAAGGCTTCAGAAAATAAATATGTGGAAAATATCGTTGTAAGTAGATTATGCAAAAGCTATCATCAATCCTTGTTTTTTACAAATCACTATTCCTATGGTCTTTTTTAGTGAATGTTTTCATTGTCGTTTATAATCCACATCTAATTTCTGCGATTATCACTAAGTTGTTTCTCACCATTGTAATATGGTATATAATCAATCATACCAATAGAAAGGAAATCATGATCTTCAAGAATTTAGGGATTTCTGAACTAAGTCTTTTCTCAATACTATTTGTCATCGATGCAATAATGACATCTATATTCGTTCTGATATTGAAAGAATTCGTTTAATACTGAAAAGTCCCATTTTCACTTTGAATCGTGAGTTTTTTTTGATCTGAAGCTTCTACTCTTACTATAATTTGCGCATTTACATTACACGATTTTGATATCTCAATGACATCATTCGTAATTTCAGGTGAATAAAAAAGCTCCTTACATCTAGCCACATTTAGAAGAACCACAATCTTTACAGATCAGGCAACCTTCTTGATAAATAAGATATTCCGAATTACAATTACTACAGGTTTGGCCTTTAGCGTGAGTTCCATCTTCAACATAATGTTTTAAGGCACGAACGACTCCATTTTTCCAGGTATTTATGGATTCACTATCCAATTGAAGACTATTTATTAAATCTACAATTTTATCTATAGGCATTCCATGACGCAGTGTACTTGAGAAAAGTTTAGCATAATTCCAAAACTCCGGATCAAATTTATGAGAAAGTCCTTCAATGGTCGTTTTATAACCCCTTTTATTTTTATACTGAAAATCGTAACGCGAGGTACCATTTTCATTTCTATTTTTAATTATTAGACCATCATTTACCCAACGCGGAATTAATATACCGTCTTCATCATCAGCAAGTCCTGTAAATATCTCGTATGGTTTATCGTCGATAATACCTATAAATGCAATCCATTTTTCTTTGTTGTTCTGAAAACGAACTACATCTGCTTGTAAAATTTGTGGACGTTTTATTGGAAAAGCTGTTAATATTTTTTGTGTTTCATCTTTGTTCTCATCATTTGAAATCAACACTCCAGTACGTGAACCATCTCTATAAACAGTAACTCCTTTACAGCCTACTTCCCAAGCTTCTAAATAGAGTTTCCCTACTAAATCTTCGGTAGCATTATTTGGTAAATTAATGGTAACACTAATTGAATGATCAACCCATTTTTGTACAGCACCTTGCATACGCACCTTGTTTAACCAATCGACATCGTTCGACGTCGCCTTATAATAAGGTGATTTTTTAACTAAAATATCCAATTCTTTTTGCTCATAATTTTTGGAAGTATCATAACCGTTTACCTTCATCCATTGTTTAAATCTGTGGTGAAAAACCACATACTCCTCCCACGAATCGCCTTCATCATCCACAAAATCTACTCGAACATTTTTGTCGTTTGGATTTACTTTTCTACGGCGTTTATATACTGGAAGAAATACGGGTTCAATACCTGATGATGTCTGTGTCATTAAACTTGTGGTTCCTGTTGGCGCAATTGTAAGTAAAGCAATATTTCGTCTACCATACTCCAACATCTCATAATACAATTTATCATCAGCCTCTCTTAAACGTTGAATAAACGGGTTTTCTTTTTCTCGCTCCGCATCAAAAATAGCGAAGGCACCACGTTCTTTAGCTCCATGAACTGAGGCGCGATACGCTTCAATTGCAATCGTTTTATGTATTTCTACAGAAAACTCATTACCTTTTTTACTTCCATATTGAATGTTTAATGCAGCAAGCATATCACCTTCAGCTGTAATACCTATTCCTGTTCGACGTCCTTCTGCTGCTTTCTTTCTAATATTCTTCCAAAGATTATACTCTGTTGCTTTTACTTCATCTGCTTCTGGATCTTTATCAATTTTTTCTAAAATAGTATCAACCTTTTCAAGCTCTAAATCGATGATATCATCCATAATACGTTGTGCAGCAGCAATATGTTTTTTAAATAATTTAAAGTTAAAAACGGCCTTTTTCGTAAATGGATTCTCCACATACGAAAACAAATTGATTGCTAATAAACGACAGGAATCGTATGGACATAATGGAATCTCACCGCAAGGATTGGTTGACACAGTTTTATAACCAAGATCTGCATAACAATCTGGCACGGATTCGTTAATAATCGTATCCCAAAACAAGATACCGGGCTCAGCAGATTTCCAAGCATTATGCACTATTTTTTTCCAAAGTTCACCCGCATCAATTGTCTTTGAAAACATCGGATTTTCACTAAAAACAGGATATTTTTGAGTATAAGTCGTTCCATCCATTACCGCTTTCATAAAATCATTATTCATACGTATCGAAACATTTGCTCCAGTAACTTTTCCTTGTTCTAATTTAGCATCGATAAAATCTTCTGAATCTGGATGGTTAATAGAAACCGATAACATAAGTGCCCCTCTTCTTCCATCTTGTGCAACTTCTCGTGTAGAATTAGAATAACGCTCCATAAATGGTACAATTCCGGTAGAGGTCAATGCCGAATTTTTTACGGGTGATCCTTTAGGACGAATATGAGATAAATCATGACCTACACCACCTCGGCGTTTCATGAGCTGAACTTGCTCTTGGTCAATTTTCATTATGCCTCCATAAGAATCAGATTCTCCGTCATTTCCTATGACAAAACAGTTTGAAAGTGAACCAATTTGAAATGGATTCCCAATACCGGCCATGGGACTTCCCTGTGGTACAATATATTTGAAATCCTTAATAAGATCAAAAACTTCTTCTTCTGATAATGGATTTGGATAACGTGCTTCAATTCTTGCTATTTCTTTAGCAATTCGGTGATGCATGTCGTTAGGTGTTAATTCATAAATATGTCCTTCGGAATCTTTTAAAGCATATTTATTTAACCAGACGCGAGCAGCTAATTCATCATTATCAAAATAGTGCAATGCAGCTTGAAAAGTTTCGTCTTGTGTATATGTTTTTTTAGGAATTGGGAGGGCATCTACTTTCATTTTGGGTATACTATTTTAGTTGGCTGTTAACTTCTTTAAAGGTCATGAATTAACAAAAACTATGCAACCTAAAACATGATAAAAATCATAATGTGTACACAAAAAATGAGTTAATCAACTGATTTTATGTAATTTAAAAATTTATCAACAC
>CBESOB010000168.1:0-6267 GCA_965530995.1 uncultured Flavobacteriaceae bacterium
GTTATTAATATCACAATTATTGTTTAATGTTTTGTTAAATAGCTTAAACAAAATATATTGAAACTAAAAAAGTACCTTTGTAGTATGGGCTTAAACAATAATGATATCTTCAAGAAACTTCGAGTGGCACATAAACTACGCGATGACGAAATTGTAAAGATTTTGGAGTTGGTGGATTTTAGGATATCGAAAAGTGAGCTTGGAGCATTCTTCAGAAATGAGAATCACCCTAAATATATGGAATGTGGTGATCAGATCCTACGTAATTTCTTGAATGGATTGATCATTCATTTGCGCGGCCCAATGCCTCCAAAAGGCAACGCTAAAAAGTAGCTTAATTATTGCTAGCTATTCTCTTATGTTTGTCAATGATCTCTCTATGACTGATTTTTTTTATAGCATGACCAAAAGCGCCATGCATTTTTCTTAAGGTGATTGCTTGTACCTTTTTTGTTACTAACACTATCGCCTTAGAAGTTCTCGGCTTTTTAATTGTAGGTTCCTTCACTTCAGTCTTCTCTAGTGTCCGATTATTGATATTCTGTTCTTGAACAGCATGCATGCTAGAAATACAAAAGCAACAAAATAATGTGAATGGAAGTAGGCGCTTCATAACACGTTTAGTTTAGGTTAATATAGATTAGGGCCAACAATGTATAAATAAAATCAATCTGAAATGCCTGTTGTCGTGATTATTCGATGAAATACACGACTATTCCAGCCACATCTTAAAATCCTTAACGCGTTCTCTTGCAACAATGACATCTTGTTCGGCATAGGTCTTAAGCTTTATTTGCAGTCTTGAATTCGTATAGCTCACCATGTCTTTTATGGCATTAATGTTAACGTAGAACTTACGATTGATTCGAAAAAAAGTATCTGGATGCAGTTCCTCTTCTAAAAGCTCTAGGGTTGTATCCAACAAATAGTTCCTTCCTTGAGTGGTATGTACGTAGGTCCCTTTATTTTCACTGTATATGCACTCAATCTCATCGATAGGAATCATTTTGAGATGTTGACCTACTTTTATCGTGAACCTTTTTTTATATTCCCTATCTATCGGATTGACGAGCATTTTTTTAATATCATCAAAATCTAGCGTTACAGTCTTCTTAGACGGTTGTTGTTCTTTATATTTCGTAACTGCCTTTGCCAGTTCAACCTCATCTATTGGTTTCAATAAATAATCAATACTATTCAATTTAAAGGCCTGGAGTGCATACTCATCGTACGCTGTAGTGAAAATAATAGCTGATTTGATCTCAATGGCTTCGAAAATTTCAAAAGACAAGCCATCGCTGAGCTGAATATCCAAGAAAATCAAGTCCGGATGTTCGTTATTATTAAACCAATCAATGGATTCTTCAACAGAATGCAACATTTCAGTAACATTGACATCTAGTGCAGAAAGCATACGATTTAACCGTCTTGCGGATGGTTTTTCATCTTCTATAACAATGACCCTCATTTATTTTAGTTTTAATTTTTTAGCTTCTCTTTTAATAATTCTTGATCCTATGAATACCGTCAGTCCTGTAGCCAATACCACCATCCACCAAAATTCTTGCATATTACCAACAAAACGGGTTCCAATTTCAGACCATAAGGCAGCATATAGCCCTACCACTGACCAACTCATAAAATAAAAATGAAATGAAAACCAATTTTTCGTTCGCATTATTGCCGGAATGATTCCAGCCAAAACAGTCATCAAGCTAAAGATGGAGAAAAAATGAAACAGACTAAGTCCATCGAAATTCACAATGAAAAATGAGCTTACATTTAAGAGCATCATGGATATTACGTAACTATATCCAATTATCTTATGGAGTTTTGTCCCTTTTTTATTTAAAAGTACAAACGTACCGAACAATAATGCTAACAGCGAGACAATAAAATGAAACCAGCCAATATTGCTATGTATTATATCTTGCATCTATAAATTTCTATTCCCAATTACGTCTATCCTTTTCCATAAAATCCTTGATCTTGCGTTCCTCCCACTTCTTATTAAACATAAGATCTGGTCCAAATACACCGATAAAGTGGAAGAATAATCCAATTCCCCAGAAAAATGGGGTAGCAAAGGTTCCAAAGCTAAATAGTGGTTGATCTGAATTACTGACTATCGTTATGACAATAAAGGTATTCACTACAATGTAAACCCCTAAATGCCAATAAAAACCAACGAGTTTTTCCAGTTTTTTCTTAGCCCTGATATAGGCTTCTTCCTTAGCAAAATCTTGACTGCCAAAATCCTGCGAATCATTGTATGGTTGTATATCTCGATTCATGTCTTAATATGTTTTATTTTTTTCCTCTTCTTTCATGTATTTCTTAAGCTTTGCTTCTTCCCAATCGTGTCCCAGAATAAAGCTAGGTCCGAATACCGAGAAGGTATGCATAGCTAAGAACACTCCCCAAATAATAGCGGTGGAAAATGTGCTTAAATCAAAGAAGGCTTCGTTAAAGATTTCTCCATTATTTAAATTGCGCGTAACCTTTAATACTATTAATATGATATTCACTATTAAGTAAATTATGCCGTGTACATAAAAACGTTTTAGTTTTTCTGCTTTATGTTTGGCCATCATATAGGCCATTTGTCTATCAAAATTTTCCATGTTAATTCCAGTTTTTACGTTCTTCGTCATTCATGTATTGCTCGATCTTCTTACGCTCCCAGCCTGATCCAAAAACACCATCGTTAACGAATACTTTATAGGCGTGGAAACATATTCCAATTCCCCATCCGAACATCGGGAACCAAAACCACTGAATGGTAAATGGTGTGAAGTAATACCATATTAATACGAGCATCGGAATGATAATGATATATGAAATAATACTATAATAAAATTCCTTTAGTTCCTCCACTCTTTTGCGAGCGCGAACATAATTGTCGTCCATTTTTGATTGTACTGGTCTCATAATTGCGATTTGTTTAGATAGCATCGGTATTACCACGGCAAAACGTTCTGCTTGTTGATTGATGATTACTTTTTTATCGGTCAATAAATTATAGCGCTGTCTTATGTTATCCAGGCCGACGCCACTACTCTTTTTTACTATTTGCTTTGGTTGTAGGTTATTATCTACAATTAAGTTATCTCCATCTTCATAAATTCTAATATGTAAAGGCTTTGAGCTAGTGACCATATTATGCTTCACGGCATTTTCAAGAAGTAATTGCAGTGACAGAGGTACTACCTTACTTTCAGGATTTTTCGCATGATCCGGAATGTCGAAAATGATACTATCTTCAAAACGCATTTTTAAAAGCGACATATAGGTTCTTGCAAAATCCAGCTCTTCATCTACAGTTACTAAGTCTTTATTCTTCTGTTCCAGTACATATCTATATACCTTTGATAATGCCGTTGTAAACCGTTGTGCATTCTTAGGATTCTCCTCTATTAAACTTGTGAGAACATTCAAACTATTGAATAAGAAGTGAGGGTCCAATTGATTCTTCAAAGCATCAAATTTCGCACTTGCCGTTCCAGCAATTACCTTTTGTTCCTTGATTTTATTCTTTTGATATCTGTTGTAGAAATATATGAAGTGAAAAATTACAACAATGGTCAATGTTATCCATAGCCCAAACTTATAATGTGCGAAATTCTGGTTATTCAAAAACAATTCGAATGACTGCCCATATAATGCAATCGAAATGAACATTCTCAAGAAAAAGATCAAAATCATTGTGATGATTACCGATCCCGTCATACCAATCACAATTCTTTTCATTCTGATCTTACCTGGGCCCCAATTGATCTTTTCGAGATAATCAAAGAAATACATATTGCCATAGCCAAGGACAAACGCATACAATTGGTATAATGCAAAATTTATAAGGAAATCATTGACACTTTCAAATTCGAAACCTTCATAGAGAAGATGCCCAATAACGAACACCATTGTGCCAATAATAAAGGTAACGAATAGTTGTCTTATAATCTTGTTCATGATAAATCTTTAAATCTGAATGTGCTTTAAAGGTAGCAAAAGTAAAAGCTTTTATCTAGGCACCTCTAAGCACACTCCAAAAATCGTGAATGAACTCAATACTATAAAAACATAATGACTGAAATGTGTTTTTTTAAGGATGAATTGTCAACTAAACGGCACTAGGTTATTATTTTGAAAACCACAGGAATGCTATAAGGCACATTAACTGGTCTTCCGCGTTGTTTGCCGGGAGTCATTTTTGGCAATAACTCAAAGATGCGAGTTGCTTCTTTTTCCAAGGATTTATCAGGTCCGCGAGTTCTTATTTTGGTTACTTCACCTTTTTTATCTATCACAAAAACCACAAATACCTTTCCTTGCATGCCTAAATCTCGAGCGACTTCTGGGTACTTAAAATGTTTGGTTATATGTGCTTGCATTTTCGCTTGAAAACAGCTCATTAATTCATCGTTATTCCCTTTGCAACCAGGAAATATCGGTACACTTTCAACCACAGCGAAAGGCACTTCGATATCTTCGTCAACTTCGTCAACTTCCACATCATCCACATCTACAATTTCCTCTTCAATGGCTTCCTCTTGATTGGTTTCCGTACTCTCTATCACCGTTTCTTCAATATCTTCAATATTCTCAACAATAGTGATGACTTCAGGAGCTGCTGGCGGTGGCGGTGGCGGTGGCGGTGCTACAAGATTTGTTATAGGGATATCATCATCAAACTCTTGAACCATCTCAACAACTTGGTACGCCGTCTCTTCTTTATCGAAGGTCTTGTGTTCTAAAACTCTCCATGTAATGAACATCATAAAACAGAGACCCACTGAAAAATAGAGGGTGCTATTTTGACCGATTTCTAACTGAGGGTTCTTTTTTGGTAACATATCGCCGATTTTATACAAATAAAGTTACTCGATCTTCAATTTTTATTATATGATAAAAATCATGTTTGCAATTTTTCGTTAGAAAACAAAAAAGGAGCCAAGTGGCTCCTTTTCAACTATTATTCTATAGATTATTTACAGTCTTCAACGATCTCTTTGGCCCGTTCTTCACCCCATTTAGGATGAAAATCGCTTTTCGCCTTAAAGTTTGCAAATAGCTCTAATGAGCGTTCTACATCTTTACAAAAGGGAGCGGTATCCTGACCAAAAAACTTAGCGCTTCCCATATCCCATTCAGCCTTGTTTAAAACGACTCTAGGGTTTTTAGGTGCAATCTGTGCCGCTTGAGCATATAATTGTGTGACTTTACCAGACAAGGTCATTCCGTAGGTAGCTCCATCGTAGGCCACCCATGCTGTATGCAGTAAGGCTTGCATGACCAATATCTCAGGATTGTCCTTTGAGATTGCTGTCGCATCATTCAGCAGGTCTTGAGCCTTGTTCAATTGTGCGGTTAATTTATCCTTGTCCTGCTCGCCAAAACTCGATACAATGTTTATTTGGGCAGCCCAATATGGTGGCAACCAATTATCCGGTTCTGCAGTGGCAATGCGCTCAAATAGATTGACGGCTTCTGTTGGCTTGTTTTCTCCCCAAAGTTCAAAGGCTTTCTGCATGCCTTTCTCATAGTTTCCTTGTGCCGATACCAAAAAGGACATCAAGAGTATTGTAATAGTGAGTATTCGTTTCATGATGATATTAATTAAAGTTTAATGTTTTGTGTTACTAGTTGATTGTTTACCTCGAATTTGGCGTCTTGCCATTTTGGTGGACCTAAAAAGCCCGATGCATTATTAGAACAGCCGTTATCTTCTTTTGGTATGCCCATGAAGTTCATATCCAGATCATTATTATCGTTTTCGTCATGAAAAACAGAAATAGCATAAACGCCTTGAGGAATATTTTTAAAAGTTACTTTGCTGTCTCCTTCCTCAATTTTTCCAATGAGTCCTTTTTGCGGATTCCCTAACCAATTCTCTTCTGAGGCATAAAGACCAATCATTATCTTGCCTTTGTCATTGTCAATATTTGATATATTGACAATTATGTCCTGATTACTTTTTGATGGTGATGATATTGCAGAAGCGATTAGCATTGCGATGATGAGTAAATGATTCATAACTGTTCGTTTTTTGATTACGGTTCAAATATCCGAGCAATTGTCAAGTAATTAAAGAGAGACTTACCCAATTGTTGGTTTTGAAGGATGAATTGTAATAGACTTGATTTTGCAAGAAAAAACATCTAACTTCGTTTAACAGTCAATTAGAAAACTAACAAGAAAATAAAAATCAATAAATGGTATTTGTAGATTACTATAAAATCTTAGGCATTTCTAAAACAGCGAGTGAAA
>CBESOB010000169.1:0-6248 GCA_965530995.1 uncultured Flavobacteriaceae bacterium
CTAAACTTTGGAAAAGTCCTGAATTAGTCTTCAGGACTTTTTTTTATGATATTCTTTCAATACCGTTGATCTTCCAATGGTCTTTGTAATAATATCTTTTTCAAGATTCCAGCCTCTTGCCGGGGAATATTCTCTACCATACCAAATAATTTGTAAATGAAGGTCATTCCATAATTCCATGGGGAAAAGACGTTTTGCATCTTTTTCTGTTTGAACGACGTTCTTTCCATTACTAAGATTCCAGCGATACATGAGTCGGTGAATATGTGTATCTACAGGAAAGGCTGCTATGCCGAATGCTTGAGACAATACAACGGCTGCAGTTTTATGGCCGACAGCCGGAAGCGCCTCCAGTTCGCTGTATGTTTTTGGAACTTCAGCATTATGGTCATTGATTAAAATGTGTGATAATCCATAAATACCCTTACTTTTCATTGGTGATAGTCCTACAGGTTTGATGATCTCCCGAATGTCTTCTACTGAAAGCTTGATCATATCGTATGGATTGTCGGCTTTGGCAAATAGAATAGGTGTTATTTGATTAACTCTTACATCAGTACTTTGTGCAGAGAGTAAAACGGCGATCAATAATGTATAAGGATCTTTATGCTCTAACGGAATTGGTATTTCTGGATATAGATTATTTAACGTATTAATAACGAAATCAACCTTTTCTTGTTTGGTCATATATAGTATTTTTACTAGACGTAAATTTAAATAAATATGACCACATTAAAACCAGGAGATAAAGCTCCAAATTTCAATTCAACGGATCAAGATGGCAATGCCATAAGTTTAGATAATTATAAAGGAAAAAAACTTGTTGTTTTCTTTTACCCAAAGGCTAGTACACCAACTTGCACGGTTGAGGCATGTAATCTCGGAAGCAATTATAAAGAGTTACAGGACGCAGGATATGAAATTCTAGGTGTAAGTGCAGATTCGCAAAAACGGCAACAAAATTTCAGGACTAAATTCAATTTTCCTTATCCTTTATTAGCAGATGTAGACAAAAGTGTTATCAATGCTTTTGGTGTTTGGGGGCCTAAAAAATTTATGGGTAGAGAATTTGATGGAATTCATCGAGTAACATTCGTCATAGATGAGAATGGAATTATTGAAAAAGTGATTGACAAAGTTAAAGCGAAAATCCACTCGGAGCAGATTTTGGCGTAATTATAGAAATAGAAGGGACCTTTTTTATTTATTATGTATGACTTCTTCAGTCTCACATCCGAATAAAGACTGTTCCTTTATAAGTTGGGCAACACCTTCGGGCAACATATTGGCCCATCCTTCTTCACCTTCGGTAATCATCTTAAGGACGGTCCTGGAGAATATGTTTAAGGTATTAGGGTCATAATCTGTGATATCCACTACTTTACCATTGTATTTGAAGAATTTGTATAATTCTTTCATTCTTGGATGCACTTTCAAATTATCACTATTGGTAATAGACCCATCTTTATTCTGCATAGGATAAAGATATACACGTAGATCCTTGAAAAACAATTTGCCAAACGCTTCAAGAATACCTCCACTCAAATGACGATAATACTTTTCGTCAAAAATATCAACCAAGTTATTCACGCCCATTGCCAAGCCCATCCTATTCTTGGAGTACTGAGAGAAATATTCCACCAGTTTATAGTATTCCTTAAAATTAGAAATCATTACTGTTTGCCCCAATGAACACAACAATCTCGCTCTATCCATGAAATCTTGTTCGTCTATTTCACCTTCAGCACGTAGATTGGACAATGTTATTTCAAAAATCACTTTAGTTTTTTCAGGGTCAACACGATTTTCTTTCAGAAACATGTTATATGATTTCTGGTACATATCCATATTGACCTTTGTTACTGGTCTAAAACTACCACGTAAGGTCAGTATGTTCTTTTTGTAAAGCACTTTGGCTGGTAATACATTATTACCGTCTGGTGAAAACATGACTGCTTCTGTCATTCCATTCTTAACTAGCTGTAAACTCATCAAGCGATTGTCGACATCTTTGTATAATGGTCCTGAAAAATTAATAGTGTCTATTTCAACTTGGTCCTTATGTAAATGATCATACAGGTAACGCAGTAATTTTCGAGGCTGATTATATTTGTAAAAAGCACCGTAAATAAGATTTGTGCCTAAAATACCTAGGGTTTCTTGTTGTAATTTGGCATCATTTTCCCTGAATCGAAGATGAAAAACAATTTCATTGTAATCTTGGTCTGGTTCGGTTTGATACCTTATGCCAACCCAGCCATGACCTTTGTATTTCTTGGCAAAATCTATGGTAGCCACAGTATTCGCATAGGTAAAAAACAACTTATTGGGATGCTTTTCCCTTGAAATACGATCTTCTATCAGTTTAGTTTCATGATATAGCATCTTTTTAAGTCGGGCCTCTGTTACATATCGTTTATCGTCTTCTATCCCATAAACGGCATCACTAAAGTCCTTGTCATATGCCGACATGGCTTTTGCTATTGTACCCGAAGCACCACCTGCCCTAAAAAAATTTCTCACGGTTTCTTGACCAGCACCAATCTCGGCAAATGTACCATAGATGTGCTCATTCAAATTTATACGGAGGGCTTTGGTCTTTATGGAAGGAATATCATCAAACTCTCTATCTCCTTTTAAGGTAATCTCCATAAGTGCTATTAGGGTTAAATCTTACGTAACAAAGGTATTAAATTAGACAAGCAAACAAAAAAATAAGTTACTTTTGTTTGAACACGTAAACGGTTTGAAAGTTACTTTTTTAGGTACAGGAACATCACAGGGAATTCCAGTAATTGGAAGCAATCACCCTGTATGTTTAAGCGATGACCCAAAAGACAAAAGACTGCGTGTTTCAGTCTTGGTAGAGTGGGGTGATGCTACCTATGTGGTGGATTGCGGTCCAGATTTTAGGCAGCAGATGCTGCGGTCCAAATGCCATCATATCGACGGTATATTATTTACGCATGAGCATAGTGACCATGTCGCAGGATTAGACGATATCAGACCATTCTTTTTTAGACAAGGTGATATTCCAATATATGCCCATAAAAGAGTTCTTAAAGCATTGAAGATTCGATTTGATTATATTTTTGTTGATGAAGCAAATAAGTACCCAGGCGTTCCAAGCGTTGAAGCTATTGAAATTGAGAATAAGCCATTTAGTTTAAATGATCTAGAAGTGATTCCTATTAATGCTGAGCATAATAGGTTACAAGTATTTGGGTTCAGGTTCAATGATTTTGCTTATTTAACTGATGTTAAGACCATAGAGAAGAAAGAAAAACAAAAACTGGAAGGCGTGAAAGTATTAGTGATCAACGCCTTGAGAGAAGAGCCGCATCATTCACATTTCAATCTTGAGGAAGCTCTAGGATTCATTTCAGAAATTAGGCCTGAACGTGCATATTTAACCCATATTAGCAGTCATCTCGGATTTCACGAATCAGTACAACAACGGCTACCTAAAAACGTTTATTTAGCTTATGATAACCTACAAATCACCATTTAAATTATGAAGGAAAAGATTTTCATGTATCTCTTTATTTTTTCGCTATTAATTGTCTTGTTTCAATATGTTAACTCCAAGAATGTGTTTGAAGCCCAAACCAATAAAATCTTGACATTGCAAGAAAAGGTCACGGCCTATAAGGATTCTATTATTAATCTTCAGGATGCTAATTTTGACTTGTCTTTGTTTGACCTTGAGCAGAACGATGATGCCCTAACATACTTCGAGAATAGAGGATATGACGTTTCTACTTTAATACCATTGATCAAAGATGAACTTTATACTTTAAACGAAGTGAAAGGAGAACATCCATTAATACCTTATGCAGCCACCGGAGGAAATAAGATGTTAATTAATAGTGTTAGACTCCTAAACCATAAATGGATCATTGCTAATTTTTCTGATGCCCAGATATGGGGAGAAATATTTTTTACTTATCAAATAAACGATGGAGAACTAAAATTTAAATTGGTAGAATCCTTCTTGTATCCGATGCAGTAACTATCTAAAGAAATTAAATTCTTTTTTTTAACCATTCCTTGAATTCGTAAAAATTCTGTGGAGCAACACCATGGCCTACCGGAAATTCTGAATATATATGGTCTATGCCCAGTTCTGCTAAAAAAGGTGCTGTTTTTCTAGCCCAAGTTACAGGGATTACTTGATCAACGCTGCCGTGAGAGATATACACATTAAGATTGGAGAAATCTTTGCTATTAAAATCTTCAGGGATACTTTCTTTGTCAATGTACCCACTCAAAGCGATGACGTTATTGATCAAGCCAGGATATGTAAGAGCTACCGAAAGACATAATATAGTTCCTTGACTGAAACCTAGTAAAGTCACGTTGTTTTGATCCACTGGATACGACTCACAGGCCTCCTTTACAAATTCCTTGATCAAATCCCTACTTTTAATAACTTCATCAGGATCACTCCATTTTTCATTATTGCCATCAAAATTAATAGCATACCAAGCATTACCCATAGGAGACATTGGATAGGGAGCTCGCACAGAAATAATAAAAAGCTCTTCAGGTAATTCAGATGCAAAAGAGAATAAATCGTTTTCATCGCTGCCATATCCATGACACATCACCAATAATGGGGCATTATCACTTAATGTGGATTCTCTAATTATATGGTAAAGTGGAAGGGAAGCAGTCGTCATTTAATTACCTAAGTTTGAGAAAATTTTCTGATAAAATTTACCTACTATTGGCACCTCTTTAGAATTGCCAGCTACCGCATTTATAAATCCATAAATAAGTAAAACACCAAAACAAACATAAAATACAAATCTGACCAAAGAATAATCCAAGGTGCTAATAACGATAGCTATTGCATGGAACGTAAGCCAAATTCCCAAAGATTGCCTCACATGAAAATTAATAAATGAATTGTTATCCTTGTTTTTATTTAGAAAATAGGCTACAATTGCTCCAATAACGGTTAAGTAGCTCACTATAGCTAGAGGTTTGCCTTGTTCAATAGTCTCTTCAGTCATACACCATTAATTAGAAGATAGTAACACTTTATTTGTTACGATTCCATATACTTTCCCTTTCATTTTTGCTTCATCAAAAATAGTATTTTTGGATTTGGATACAATGTCCTTTGTCGAAAACCTATAATTGGTCTTTGGATTGAATAAAGAGATATTTACTTTACAACCAATGTTTATAGGGGTGTTTTCAATCCCGAATCGTTCTTTACCTTTAGTTAATAATTCAATAGTTTTCTTAAGACTAAAAATGGTATGTAATGCTCCAAAAGCGGTTTCCAACCCAATAGTGCCAAATCCAGCAAAATCAAATTCCACTTTTTTGTGTTCAATATCCAATGGATTATGATCGCTAGTGACATAATCAATAGTACCATCTTTTAATCCTGAAATTAATGATTCTTGGTCTGATATGGTCCTAAGAGGTGGAAGTACCTTATAATTGGTATTGAAGTCTTCTAAATATGTATCTGTAAACAGAAGGTTATGAATGGCAACACTACAACTAATATTTAATTTTTTCTTTTTTGCTTCTCTGATTAGTTCAACAGATCCAGCAGTCGATATCGTGGGTATATGCAGTTTGCCACCTGTATATTCAAGAATGTAGATGTCCCTTGCTATTTGCAGTTCTTCTGCGAGGTTAGGAATGCCTTTTAATCCAATCTGAGTACTCATCATTTCCTCATTCATAACACCCATGCCTGCAATACTTTCTTCCTGAGGAAATGAACATACCAAAGCTCCAAAAGTATCCGCGTATTGAAAAGCGATCTTCATTAAATTTGGATTCCTTATGGACTTCTTATGATCTCCAAATGCTATGGCTCCAGCATTTTGCATGTCATATAATTCTGCGAGATGCTCACCACGACTTTCCTTTGTCAAGGCGCCAATCGGTAATAATTTTACCGCATGACCATTCGCTTTGCTTTTTACGAAAGCTATATCAGAGCTCGTATCGATTATTGGTTGCGTGTTACTATTTAAGGCCACTGAGGTAAAGCCAGATAAGCCAGCGGTTTGTAATCCATTCTCTATTGTTTCGCGCTCTTCGAAGCCAGGTTCACCAAAACTAACGCTACTGTCAAACCAACCCTGAGAAATATGCAGGTTGTCAAGCTTGATTTCTTCATAATTACTGGGGTTTTTAAGGCTCTTTGCTATTTTGGTGATAATGCCTTTTTCGACCAGTATATCTTGATTGGAATTGTGAAACTCACTTTTTGAATC
>CBESOB010000170.1:0-6202 GCA_965530995.1 uncultured Flavobacteriaceae bacterium
AAAACGAATCATATACGAACCCGTTAAAAGAATCCTTATTTAAATTAAAGCATTTTAAGCGTATTGATCTCCTGTTCCGTTAATTGTTTCCAATGCCCTCTAGGTAGGTCTTTCTTGGTCAGGTGGCCAATGGCAACACAATCCAACTTGACGATTTCGTAATTTAGGTAGTTGAAGATCTCCCTTAGTATGGTATTACCCGTATTTTTTATTTTGATACCAATTTCCTTTTTTGGCGCACCATCGATATAACTAATATCTTCGACTCGAACCAACTTACCCTTGATCTTAAAACCATCTTGTACTTTCTTGAGGTCTTCAAGTTTCATGTTTTTATCCAATTCTAAATGAAACAAACGTGCTACACCACTATTCGAATTAGTGAATTTTTTTGCTACTATATCATCGTTGGTGAATAGCAATAATCCTAATGAGTTCCTACCTAAGCGACCTATGGGCTTTACCTTAGCATTGGTGGCATTAGCAACAAGATCCATGACCGTTCTCCCTTTTCCTTCGCTGGTCGTGGTCGCAAAACCTTTGGGCTTGTTAAGCAGTATATATGCTTTTTTCTCAGGGTTAATTCTAGCACCATCAAAGCGTACTTCGTCAGTTAATTTCACTTTGTAACCCATCTCTGAGATGACTTTACCGTTAACGGTAACGCTTCCAACACTTATATGCATATCAGCATCGCGACGCGAACACATTCCGGAATTAGCAATGTACTTGTTAAGGCGAATTTCGTCTGGGTTAGACGTTTTTTTAGGGGTGGCCTTCTTCTTAAGACTGACATCTCCTTTAGCAGTATATTTTTTTACGGTGTTCTTTTGGACACCTCTTAAAGATCTGCTCTTCTTATTTTCGTTCTGCTGTTTACCCATCGCATTATTTTCGGCAAAGATATAGCATATATTGACGAATGATAGCTTACGAATGACTAATTTTAGTTATTCTCTTCAAGAGAAATGGTAGACTGTCGTTCTCGATTAACGATCAATTTAGTCACGTCTGGACGAGAGTAATGACCAACAGGGTCGAAATTCTGCCGCTCTTCCAAAACACGATTAAAATCCAAGGTTTTCACGAATACGCCTTCGCGGTCACAGATAGGCTCCATGACCCATTCGCCGTCAGGCCCAGCTATACAGCTTCCTCCATTAGCCAAAATCTTTGGTGCCTTTTCAAGAATCTTATCGAGATGTGGTGTGACTTCAGGAAAATCATTGATAGTCATCATACTCGATACCGAAATAACATAAGATCGAGATTCTCTTGCTATAAATCGGGTAATATCCTTTGTGTTATGTTCGCTTCCAGGCCAAACAGCTATATGCAAATTTTCACCTTGACCATATAAAGCGGCTCTTGGCAATGGCATCCAGTTTTCCCAACAATTAAGACCTCCCAACGTAAATTGTTTTAGAGGATGGACTTGTAAGCCATTGCCATCTCCAGGCGCCCATGTTAAACGTTCGTCATAAGTGGGTTGTAGTTTACGATGTACAGATTTCACTTCGCCCTTTTCGTTGATATATACCAAGGAAGCATACAAACTATGACCTCCACGATCTTGAGGTCGTTCGATAACACCGAGATATATGGCCATTTTGTGTTTCTTGGCAAGTTTGCAAATACCATCGAGGTCTCCAGACTCTATACTCACTGAATTACGGGCATAGTGTGCATGGAGTTCCTTGTTCACTTTAGTGTTCCATTCAGCGCCTTCTGTCAGTGCCAACCAAAATGGGTAACCAGGAACCAAACCTTCTCCAAAAACAATGAGTTCGCAGTTTTGTCTTCCTGCTTCAGAAATGCTATTCTCCACTTTTTTAAGTGTGGCTTCCTTATCTAGCCAAACAGGAGAAATTTGGGCCAAAGCTACTTTAAGCGTATTCTTCATTACAATATTCGTTTTAAGACCAAGTCTATATCAATAAGTAAAATACTAAAAACTCCGGCAACAATTATTAATTTCAAGATATTATGAAGAATAAGATACTGTGATTTCTTAGAGGACTTCCAGAGAAGTACTAGAAAAGCAATTAATAATATTGTGCTTGCATAAAAATATATATACATATGCCCAATTTCATAATACTTCAATAATAAATAGGTTGGAATAAGGGTCAAAACAACCAAAATGGACAATAATATTTTAGAAACCTTCTCTCCATACATCACTGGAATCGTTTTATAGCCAATTACCAAATCGCCTTTGAGATTTTCAAGATCTTTACTTAGTTCTCTCATCGACACAATCAGGAATAAAAAGACCGCATGTACAAATATGACATGGCTAAAATTCTTGTAGTACATGAAAATGGCAAAGAAAGGTAGGATGGTCAATGTGGCCGATGTCAGATTCCCTATGAAGGGGAGTTTCTTGAGTTTATGCGAATAAAACCAAATGGCAAATATATAAACCGAGAAGAACAATACCGCCTTAAAAGACACATAGCTAGCCATGATAACCGCAGCAAAATTAAGTATAAAATATATAGAAAGTTTGGTGTTCTGGCTTACCAGTCGATCCAGTTTAGACTTCTCCGGACGATTGATCAGGTCTTTTTCAGAATCGTAAAAATTATTAATGATATATCCCGAGGCTATCACTGCTGCCGACGCTAGTACAAGCATAAGCAAGTTGACATCAAATAGCACTTGTGCCAATGGCCTGTCTGGAGCCATAATATAAATGGATGCTAAGTATTGTGCTATAACTATGACTAAGACATTATAGCCACGAACTACCGAAAACAAGCTAAATGCCTTGACGAGAAAGCTTTTTTGTTTCGGAGTGACCATAGCGTAGTTTTAGAAATTATAAACTACTTCTAATTTATAATCTTTAAGAGAATTTTTGGCTATTTCCATATCTTCTGTAAAACCCAAGATGTAACCACCTCCACCAGAACCACAAAGTTTCAGATAATACTCATTCGTCTCGATACCTTTTTTCCAGAGTTCATGAAATTGATTTGGTATCATCGGCTTAAAGTGATTCAATACCACTTTAGACAACTGTTTAGTGTTTTTGAACAAGGACTTGATATCGCCATTCAAGAAGTCATCAACGCAAGCGTCTGTATGCTTCACGAATTGATCTTTCAACATATTACGAAACCCTTCTTGCTTCATGTTTTCCATGAATATATTCACCATCGGTGCAGTTTTACCAACAATACCAGAATCCAATAAGAACACAGCGCCCTTGCCTTCATTGCTTTGAGAAGGTATACCTGTAGCCTCAATATTATCTTTACTGTTTATAAGAATAGGAATACTCAAATAGCTATTCAGTGGATCCAATCCAGATGATTTACCATGGAAGAATGACTCCATCTCAGAGAATATTGTCTTTAATTTCAGAAGTTTTTCTCTTGTTAGGTTTTCTAGAACTGTAATCTTCTCGACGGCATACTTATCATAAATTGCGGCCACCAATGCACCACTACTACCTACTCCATAACCTTGAGGAATACTGCTATCAAAGTACATTCCTGCATTAACATCTTTCTGTAATCGTTCAAAATCAAAACCCACTAATGCTGTATCTATATTCGCTAAATATGCGACAAAATTCTTCAAATGTTCATTCGAAGTGATAGCCTCATCTGAAGGATTTTCATCCAACTTGAGGGCGCCTTTAAAAAAATTATATGGGATAGAGAGTCCTTTAGAGTCCTTGATGATTCCATATTCACCAAAGAGCAGGATTTTTGAGTAAAAAAGAGGTCCTTTCATTTACAGTTTACAGGTATATAGATAATCTATCTGCAGTCAAATATACTCTAAAAATCGACTTGTTTTGCTCCAAAACCGATTCTGTCACAAATATAATGACCGTTTTGACAATATGCAACTAACTCTTTCTTAATGAATTCATAAATTGTTGTAGCTTCATTCTCCGGATACAAGACATGCACATTCGCCCCTGCATCTAATGTGAAGCACACATGTAAACCTGTCTGTTGCCTAAATTTCCATATCCTGTTAATGATTTCGAGCGTATTGGGTTTCATTAATATGAAATATGGCAAACTTGTCATCATCATGGCATGTAAAGACAATGCTTCACTTTCCACTATCTCAATAAATCCATCCAAATCACCATTCTGAAGGATATCTGAAAGCCTGCTGAGATTATCATTAGCTTGTTCAAACCTATTCTTCGCGAACGGGTGACCATGCATCAAATTGTGCCCAACAGTACTACTCACTTGCTTTTCACCTTTATCGACCAACAAGATCGTGTCATGATAATTCTTGAAATTCTTATGAACATTATGCGGAAATTTCACGCCAAACAAATCTGAGCTTTCCTTAATATCTTCATGCTTACCCCAAACGATCAAATCACCTTCAATACTCCTACAGGCACTACCAGAACCTAATCGTGCTAAAAAGGAGGCTTTCCTCTTAAAATGACCTTCTGATATTTCAGGATCGCATTCTTTCTCTATACTCATTAAACATAAAGCCAAAGCACTCATCCCAGAGGCAGAGGAGGCAATACCAGAACTGTGAGGAAAAGAATTCGAGGTTTTAATAGCGAAATGGTATTCCTTTAAAAAAGGCAGATAGCTTTCTATTCTTGAAAAAAACGTATTTATTTTTGGTTTGAAATCTTCTTGGATCTCGTTATCCAAATACACCTCAAAAGAAAATGTATCGCTAGGGTTATCCAGTTTATTGAACGTTAATGTTGTAGTTGTTCTGCAGGCATCAAGCGTATAGCTTATGGACGGGTTCTCAGGAATTTGTCCTTCTCTTTTCCCCCAATACTTCACTAAGGCAATATTACTTGGTGACTTCCATGTGAAACTCCCACTCATAATTTTAGGAGGATATGGCTTACTGACAAAGTCTTTTTCAGTCATTAAAATCAAGAATTTAGGCAAATATAAGGGTTAAGCTTCTTTAACTAAATTCAATTAACCAAATTAATTACTATTTTAGAGCAGGAGCTTTATTCATGAACAAAAAAATCACACGTATTCTAATTGCAGTTGCTATCTGCCTCTTTGTGGGTTTCTTGTCTAGTTTTGCCACACAATCGTCTATTTCAGATTGGTATGTAACCTTAAAAAAACCTAGTTTTAATCCTCCAAATTGGATTTTCGGACCAGTCTGGACCGTACTTTATGTGCTTATGGGGGTTGCGGCCGGAATTGTTTGGAACAAAGGATCTCATCATAAATGGGTAAAGACCGCCTTATATCATTTTATATTTCAGTTGATCTTCAACGCAGCCTGGAGCATTGTTTTTTTTGGGATGAGAAGTCCTAGCTATGCCCTACTGATAATAATCATTCTGCTACTATTGATTGTCCTGACCATTAGATGGTTCAGAATCATAAATAAAACCGCAGCATTGTTACTTATCCCCTATCTTCTTTGGGTAAGTTTCGCCACAATCTTGAATTATAGTATTTGGGTTCTGAATTAAATGTTCAAAAAGCTTTAATTTTACTACCGAATGAATAGTCAATCGATATGAATAAGAAGCAGAAAATACTCTTGACCATGTTAGAGTTAGTAGTAGAGCAAGGGGTTCATGCCACACCAATGTCCCAACTGGCAAAAGAATCCAATGTTGCCATTGGGACGATATACCATCATTTTAAAAATAAGGAACAGATCATAGAAGAAATTTACAAAATGATCTTCAAGGATTTTGGTTTTGTTTTGATGGCCAATTTTCCAGAAGACGATTATAAATTACAGTTTGAAGCCATGTGGTTCAACCTGTATAATTATTTTGTAACGAATCCGCTCGCCTTTAAATTCTCTGAATGGGTAGGTGTTCCTCCTTTAATTAACCAAGAAATAGTTGATAGAACCAAACCGTTTTATGAAAATGTCAAGGAATTTTTCTTGAAAGGAATTCGCGAAAAAAAGTTAAGGGATATACATTTAAGACTCATCCTTCAAATTTCATATGGTAATGTTATTTCTGCAGTGCGACTGAAAGACAAGGGTGAACTTCCTATGAACGAAAAGCAAGTGGCAGATGCCATTAAGTGTTCTTGGGATGCAGTCAGATATTGAAGATTAATCGTTAGGATGAAATTTCAAGTATCTTCATCATTGTCCTATAGTTTCTAGCGGTATTAGGCACTTTTAATTTCTTTATGATAAAACTATTGCCAAACTTAGTTCTTCCATAGCCCGTGGAACAATAAAAGTAAACACAGTC
>CBESOB010000171.1:0-6200 GCA_965530995.1 uncultured Flavobacteriaceae bacterium
GTGAAGCCCTCGGGACACATCAGGTCGCCTCCGCAGTCCACGGTGCAGTCGAGCTCTTCGCAATCGACGAAGAAACAATCGCGCTGGATGTTCTCGTCGGTGAACCCGTCACAGTCGTTGTCCAGGCCGTCGCAGCACAGGTCCGCCCGAGCGCAAACCTCTTCGTCTTCGATGTAATCCGACCCGTAGGTGGTGGCCGTGCAATCCTGGGGAACCCCTTCGACACAGGCCTCAAGTAAATCAAAGCCTCCGAATTTGACGAGTTTATCACTGCTTTCTTGTAAAAATTCTGCTGGATTCTCTACTGGAGAAAATTGTTGTTGTTTATCAGCAGCCATATGTCTTAGTTATTTTCTTCGATTTCGGTTAGTAGTGCGCGAATTGAGTCCAATAAAGCCTGTTTAGCCTCAGGATCTGCGATCGCCGTTTTCATTATTTTATTCGTTTTTAGTTGCTTCACAACCTTTATATACTGATCCTTTTCAGTTTCCAAACCATTCAAAAAATCACTCTGTCTCGTAATTCCTTTAGCACCAAAGTCTCCTAAATTTGAAAAACTAAGCTTCTCCTTACTACCAGCGCCATCTTTATCTTCAAACTCAACTTCTACATTTGGTTGATAGTGATCAAAAACTTCTTCTACCGTTTTTAATCCTTTTTGGATCTCAGGCTTGATAGCTGGATCGTTGGTTAGTTTTTCAACTAAAAGAGTTCTATTTTGAGGTATCTCTGCAAAGGCCTCATTGGCATCGGTTTTTACTTCCGTTCCGCCAATTCCATATGTATCTGCCATAATCTTAATTATTTAAGCTAAATATATTGTTTTTTTTGCTTTTTTTAATAAAAAATTAGCTAATGTTCCAAGACAATTCATTTTTCTTGTCAAGATCCAATTTAATTTTTGCCCCTTTGGTGATCTTACCTGAGATGATCATTTTAGATAGTGGCGACCTTAAGTCGCTGCGAATGACACCCCGCAAAGGTCGTGCGCCATACTTTGGCGTGAACCCTTTTTTCGCCAGCATGGCTATGGCTTTCTCCGATATCTCCATGGAAATTTCTTGCTTTTCCAAAGCCTTATAAAGGTCTTTGAGTTGGATTTTGAAGATCTTGCCAATATTCTCCTCAGTAATGGGAGAAAACGGAATGATCTCCGTAAGTCTTCCTAAAAATTCAGGCCTGAAGTGTTGCCCCATCATTTCGAGCAAATCACTCGATTTAGGAATGATTCCCTTTCCAAATGAATCCACGATATGCTGACTCCCGATATTGGAAGTGAAAAGTATGACTGCATTTGAGAAATCGCCTTCCTTCCCTAGCCTATCATGTAGTTTACCTTCATCCAATATCTGCAAAAAGATATCGAATACTGAAGGATGTGCTTTTTCAATTTCATCAAATAACACTATAGAATACGGTTTTTGCCTGATCTTGTTCACTAAGAGTCCGCCTTCTTCATAGCCTACATACCCTGGAGGTGCTCCATAAAGTAGTGCAGCAGAATGCTCTTCCTTAAATTCAGACATATCAAATCTGATGATCGATGTTTCGTCCTGAAACAGGAATTCGGCCAAGGCCTTTGCCAATTCTGTCTTCCCAGTACCTGTAGGTCCAGAAAAGAAAAACGAACCAATCGGTAAGCCAGGTTTGCTCAAACCAGAACGAGATTCCAAAACGGCTTCAGTGATCGTTTTAACTGCATGGTCCTGCCCTATGACTCGCTTGATCAACTGCTCTTCCATATTTAACAAACGCTCTTTTTCATCTGCCTGTAATTTTCCTGTTGGTATTCCAGTTTTATTGGCAATCGTGGAAGCAATGTCATTTTTGTTGATAGTCTTTTTTTCCTTTTCTGCAATGGTCTTTAGGTTATTCAAGACATTATTAAGGGCTTTAAAACCTTCTTTAGGCGTTGCTATATTCTCGAAATGGTCTTCCTCACCTAGTTCCGTAAATAGAAGATAACTTAGTTTATCCTGCATTTGGGAGAACATCCAATTTTGCTCTGCCAGAATCTTATGGGTTTCCATTTTTTCCTTCTTGAGTAGTCCCAGACGTTCTTTTAACGAGGCTATTTCTGGTATGGAGGTCTCGATCATAAATTTAGCTGCCGACATGGTTCGGTCAATCAAGTCCAAGGCAGAATCCGGTAAACTTCGTTCCTTATTATACCGCTTTGCTAGACGTATGGCCTCGGCAATCGTTTCCGAATCTATATCCAACTGATGATGGTCTGCATAATACGATACGGAATTCTCGATCATTCTATGCGCCTCTGCTTCCGTCGGCTCTTGAAGTCGGACGATTTCAAATTGCCGCGCGAGACCTTCATCAGTTTCAATATGTTTTCTGAAGGCATCATTGGTCGCCGTAGCGATAATGGTCAGCTCTCCTTTTACTAATTCTGATTTCAAGATATTGACCAAACCTTGATTACCGGAATTTTTATCCGTCAGATTCTTTAATTCATCTATTAAAAGTATAGGTTTATTGAATTGCTTGATCTCGTTAAACACCTTTTGAAAGCGATCCTCGACCTCCCCTTTATAGCCTGCTCCGGAGACTATATTAATAAAATCCAATTCAAAGACCCTAGCGTCCTTTAGGTGTTCTGGTATATTTTCATTGATAGTCGCATACGAAAGTCCGTTCATCATCACAGTTTTACCAACTCCTGGATCACCTAGAATCAGCACATTGGGTTTGGAGCGCCTCCCCAAGATCTCGGTGATCATCTTGATTTCTGAATCCCGCCCCGAAATATTCTCTATAGACTCATTTCGTGCTTCTGAGGTTTTATCAATGCAATACTTCATTAATGTTGTGCCCGTTGTAACGCCATTAGTACTTGGCTTTACTACTTTCTTACCACTACCAGAAGCAGTAGTAGCAGATGGCGTAGTGCCCCCACTTCCCAACGACTCGATCAATTCGTTTGGCGTTAGAGGAAATGTCTTTAATTGATCATAGGTAAATCCAACACCTGGTGTACATAGAGCTACCAGCAAACAATGTTCGTTCACATCTTCCAAACCTAATTTGAGCTTGATATTGTCAGCCTCATAAAAAACGGCCTCAACTGAAGAATCTCCTCCAGGACTTTCGGGCACCTTAGTGGTTTTTGGCATGCCCTCTAAACGGACTTCGGCCCATTCTTCAACATAATAAGCGTCTTGACCAATGCTTTCAATATATTTTAGCATACCGATATCACGATGCAATAGTCCTTTTAATAGGTGGGCTGCCGAATATTCAGCATGCGAATATTCCTTGGCTATGGCTTGTGCAATGTGAATGGCTTGTTTCAGTTTTTCAGATAAGGAATAGTTGATCATTTTTAGAAATTGAATGGATTAATTGAAATGGTGAGTTGATTTCCTACTAAAAATACTAAAAAACCCTGTAAAATTAGATGTATCCGAAGGAAATTACCATAACAACAAACTTAAAAGTAGGACAAAATGCATATGATAATATGCTATAGAGATGCTATTCTACCATTTTCCTCAATGACTCTGGAAAAACGGAAGCATCAAAATCCCACAAATATGGTAGCACAAAGAAAACCATGAACACAATTATCACTACAGAGATGATATTTAACCAGAATCCCGTCTTCACCATATCAGGAATTGTTAAATAACCCGACCCAAAAACCACTGCGTTGGGCGGTGTTGCAATGGGCAACATAAAAGCGCACGACGAGGCAGCAGTCGCTCCAACCATCAGCAGATACGGGTGTACGCCCATTACCAGGGCCAAAGGTGCCAGTACCGGCAAGATCATGGCTGTCAATGCCATGTTGGAGGTGACTTCGGTAATTAAGTTAACGAATAACACCAACAAAAAGACCAAAACCAGCAGTGGCACGTCCTTTAACAGCACCATTTGATTACCGATCCATTGTGCCAATCCGCTACCTCCAAAACCAGCAGCGATGGCCATACCGCCACCAAAGAGTATTAGAATACCCCAAGGAAGTCTTGCCGCTTCTTCCCAATTGAGAAGTTTTTTTCCTTTTTCCTTTGAGGGAAGAATGAATAAAATAATGGCACTCGATATGGCTATAATAGTATCGTCGATTCCGGGTAATATTTGTTTCAAGAAAAATGAGCGACTGATCCATGCCAATGCCGTACAAATAAACACTGTGGCAACTACCTTTTCCTCAAATGATAATTTACCTAGGGCATCTAATTGCTTTCTGATCTCTTTACGACCACCAGGAAATTCTTTTTGCTTAAAACTAAATCCAAACCTGGTTAAGTAATACCAGCAAATAAATAATAAGAACAAGGATATTGGCAGACCGAATACGATCCATTGCGAGAACGAGATCTCAATATTAAATATTTCATTCATGACACCGGCAAATACTAAGTTAGGCGGTGTCCCTATTAATGTAGCAATACCGCCAATAGTAGCACTATAACCAATTGCCAGCATCAGGGCCTTCCCAAATATTTGATTTTCATCTTCAATGGTATCCGGATTGTCTTTTAACTGCGTGATAATCGCCATACCGATTGGCAACATCATCACGGACGTTGCCGTGTTACTGATCCACATAGACAAGAATGCGGTGGCCAACATAAATCCGAGAATAATATTTCTGACACTGGTCCCTACCATATATATTATGGTAAGAGCGATTCTTTTATGTAGATTCCATTTTTCGATAGCAATGGCCAGAATAAAGCCACCCAAGAAAAGGAAAATGAATTTATGTCCAAATGCCGCTGCAGTGTCCTGTAAATTCAATCCACCAGATAACGGGAAGATAACTAAAGGAAGCATGGCGGTCACAGGAATAGGTACTGCCTCACTTACCCACCAAGTAATCATCCAAACAACACTTGCAAGAATGGCATTGGCTTCTCTGCTAAGTCCTTGAGGATGGAAAAAATTTAGTATTAAAATAAATGCTATTGGTCCTAATAATAAACCAATGACTTTCTTGTTGAACTTCATGTATAACTAAACAAAATTGATAACGAAATTAACAATTTAAATAACTAAATTAGCTTACACCATTTAATCCTTAAGAAACTAAACTAAAGTGAAGCAGCGCATCACCCTGAAACATATAGCCAAGATATTCGATGTTTCCATTGCCACGGTTTCAAAATCACTGAATGATAGTCATGAAATCAGTACAGAAACCAAGAAAAAAATTCAAGCATACGCTAAAGAGCATCACTACAAACCGAATAGTATTGCATTAAGTCTACTAAACAAAAAGACCAAAACAATAGGAATCATAATTCCTAACATTCTTAATTCATTTTTTGCGAAGACATTTGTCGGGATGGAAAAAGTAGCCTCAGAGAACGGTTTCAGTATTATATCCTGTATGAGTAACGAGTCTTACGAAAAAGAGGTGGGCATCATGGAACTTCTAAAAAATGGGACCCTTGATGGTTTTATAATTTCATTATCCGAGGGCACACAATTAAAACAAGATTTCAGTCATTTAAGTAATGCCATTAATGAAGGTCTACCAATAGTTATGTTCGATAGGGTTACGGACAAGGTAGAATGTGATAAAGTTATAGTAGATGATATGCAAGGTGCATATCATGCCACCGAACATTTAATAAGGTCTGGTTGTAAAAACATTGCCTTGATTTCTGAAGTCTATAATTTAAGTGTTGGTAAGTTGCGATTGGAAGGATATAAAAAAGCATTACTTGATCACGGCATGGTGGTGGACGAATCCTTAATTATGAATGTCCATAAAAATGATGATTTTGATGCATTACTGAATCCTTTATTGAAAGAGAATAAAATAGATGCTGTTTTGTCACTTGATGAAAACTCCGCCATAAAAGCGCAACGAACTATTTTACATAATGGCTATAAGATTCCGCAAGAGATGAGTATCATTGGGTTTACTAATGGTAAATTACCACGCTTCGTAACGCCTTCATTATCCACAATTAGTCAGCATGGTAGACGAGTTGGTGAGGTAGCGGCTAAAATGTTGATCGATAGATTGAACAATGAGGATGATTATGAGTATACCACTAAAGTGATTAAGACTGATCTTATTGAAAGGGAAACAACCAAATCTTTATAGAAATACAACTATGATTGATTGATGTTTGAACATTATTCAATATTTAAATTCTCTAATCAAAAAAAAAAAGCTGCATTTATTATTAAATCATCAATTAAACCGATAAAAACTTTGCGAAAAC
>CBESOB010000172.1:0-6197 GCA_965530995.1 uncultured Flavobacteriaceae bacterium
TTCTTGTTTGAGTTTCTCTTTTCTTTCTTTTTCTTCCTGTTTGAGTTTCTCTTCTCTAGCTTTTTCCTCCTGTTTTATTATTATCCCAACTTTTTTGAATAACCCCGTCTTTTTTGCCTCTTCTGCTATGAATTTGGCAGCTTCACCCATTCCTGAGTATTCATCATCATCGAGATATTGATAAGCATCACGCATATTTCCCTCCTCTAGATCAGCACCATGTTCAATTAGAAGCTTTACTGTTTTTGAATTCCCTTTAAAAAAAGCAGTATGTAAATACTGAATCCTTATTTTGTTGGGATTCGGATGGTAATTTGGATTCGCTCCAGTTTTAAGAGCATCATGAACGCGTTCATCGCTATTATTATCACCTACAGAATCATGAAGTAAATCGTCCGCAGCTTTTATTCTCCATTTACCTATTAAATACCAAGGGATATATTTACTCATAACTATGAAATTTTAATTATTATAAGATATGTAATCACCAAACAAGTCGAGGCAATGAGGCAAGGGTCAGTAAGCTAATTATACAGTCACTACTGTGCCTTTCCAGTTTTCAGAGGTGTATATCATAATGATGATTAGCTCATTAAAGATATGAATTTTGTAATTCGTTTGGTAAAATGTATGTTATTTATTTACGAAGATGATTTCTAGATTGCAACGAATTAATAAGCATTATAGTAAAATATACCTATCATTTCGATCTGTTGAAATAGGTTGCAAAAAAACAGCCGTTTAAAGCCCTGATATTGCATTGTCCAACCAAGCTACTCTATCACTTGTCCAATCTTCCATGTACGATACTTCCTCATTATACGTAGCCCCTATAAAGCTGTTTGGCCATACGTAAGTCCCTAAAACAGGCCATTTATTAAAATTATTAGTTACTGTACCACTATTAAGCAACAAGGTGTGATAGTTATCGATCTTACCCAGAATTGCCATATCTGACAATGGTCCACTTCTTAGATCATTCCAACGTAGCTGTAATTGATTCACAAAAGATGGATCTTCAAACAATCGGTCCCACCAAAAAGGAATGACCCAAAAATCACCAGGACATCTCTCATTGAATTTGTAAGCCCACACATCAGTATTTGCTCCTCCACAATAATTGGCATTTCCAAAAGCCAAGTTAAAATCCCAAATAGGACCCATTTTTAATTTTTCATTCTTGTCTTTCACCAACCATGTGCTTAGTCTGTACCCATCTACGTTATTAGATAATTCATTGAGTATGAAAAAATCTATGAAACTGGGCACATTAATATAGGCGGAATACCCAATATCTAAGGATGTAAATTCATCAGATGCCAAAGCCAATTCGAAATCAGAGACATAACTGGATATATAGTTTTTTTGTTCTGGAGTTATATCCTCCATATCAGGATAATCATAGAGAAAATGAATCTGCTGTCCTGCATTGGCATTATTTGGTAAAAAAGCTGATGTAAACGAGTTGTTGTCATCATAGAAAAACTCGTTAAATCCATCTGCCTTATCCAGTTTTAAAATGTAACCACCTGTCAGATCCTCCCCAGAATTTTCGGTTTCATTAAGTTTGTTTATATCTATTCTATTTGAATCGCGCTTAAGTTTCTCCATGAACACATAGGTGCCGTTATAAGCATCGTTGATACGTACATCAACGAATTTTGTACGACTAGCATAACGTCCAATGTCTCTAGATAAATCATAAATAAGCATGTTTCTCATCATTGATTTATCACTATAAGGTGCATAAAGAATCCAATCTTCTTCTTCCGGATATCCCAAAAGTGAGACATCAACATCCTCATTTGCAGAATCTCTAGTCTCAAAACCATATGCTTTTTTTGGGAACATCTGTGAGCTCGACCCTCGTATTTCAATGCCAATATTTCCGTTGAATGTTTCAATATTATTTTCAGTAATGGTCATCGAAGCATCAATTTTAGGTTCATCAACAAGGGTGTTACCTCGAGTATTGATGTTAATCTGAGGTAATCTATCCTCTGGTTGAATGATATCCATATTATCCTCATTAGATATGCTTGAGATTTTTTCGTTATTGCAACTAAAAAAGATTAGCAAAAATAAAATGAATGAAGCAAATTTATATGGGAAGATTTTTTTCATGATAAGATTTTGATGCTTAAAGTTAAAAATATTTGTCGCATAATTAAACCATTTTAATATTCTTAGGTCAAAGTATTGAACGAAAAACGGAATATTAATTTAAAATTCTTTTGTTATGAAACATATTTTAAAAGCGATCAACAGAAAGTTGATACAATGGAACGAGATACTAAAAGAGTATGGAAGATCAAGTAGTTATGCCATTCATGGATAAATTGAATACTTTTATCGAGTATCTGTAAAACCCTTTAATGTGAATGACATTGAAGGGTTTTATTTTACATTAAAGAATTTATTAATCATATTTCCCGATTGACGAATAAATTGGGTTCATCATCCAATTTAGAATCATTAAATCTTTATAATTCGTATCTTTAACATGCTATAAATCAACCTAACTGAACATGATAAAATACTTAAAAATTTACGCGACAACACCCGAATCTGAACCACAGAGTATTTCTCTTAAAAAAACGTCTGTAGACGGTGTTAAATACCACGACAAAGTTATAAATACTGCCAGATGGAGTGAGGTTCATGGATTTGAAGGAACGCTTATCTACGCCAATAATTCGTTAGCCGATGGATGGGCGATTGCACAAGTAGTTTTGCAGCACACCAATCATTTGACACCTCTAGTGGCAGTTAACCCGGTATATATAAGACCTTATGCATTGGCTAAACGTATAGCGACGATAACCTTTTTGTATAATCGCCGAGTGGACATCAACTATATTGCTGGAGGTTTTCAAGGTGATCTTGTTAGTTTAGGTGATGATACACCTCATGACGAACGTTATGAAAAACTTTTTGATTATGCATCACTAGTTGATGGATTATTGAAAACAAGAAGATTGCATACACATGAAGGTAAATACTATAAAGTCAAGAACATTTTAATGAGACCTGAGATTCCTGAAGAAATGATTCCGGTGCAACTAATGAGTGGTACATCTGAGGCGGGGATTGCCACAGCTGAAAAATTAGGGGCTATTAAAGTAAAATATGCCAAACCTATTGCTGAGTATAAAGATGTAAAGCCTGACAAAAATTTCAATCTGGCTGTTCGATTTGGTATCATTGCCCGAGAAACCTCTGAAGAAGCCTGGGAAGTGGCTAACGCACGATACCCGGACGATATGAAAGGGAAAATGGCACATGCCATGGCAACAAAAGCTTCGGATTCTAATTGGCACAAAGATCTTTCAAATCTTGATGCGAGTGATGATGATCAAAATGTTTATTGGTTGAAACCATTTCATACGTACAAAACGTTTTGCCCATATTTAGTGGGTTCTCATGACGAAGTTGCTGAAGAATTATCAAAATATGTAGCCTTAGGACATACAAGTATTATTCTTGATATCATGCAAGAAGAGGACGATTTCTTCCATTGCAGACAGGTATTTGAGACTGTAGAACTACTACTTAAAGACACTCTCAGTAAGAAGATATGACTTGAAGAAGGGTTATTTCAAAAACCTTGAGAACATCTTTAATTTCTTTCGTGTATTAATAAAGTAAACCCCGGTCAATAAGACCACAGCGGCGATAATGGATTGTGTGGTTATTTGCTCATTCAAGAAATACCATCCTAGTAGTAGCGCAATTATTGGGTTTACATATGTACATGTGGCCACTTTTTCTGGAGATACGACTTTCAACAAATAGTTGAAGGAGGTAAACGCCACGATACTTCCTAAAACAATAAGAAGAATCATGGAAAATTGAACATTAGAACTCCAAGTTAGCGGTGATGACCAGGACTCACCAAACATAAAGCTTCCCAACAATAGCATAATCCCTCCCATTAGCATTTGGTATCCCGTATTAACAAAAAAATTAGAGGGCAATTCGGATTTGGCAATAAAAAGACTTCCATAAGCCCAACTAAGCATACACGCAAATAACATGATCATTCCAATGATACTACCCTCTTGACTGATCACCTGCTTTTGGCTAACCAATAAATAGATACCTATGATGCCAAAAATAACGCCAACAATAGACATTGGTTGTATTTTTTTTCCTTCTAAAATGCGCATTAAGAGTAACACAATTAGAGGCTGAGCAGATATTTCCAATGCCGCAAACCCGCTATCAACATACTTTAAAGCCCATACAGCAAGACCGTTACCTAGCGTCAGGAACAAAAAACCAGCGATGGTTGTATTTAATAGTTGCTTTTTATTGATCGCGAGACTTATCCCCATTAATTTAGCGATTATGAATATAATGATTGCAGCCGTAATAAATCTTATGGCTGCAATCATGAATGGTGGTAATTCAGCTACCGAAATCTTGTTTAGCAGATACGTGGAACCCCAAATGACATAGATTGAAAAGAAAGCAAGAATGATAAGAATACCATTTTGTGGTTTGTTTTCCGTCATTTGATCTTAGCTTGATTGTTTAGTATCATCACATTAATCTTCTGGTGGATGGCCATGAATATCTTCATAGATGGTATCGAAGTTATCTCGAATATAAGCACGCAATTTTTTTCTGTAATCGTCTCTCAACCATTCAACAAAATTGAATGTACTCTTACTAATGCATTTTGTATAACGCTGGATTCTATAATCGATATCATCACCCAGTTTCTTGGACAATGTATAGGCATCAAAAACATCTTCGCTGTTTTCTATAGTGATTCTTGCATGTTGTTCAATGGATTTTTCCAAGACTACCTTTGATGATTTACCGCTTCTAACCGCTTCAATATAGGTCATTGAAATATCAAAATACACCTCTTTTGTATTTCCAAATTCTTCTCTCAGGTCCTCAGGCATTTCGTACCTAAAATTACTTTCGAGATCTTCATCGTTCAATAAGCTATCCAGATAGAAGCTTGGTGTCCTAAAAATCCTATACCAATCAAGATCTGCTCCCCACGGTCCGAACCGATGAAAATTATTTCCTAGATCGATTACCGTAAAACTAGATTTGTTTTTTAGGATTCTCGATCCACGACCAATCATTTGATAATAAAGAGTCAATGATTTGGTTGCACGATTCAATATGATTGACCCTACCGTTGGTTCGTCAAATCCAGTCGTCAATATACTCACGGAAGTCAAGATAGCATCAGGAGTCTCTTTAAACCATTTTAAGATGGCCTTTCGCTCATTCTTTGTATTTGTATTATCGAGATGTGCAACTGGATAACCAGCCGCTCTAAACGTGTCAAAAACAAACAATGACGTCTTTATACCATTGTTAAAAATTAGGGTTTTCTTGCCTTTACAACGTTCTTCGTAGGCCTGCATTAATTTGCTTAACATATCATGATTGGTATAGAGGTCTTCTGAAGACTTTACGGTATAATCACCATTGGCGCCCACAATTAAAGATGTCAAACCTACATTATATGAATAGGTCTCTGCTTTAGCCAAGAATTCATTTTCTATCAATGACTCTATACTTTCACCAACGATCAATTCATCATAATTGTCCTTCATTGGCAGTTTGATATTAGAACTTAATGGTGTGGCAGTTACACCTAGAATGAAAGACTTTTCAAAGAACTTGAAGAGTTTCGTGAAAGAGTTATAATGCGCCTCATCTATGATCACAAGTCCAATATTGGATATATCAAGCATATCTTCATTTAGACGATTATTCAAGGTTTCCACCATGGCAACAAAACAACTATACTCATCCTGATCGTCCAAATTAGCTGTGCTATGTACGATTTTGTTAGTAACATTGAATTCTGTAAGCATTGTAGAGGTTTGTCTACTCAACTCAATTCGGTGGGTCATGATAAGCACTTTCTTATCATGATGCTTCAAGTATTGGCGAACCATTTCCGAAAAAATAACCGTCTTTCCACCGCCCGTAGGGAGTTGATAAAGCAAATGATAATCATCCGGTGCCGATTCGAATTTCTCAAAGATTTGACTTATGGCTCCTTGCTGGTAACTATATAGCTCCTTATCAGTTTTTTTGTCCTGTGTGTCTACTGCATTATCACTCATTCTATTTTTTCTTATTTCGTTTATTGTAGTTCTTGTCGCCTTTGGTTTTTGGCTTTTTATATTTCTTTTCGATGGTACGTTTATAAGAACCTC
>CBESOB010000173.1:0-6161 GCA_965530995.1 uncultured Flavobacteriaceae bacterium
CTGGACCTACAGATAAGCCTGTATTCTCAAAGCCTATTCCTTCTGGCGTAACGGCAGAAAGCGTGATGAACGATTATATCAAGGCCGTCGGTGGAAAAGACAATGTTGCAAAAGTAAATACGGTGTTGACGCTTGCAGATGTAACTATTGAAGGCGCACCATTCAAGCCAAAAGCGACCATTAAGGCTATGAGCCCCAACAAGGTTTCTATGGAAATGACCATTGAAGGTATGGGAACGATCATGAAACGAAAATTTGATGGTGCTTCAGGTTATCAAGAAGCACAGGGTCAGAAAATACCGATGACCGACAAAGAGGTGAACGACCAAAAAGCCGAAAAGGGCTTGTTCCCTGAGTTATTTATGGATGCATCCAACATTGAACTTGAAATCCTTACTGTCATAGAAGGTGTAGATGTATATAAGATAAAAGTCACTAAAGGTGATGATGTGTCTTATAGATTCTACAATGCTGCCAATGGGTTATTAATGCGTACGGAAAAAACCGTTGAAGCGCAAGGCCAATCAATGACTTCTATTGAAGATGTCTCAGATTATAAGGAAGTGAACGGAGTTATGTTCCCGCACACTACCAAAGTAACAGCAGGACCACAAGTAATAATTCTTAGCACCACTAGTGTGAAGATAAATGAAGGGGTGACTGAAGCAGATTTCAATTAAACTCAAATAATTCCTGATCGATCAGGAATAATAAACATAAAGCCTGGACCATAAATGTCCGGGCTTTTTTATGCTTTTCTTCTATTGGCTAAATAAACTCCCATTAAAATAATAACAGTTGCCAATCCTTGTATCGGACTGAATAATTCACCGTCCAACAATCCCCAAATTACAGATACTATGGGCATTAAATAGGTTACGGATGAAGCAAAAACAGGCGATGATATTTGAATTAATTTATAGAACAATACCTTAGCCAGGGCGGTGCCGAACACAGAAAGTATAGTGACATAAAATAAGGACATCCCTAAACTTTCCGATTGCATTGACTCAGAATTAAAGAATCCTGTGAATATCAGGACGACCAAGGCTGGGAGCATGATCGGAATGAAATTACCTACCGCAATAGCAATGGGTCTAACATCTTGCAGATAACGTTTTATAATGTTCACATTCAAGGCGTACATAATTGTACTCATTATCACGAATCCTGCATAAAGATAATTTTGATCTGGATTCAAGTCCGCGCCACTTGCAATAAGAATGGCAGTACCAATAAAGCCAATAATAACGCCAAGTACTTGCCTTCGTGTTGAGGCAATCCTAAAAATGGCAAACCCAAATAAAATAGTATTTAGCGGCGTTAATGAATTTAGGACAGCAGCTATGGAACTATCAATTTCAGTTTCGGCATAGGCGAACAAGAAAGCAGGCAAGCCAGTGCCAATAAATCCAGATATAATAAGCCATTTCCAATGTTTTCTTTCAATATTCCGTATGCTGTAAAACCCAGCGAGGAAAAGGACCAAGCCAGAAATAATGATCCTCAAGGATCCTAATTGCAATGGCGTTAAACCTATAAGTGATTTCTTGATAAGGATAAAAGAACTTCCCCAAACAATAGCTAGGAATATGAGATAAAACCATTTGGTGTTGTTAGCTGTCATAAACGGTGCAAAAGTCCGATATTTTAAGACAATTATTAATAATCCAAACATGAATTTTAAATGGCACTATAGATTCAAATGATTTCATAGCATGACCATTGTCATAGATATAAATAATAATATTTCGTAATTTTGCAGTTATTAAATTCAAATCTTATGAAAACGATGAAACAAATCCTAATAGTGGTAATCCTTGCAGTTACCTTTATAGCCTGCAAGAACGAAACTGCTCCAGAAGTGAAAACGGTACAGGTTCAAACTGTCAAAAAGGAAAAAGTACTGAATCCTGATGCTACTTTTGCTAAAGCTGAATTTGGAATCGATGGCATGACTTGCGCAATTGGTTGTGCAAAAACCATTGAGAAAAAACTCGCTAAAATGGATGGTGTAAAATCTGCCAAAGTAGATTTTGACAGAAGATTGGCCATGGTGGAATATGACGAATCAATGGTAACGCCAACTATTCTTACTGAAACGGTTACTAAAGTCGCTGATGTTTATAAAGTAACAGACATGAAAACTGTTGAGGACTTCTCGAAAGAAACGTCTTGCACAGAGGAATGTTGTAAAGGCAAATCAGACAAAGAAAAGGCTAATTGTGAAATGGCTTGCTGTAAAGGTGGGAACGCAAAAGCTGATAAAGCAGCTTGCAAAGAAGACTGCAAAAAGGCTTGTTGCGCTAAAAAGGCCTAACTAAAGCAATATAATAATCAAAAGCCCTTCTCCTTATGAATGTATGGAGAAGGGCTTTTTTTTAATTCTTCCACTTCACGGTCTCCATAATATGCTGGATGTCTTTCTTTAAATAATCTGCTGCTGGAAGGATAGAATCGTAATTGGGTTTGGCATAAAAATAAAGAGAGCCCGTTACAAAATGATTCATACTATCGGTTACATAGAATTGTGATTGGGAGGCAGCATTACCACCGATTTCATAGAACATACCGTAGACCTTCCTTTCGTCATTATCGTAAACTTGTTCTATGATCTCGTCTGCTTTTTGAGTGTGTTTCTGCGTAAAATTCTGGGCGTCTCTCAAGTAGCTTGTTAGATTGTCCTTACTTACCTTTTTATAAGTAAGATATATAGTGCCTTTTAATGGTGGATACTCAATATCTAAACCATAACTTTCGTTATCCCCTGTTTTCTTGATGGTCACCTTATCTTTTGCATGAACGTTCTTCTCAAATGTAAAAGGCATGTCAGATTCAACTTTTGCATATGTTGCTTCAGGATACTCCAATCTTAAAAATGCTTTTGGTTTTGGTATGGGGTCGTCTCCACAGGATAGGATCGTGAACGATAACAATACAATTACGAGTTTCTGCATTATGGCAAGGTCATTTTTATTCGTTTCAAACGTTTTTTATCCATTGATTCTACTGTAAAAACGTAATTTTTGAAGTTTATTTTACTATTGATTCTTGGGAAACTACCGGAAATTTCCAAAACAAATCCTGCAAGAGATTCAGCTTCTCCCTTATTGTCTTCAAAAATCGCATCGTCTTCTAACCTGATTACGCGATACAGATCTTTGAGAGCTGTCTTCCCTTCAAAGACATAATTCTTTTCATCGAGTTTAGAGTATATTAAATCATCATCGTCGAACTCATCACTAATGTCTCCTACAATCTCTTCTATGATATCCTCTAAAGACACCAAACCAGAAGTACCTCCATACTCATCAACAACCACTGCTAAATGAACTTTCTTGTCTTGGAATTCTACCATGAGATCATCCAACTTCTTATTTTCAGGAACAAAGAAGGGCTCCCTTAAAAGAGTGGTCCATTTGAATTGTTTTTTATCTATATGCGGTAGCAGATCCTTAACATATAAAATTCCCTCAATGGTGTCTATATTATCCTTATACACAGGTATCCTAGAATAACCTTTCTTTATGATATCCGGAACGATCTCTGAATATTCCTGATCTATATTAAGGGCAAATATATCAATACGCGGACGCATTACTTGTTTAGTATCCGTACTACCAAAAGACACAATGCCCTTTAATATTTTTTGTTCTTCCTTGGTGGTATCTTTCTCACTCGTGAGTTCCAAGGCTTGAGATAATTGATCAACACTTAAATTCGATTTTTGCTTGCCTAATTTATTATGGATGGCCAAGGTAATACCTCTCATAGGCATACTAATTGGCGAAAAAACTATATCCAAAACTTTTAACGGATAGGCCATAAAGCTTGAAAACTTAATACGATTCCTGTTAGCGTATACTTTAGGGAGTATTTCACCAAAAAGAAGGATGAAGAAGGTAATCACAACGACCTCAATAAGAAACTTCAACCAAAGTTCTGAAATACCACTGAAAAGAAAATCACCCAAATAGGCGAACAAAATAACAATGGAAATATTTATAAAATTGTTAGCAACTAGAATTGTCGCCAAAAGCTTCTTTGGTTTTTTTAAGAGTTTTGAGATAATTTCCATTTTGCGAGAACTGTTTGAAAGTTCTTCATCAATGTCCATTGGGGTTAATGAAAACAAGGCAACTTCGGCACCAGAAATAAGAGCCGAACATAAGAGTAGGACAATAAGTAATATGATCCCAAATAGGATTGAAACGTCTATAAAAATCAATGCTAATAAACTCGAGGGCTCAGGGTCCACATTATAGAATTTGGTTAAACATCAACTAAAATGGTAAATCATCATCTTCACCAATTGGTTCTTCGACCTTACTTTTTGTACTCTGACTTACCGGTTGTGAAGATTGCGCTGGCTGATTTGACTGACTTTCATTCTTGGTGGTCAAGAATTTGAATTCGGTACATTGTACTTCTGTAGAGTAACGGTCTTGACCTTTTTCATCCTGCCATTTACGCGTTTTCAATCGGCCTTCTATATAGACCTTATCTCCTTTACTTAAATATTTTTCGCAAATCTCTGCAGCCTTGTTCTTAACAACTATATTATGCCACTCAGTATTAGTGACACGCTCGTTCGTCTGCTTGTTCGTATACGTTTCGTTCGTAGCCAATGGGAATCTTCCAATGGCGCCTCCTCCTTCAAAATAGTGCATTTTCACTTCATCTCCCAGATGCCCAATTAGCATTACTTTATTCAATGTTCCTGACATAGTTAAAACGGTTTAGGTGTCAAAATTAGTGGTTTTAAATAGACCATTCTAAATTTAGTGAAAATTTATGATAGCTTAAAATCAAATGACTCTATAAAGTTACTGATCAAGATAGGAACTGGATATTGTCTAATGCTTGATATTGGTATTGAATCATCATTGAGATTCTTGATATTGACAATCCAAAAATGCGTGTGAAGATGTTGGTGAGATAACTTATGAACGATTGCCTCCTTATTGAATAGATTCAATTCTAGATAATCATCGGGCAATAATTCTTGAAAATCTTTATGTTTCATTAATTCTACACTTGAAAGACTTTTATTTGTTTCAACGAGTGGAAATTGATACAGGTTTTGCCAGATACCAGGCCCATTCCTTTTTTCCAAACGGGTTTTACCATCTTGCGATTGCATTACAATATAATTGAAGTGTTTTGTCTTGATCTTAGTTTTTCTCAGTTTAACAGGAAGTTGGTTTATCATGTCTGTCTTAAAGGCATTACAGCTACTCTTTAATAAACAATTTGAACAGACTGGATTACTTGGTTTACATTGTATAGCACCAAACTCCATAATTGCTTGATTATAATCTCCAGGTTTATTCTTGTCAATGAGTTTTTGCGCAATGACCTTAAACTTCTTGATTCCTTCAGCGCTATTTATTGGAATCTGAATACCGTAATGTCGTGCCAAAACCCTGTATACATTTCCATCAACTACAGCGGTAGGTAAATTAAAACAAATGGATCCAATGGCACTCGCCGTATAATCCCCAACGCCTTTAAGTTTTAATAATCCTTCATATGTTTCTGGAAAGGTACCATTAAGCTCGCCTGCAATATACTTGGCTGTTTCATGCAAATTGCGTGCTCTTGAATAATAACCCAATCCCTGCCATAATTTTAGAACATTTTCTTCAGATGCTTCTGCAAGGTCGAAAACAGTTGGATAAATAGTAACGAAAGCCTCATAATAAGGTAAGCCTTGTTTGATCTGAGTTTGTTGCAATATGATCTCAGACAGCCAAATTTTATATGGGTCTTTGGTCATTCGCCAAGGCATATGTCTCTTATTAGCTGAATACCAATGCATTAAAATTTCGGTAATGCTCATTACAATTATTTGTTATAATGCGAAAATAAACGTTTATAAGCTTAAATTTTAATGCTTTATCCTTGATATTTAAAAAAAATAGAACAATATTTGCATCCCTTTAATAAAATAGATAACCCAACAAATAACTAAATAATGACTAAAGCTGATATCGTAGCAAAGATTTCCGAGAAATTAGGAATAGAAAAAGGAGATGTACAGGCAACTGTAGAAACCTTCATGAATGAAGTTAAGACATCTCTAGAGAGTGGTGACAATGTGTACCTAAGAGGATTTGGAAGTTTCATCGTTAAGACAAGAGCTGAAAAAACAGGTAGAA
>CBESOB010000174.1:0-6016 GCA_965530995.1 uncultured Flavobacteriaceae bacterium
TTCAGTAAAGCCCGTTTTATCCGCTATTTGAGCAATGCTGCCACTGTGATCATGCAATAACACCAAGGCTCGATGTAATCTAAATTCTTTAAGGAAGTTGTTTGGTGATTTTCCAGTCAGATTGATGAGTCTCCTATACAATTGCGAATAACTATATCCTAAGGCTTTACTGAAAGACGTCACATTGAAGTCAGACTTAAACCAGTTTGATTCTACATAATTCATGACATCAGACAGCACTTTTTCTTCTTCAGGGGTTAAGGCCCGAATCAATGCGTTGTCAATCTCAGCCTTCTCGTTCGCTTTGCTATACAAGCTCTTGACTTCGGCCGAAATAACCAACTGGTCCTTGACGATCTCACACATTCTGGTGGCTAAGGTAATTGCCTCTTCGTTCAAATGTCTTGAAGCGGTTAGGGCGATCTTTAAACGTCGGCTAAAGGATGTATGCTTAGGCGTTACATATTTGAACTTATATTGGATTTTCAAAGCACATTGGACGGCGTCGGTAACCGAGAGGTAGGACACCAGATAGTTATTATTGTCTTTCTTTTCAATGGTCCCATTGAATTTCTTTAGGGTCTTTGAAACACTGAAATGAAACTTCTGGGTGAAGATTGTATACTGAGAGGCTTCCACCCTGGAAAGGAAATCACTAATCTCGATCACCATAATAACCATACCGCGCTACTTTATAACAAGTTAGTGAATTATTAGCAGTATCTCGATCCGTAGTCATATAAATTATGGTGGACGGGTTCGATTACATAGGGGTCAAATACAGCTTTGTTTCTTACACTTTTAAAATTAATAGGGTCAATAACGAGATATTTAGTATTTTACTGAATGGTATGTCAATGATACCAACAACGCATGGAAAACCAACCTAAAACCATAAAAAAGTTTGACACCTTTGGGGGTGTATTTACACCGACCTTATTGACTATTCTGGGTGTCATCATGTACTTGCGTCTAGGTTGGGTCGTCGGGAATGCGGGTTTGTTAGGCGCATGGCTTATTATTCTTATTTCATTTTTGATCACGCTTTGTACCGCATTATCCATGTCCGCCATCACCACGAATATTCGCATTGGCGCTGGTGGTGCGTATGCTATTGTGTCGCAAGCTTTGGGTCTGGAGGTTGGCGGTAGCTTGGGTATACCAAGGTACATTTCACAAGGCCTAGCCGTCACCATGTACATCTTTGGTTTTAGAGAAGGTTGGTTGGGAATTTTTCCAGAACATAATGCCTTTCTGGTCGATGTAATCGTTTTCGCCTCGCTTTTTACCATTGCCTATATCAGTGCTAGTCTGGCTATTAAGACACAGTTTATTATTTTGGGTGTCATCGTACTCTCATTGATTTCTATTGTTATTGCTGCCTACAATGGCTCTATGGAGCTGCCTTTAAGTGATTCCTTAAGTTGGGGGTCCTTCAAAGGTTCGTTAGAAAATGGATTTACCGGAAGTGATTTTTGGATCGTATTTGCGGTCTTTTTTCCTGCCGCGACTGGTATTATGGCTGGAGCGAATATGTCTGGAGAACTCAAAGATCCTAAACGGAGCATACCTACTGGAACCCTTTGGGCCATTGGCCTTAGTTTTGTTATTTATATGCTCCTCGCCTTTTGGATATCACGAAGTGCTACTGAAGAAGAGCTTCTCAATAATTACTATATCATGGTCGATAAGGCCTACTTCGGGCCACTTATTATCGCTGGTATTTTAGGGGCTACATTTTCTTCCGCACTAGCCTCAATCGTTGGTTCATCGCGTATATTATACGCCATGGGCGAACATAAGGTACTTCCCTATTCCAATATATTGGCTGGCACAAGTAGTAATGGACAACCACGGAATGCCATGATAGTGACTGGCATATTGATCTTCTTTACTTTATTGCTGCGAAATCTTAATGCGGTAGCACCTTTGGTAACCCTATTTTTTCTTATCACCTATGCGATGATCAATATCGTGGTGATCATCGAACAACGCCTGGGTCTCATTAGTTATCGTCCTGTTTTCAAGATTCATAAATGGGTGCCTTGGTTTGGTCTGATTTCGTCCATTTTTGCAATGTTCATAATCAATCCGACTGTGAGCTTAATTTCTATTGCCATAGTGCTGATGGTGTATTGGTATTTATCACGTCAGAATCTGGAAACCCCTTTTGAAGATGTGCGTTCAGGACTTTTTGTATCGTTTGCGGAATGGGCAGCTAAACATACTTGGGGCATGAAAAAAATGCAACAGCGTGCTTGGAAAGCCAATCTTATGGTGCCTGTGCGCGATGTAAACGGATTAAGAGGCACGTTTGAATTTTTGCGGAATATTGCAAAACCCAAAGGGTCTATCAAGCTATTAGGTATTGAGCCTTTTACAGAACATAGCAAATTGGCGGAGCAATTGGAAGATATTTCAGCGTCTTTTAGAACTAAAGGTGTGTTTTCATCATCTACAGTGATCCACACCGATCAATTTGCCAATGGCATTAACTACGGAAGTCAAGCGTTACAAGGCGCCTTCTTTAGACCGAATATTATGTTCTTGAATTTGCAAGATCATGATGATTACGACATCGAGCTAAAACCAGTAATGAAAGAGTCTATGCGCTTGGAAATTGGCATTCTGCTTTTTAACCTTCATACCACAACATTATTAGGACAGCGTAACGCCATCAATGTTTGGGTAAGTGACCGTAAAGGAGATTGGGAATTGGGAGGTTTGGATATTGGCAATTTAGACCTTTCCATTTTAGTGGCTTATAAACTAAAAATGAACTGGGATGCGCGCATACGATTAATAACGGTCGTGCATGACCCAGGAGAAGAGGTCAACGCTAGAGAATTTTTAAGATCCTTAACGCATCTGGCACGTTTACCACAAACCTTAACCGACGTTTACGTAGGTACTTTTATTGATATTGTTACAAAGGCACCTGCAGCAGATTTAAATATATTCGGTATGCAAGACGCTTTGCCATACGATTTTATTAAGGACATGTCTAAAAAAACCAATAGCAGTTGTTTATTTGTTCGTGACTCAGGACATGAGAGTATTCTGGCTTGACAACTTGCAATTGATGTCCACACCACTTAGAAATCAACGACAACACCAATACCCGGAATTATTTGACCACTATCTTGTGGAATCTCAACCAAACTTCTTGGATCAATTACCATCCCCGTAGCGTTTCTATTGAGTCCATAATCAGGTGGACTTGGATTATCTTGTCCTAAAATATTCTGAGCTTCAATAAATAAACTAAACGCAAATTTTTTGAAATTCCATTTTTTGTCGATTCTCACATCCAATTGACTAAATATGTCTAATTTTTCTTCCCCTAAACGGTCATAATCTAAAACGACTTCTGGATAATTGGCTAATGTAGCGTCCAAATCAGTAGGTACAAATGGTGTTTGCCCTGCAAAACGGTATCTCGCACTAAACTCCCAGTTTCGTTTAATCTTATAGCCTCCAGTAAATGATACAAGGTGTCTGCTATCCCAAACAGATGGCAAATAGGTATTTGGATCAAAACCTGTAAACTCGCTATAAAACCAGGTATAAGCAAAAGTTCCGTAAAAGTTTTTAGATAATTTTTGTTGGAACTGTAGCTCTGCACCGTAGCTCCTACCCTTACCTACTGTTTCAATAGGCTCGCTTCCCAAAACCTCAAAACCACCACCTTTATTAGCCAAGGAAACACCGTCACGAACGGATACTGGATAATCATCGTAGCGTTTGTAAAACCCTTCTAAGGAAATACTTGCCGAAGGCGAAAAATAATGCTGTAAACCTAATACATAATGATCACTCATCGTGTAATCTACATCTTGATTGACGAGTTCGTTGTCATTGTTTCTGAATCCTAAAATGGTATATGGAGGTAATTTAAAATAACGTCCAACCGAGCCATTTAAACGCCAATCTGGTGCGAATTCATAGGAGGCAGATAATCGTGGCGAAAAGGTGCTTAGCATGTTGTTGTTAGTAGTGAAGTTATCGTCATCCATTCTAAATCCGAATGAAATATCCAGTTTATTATCAAAAAAGGAGCGCGTTACATTCGCAAAAAGGCCATACTTCATAAAATCAATATCGGTATTAAATGCCAAATCATTTGTGAAATCAATGGTGTTGTTGCTATAATCTGAATATTGCACATTAAAACCCGATGTGAGTTTCCAATCACCCAATAATTGTGTTAGCTCATAGCGCAACTTGGTTTCAGATTCCGCAGCATCATTCTTAAAAATGAGACCTGTTTCATTTTCAGGATCTTGATAGCGTCTAAAATCATTGATTAAGGTATTATTACTCAATGTGGTTTGCATGTATCCGTTGCCATTTTTAAAACGATTCCGCCAGGTAACTCCAATGGCATTGGTGCGTTGGTTAATAAACGGTGCTTGCTCCAATTGCGCCTGCTGTTCGGCATCGAATTCTTCTGGTGGACTCACAGAAAAATCATCTATAGAGCCAAGGCCTGTTAAACTAATACTGTTATAGGTATCGATGGTATGGTTTACTTTGAATTGGTAATCCCAATAGTCTGGCCTGATAGGCAAACCAATAGCTTCAAATAAAAATTGGAGATAACTTCTTCTCACAGATGCTAAAAACGTCGTTTTAGATTCTTCATTTTCTTTTTTGAACAATGGCCCTTCTAAGGTCAAAGCTGCTTCACTGGCACTCAACCTAAAATTCCCAGCAAAATTGCGATTATTACCATTCCTTTGTTTGAATTGTAACACACCAGACAAAGGATTATCATAACGTGCATTAAAAGCAGATGTCGACAGGGTCACATTTTCTATAAATGATACATTGATCATCCCTACTGGACCACCAGCACTCCCTTGTGTACTAAAGTGATTGATATTTGGAATTTCCATGCCATCTAAATAATAAACCGTCTCGTTAGGCGCACCACCTCTAATAATAAGATCGTTACGAAAGCCTCCAATGGAAGGCGAAACCCCCGGAAGGGTTTGTGCTACTTGTACAACATCGTTATTACTTCCTGGATAGGTAGCAATCTCAACGGCTGATAAGGTTTGTGTAGAAAGAGGTGTTTCTCGGGGACGTGTAATTTTGTTGGCATTTGAAATGACGACTTCATCCAATTGTTTTAAAGACTCCTTAAGCACAAAATTATAAGCTAGTGTTCCTTTGGAACGTACAATAATATTATATTGCGTCTGAGACTCATAGCCTAAATAACTTGCAATTAGATTATAAGATCCAGGCGTTACACCTGTAATCTCATAATTACCACTAAAATCCGTTTGTGCACCTAGTTGAGTTCCTTCTAAATACACCGAAGCGCCGATCATAGGCTCTCCCAATTCATCAATCACCTGCCCGTATAACTCAGTGATAACCTGTGAATTACCACTTTGAGCTACTAAAAACATAACAGCACTCAATACTAATTTAACGATTCTATTCATCATTTTGTTTAAACATTTTACAGAAATGCAGAACAAAATAACAGTTATATATTTTAAAATTTGGTAAAATATTGTTAAAACAAAAAGCCGTTGTTTTAAATAAAATGAGTTACCAATAACATTGCAAAAGAAAGTTTTAGATAAATATTTTTCATGCAGCTGCAGTATGCCTCTCCGCCATCTGGCTCATTCGCTAAAATAGTCTACGGGACTATTTGTCACCCTCTGCCCTGTTTTTTCAAAAATTTTAGAGAACACGTTTTATAATGACATTAGATTATTTACAGTATTCTCATCAGATCTAGTTCCATAAGGATCAATAGAAATAAAATTTGGTATTTCTGTTACAATGATTTTAAACTCTGTCATTTCTTTATTAATATGATTTGACTCGTAATAAAGAACCGAAGTTTCATCTTTTATAAGTGATGGATGCTCTGTAAAGACACCTATTTTAATAGGCTCATCTATAGAAATTTCTTTAATTTCTCCACTATCCAACCTTTCAAAACGCTTTGCATTAACCCTAACGGTAACCTCATAAGAACCGTTTGCCAATG
>CBESOB010000175.1:0-5997 GCA_965530995.1 uncultured Flavobacteriaceae bacterium
AGCCACGAAAATAGCCAAAGAGTATCTAAAGAAAAAACAGTGGAAAAAATATAATTATGATGAGAAACTCACGAAAAATAAAATCATTAAATTTTCTGGTAACCAGGAAAAATTCACGACTCTAGATTTAGAAGATATATTATTGAACGATTCCTTACCTATATTAAAAAATAAGGTTGTAATTCTGGGGTATCTGGGAGCCACTAATAATCATTCTACCGACATCGTAGATAAATTTTTCACTCCCCTGAATACATATACAACAGGTAGAAGTGATGCTGATACTTTTGGTGTGGTCATTCATGCCAATATTGTAAATATGCTTATTAATAACGATTTAATTACCCAGGTGTCTGGTTTTTGGCTTTATTTAATTGTCTTTTTGTGTATGTACTTCTCAACAATGCTCTATATGAAGTTGAATAAAAAGTACAAAATCACGTATAGGACAAGAAAACAGACATATCAATTTATTTTCTCGATCACATTATTGATTCTAGTATTTTGGCTTTACAGTATAGACATCTCATTGAGCCCATTTCCAATAATTGTTGGTATTGTTCTTGCTGGAGGTTATTTTAAATATTTCAAGCACCTAACGCGATATATTAATACAAAACGAAAATGGAAAACCTATTTAAAATAAAAACATTATTGATCATAATATTAGCCATTGCTAGTATTCAAGGCATGCAAAGTCAAAATAATTTATTTGTTTTTAGGTTTTCAGGGCAGCCTATTATTAAGGTGAATGATTCTATTAGACCCCTTACCAAAGGCACCGTACTAAGTCAATCAACGTCTCTGATCATGAACAGGGATGACATCCTTCAATTCATCGATAAACAAGGCAATCTTTTCCAATTGGTCAGTACTGGGAAGTTTAGTCAGAAGGAATTATTAAAAATTCCTGCAATGAAAAACAACTCTTCAATTACTCAAAAGTCATTTTCTTGGCTATGGAAAGAGTTTACCAATAATATGGCTTTACGAAATAATAAAAGCGGTGTGGTTTATCGGGGTGATTATTTAAATTTAATAGGGCCCTTGAATAATGTAGATGTGTATTCTTCTGAAATTACCTTTGAATGGGAGGCCAAAGAAAATAAAAAGAACGCCTATTATTTCTTGTTACGAGACACCGAAACAAACATCGTAACTAAAATAGGAACAGTTACTAATAGTGTGACACTTTTTATTGACAATTCCCTTATTAAATATGGCAAGAGTTATGAATGGGCAGTTGTTGAAACAAAATTTCCCAGCCTCAAAAAATTAGAATTCAATAGATTTAACGTACGCACACAAAAAGATTTTGAGGAACTGGAAACAGAAATTGCGTCAATTTCAAGATTATTGAACGACATAGGTCTTGATGACCAAGAAATCAAGGATATAATGTGTGTCGATTTCAAGAAGTGTTTTAATTGATCATAACCCTATTCATTAATTATTTGGCAATTGTTCGACGATCTGCCATGTACTCAATCCAAGAAAATTACCTTGAAAGGATAAAATATTCTGTAAGATAAGTGGTGTATCCAATGTGCCTGCACCAGCAAATTGAGTTGCTCCGCTCATATCAACATCATAATTATTATAGCTAGTAACCTCCCAAGTTGGAATATTCAGGAAATTAGTTCCGTCATTTAGGATAAAAGCCAATAGGTTCGGTGTATCTAAAACTCCAGCACCTGCATATTGTATAACACCATCTCCATTGACATCTCCTGCCCACAAACCAAATACATTCGATGGCATTCCAGTAGTCGTCTGTGCATAACTACCAAAAGTAGTAACGCTACCGTCTGAAAAATTAACAATTGAAGGTAAACCATTAAAAGCAATTGTATTAAAGCTCAGTATTCCTAAATGATTTCTATGATTAATAGACACGTAATAATTACCAGAAGGAATGCCAAAAGTAAGTGGGGATAACCCATCAATGTCCACTACATCTCCATCTCGCTGCAATAATGCAGATTGTGAATCAAATATAATAGTATTATTATTTTGCTCTCGCAATTCAACCCAAACCCAATCTACGATGGCATCGGCCCCTGAAATGGCAAATACAGAAGGATCACAACTAATTTTATCGTCATATGGTGTTGTTAAAGGCAGATTTCCGGAAACTCTTAGGTCATCGCGCATTAGGCTTTCTTCCCCTGTATTTGGGCTCAATGCAGCTCCTTGAAGAAAAGCCTTAATCTGTAAATCACAATTAGCCGTTTCTGTGACAGTCACACTACTTGTATTCTTACAACCATTCGCAGGATCTCCTTGAGTATGAGTATAAAGATAAACACCTGCACCAGCTAGTGACGGACTCCAATCACCTCCAAGAACTGCTGACCCCTCCAAAGCTTCAAATAATTGCGTTTCATTTACTGTAGTACCTGGACAAATCTCTAATAGTCCATCATTGCCTGGATCTTCAGGTATTTCTAAATCGAATTCAATATCCTTAAAATCCGAGTTACATCCATTCTCGATAGTATACCTAAATCTAAAGGTATGTTGTCCCGCTCCTGTATTGGGAAAGTCTACATCGCCATCTTCATCGATTTGAGCAGCTAGCCTATCTGGATCAATAAGGACTCTGTCTATTTCTGACCAGTTTCCATTAGGAGTCTCGTTATTAAGGAATGTATACAAATTAATGCTGTAAGCCGAAGGTTCGCAAATACCTGGAATATTGGATTGTGGTGTTCCAGCCGAAACCGGTTCTTCAATAATGACTTGTACACTATTTGAAGATTCAGAAAAACAATTTGTCGCTGGATGTGTATATCTATATCCGCCTTCAGTAGTGATGGGAAATGACACGATAGCATCATTCTGATCTCTCCATTCGCCACCCGGATTTGCAACTTCAAACTGTGCAAGTGCAAAACGCAACTCCGACTCCGATAAAGTCGCACCTGAACACAAAGGTCTTACGTTATTCGCGCCATCTCCAACAGACAGCTTTACTTCCTCTTCTACAGTGACGGTTGATTGCCCTCCTGGATTACCTTCAAAATCAATGATTTCATAGGTGTAAACGCCAAGACCATTAAGAGGTTCTAAAAATGATCCTCTAGTGCTTGGGTTTCCGCCTAAGACATTAAACATATCAAACGTGGTGAAAGCTTGACCAGGACATATTAGTAAAACAGCATCAGAACCCGGTGTATCATCTCCATTGATTTCAATCGTCATAAAAGCAACAGCGTCCTCACAATTACCCAGAACGCGATATTCGAAACTATAAAAGTCTGGAGCACCTGCGCCATTGTTGGGGAAATCCACTTCGCCATCTTCAGATATGTTTACAGAATTACCGCCTGTTTGTACCCAAGTACCAGCATCTATCCTTGAAACAACATCTCTTGACCGTCCTGTAAACTGTTCCCTTATATCGTTTAAATTTTGTAATCCACTATCAGCTCCCGCTGAATCTACATCTGGTCCAGCATCAGGCGCATCAGAAATAGTGATCTCTACCTCAGCAGAAGACTCTACTGTGCACGTTGTTGCTGGATGTGTATAAGTGTATATTCCTGGACCTGGGTTTGATTCAGGATCAGGATTCCAAATACCACCTGGATCTGGGTTGCCTCCAAGTGCAAAAAACAGGTCATCCATAAACGCAAAACCATCACAAGTCTCAAAAACGCCATTAGTACCAGCTGAAAGTTGCGTTTGCGGCACAACTTCTACCATGGCTGACACGGCATCGCAGTATGTGCCAGGCCCATGTTCATAGGTATATGTACCATAGCCATCAATACTAGGAAGCCAAAACCCACCTGTATCAGGATTGCCTCTAAGAGCGTTGAAAAGATCACTCTCAGTGAAATTTGTATCACAGGCCGCCAACTGACCATTCTCACCCGGAGACAAAGGTGTTTCAATATTTATTTGAATATCTGCTTGATCCGGATTACAATAACCAAACGTTGTCTGAACGATGTATGTAAATTGATACAAGCCATCTGGCAATCCCGTAAGATCAACAACATCACTGTCAAAATCAATAAATAATCCATCTAGGCTTTCCCAAACACCAGATTCGCTTGGTGAAATTGTCAAGTAATTATTTAAGTTGACGATACCAGGATTTGGGCAGAAAAAATTATCAAAACTATCTTCTCCGGCATATTCGATGACATCTGTTTCGAGCGTAATAACTGCGGTATCCTCACACGCACCTGACCCATTAACTGTATAAATAAAATTGTAATCAAAAGCCGTCGTTATACTTGACAAATCAATTTCATCATTCGCCAAAATAGTCACTAAATTATTTTCGCTTTCCCATGCACCATTTGGCGTAGCATCAGCACTTATCAAAGTATTTAAATCTAAAATACCAGTATTATATCCAGCACAAGATATCCAACTAATATCTTTTCCTGCATAACAATCTTCATTAAAGATTCTCACCAAATCAAAAGCTACACCATCACCAACAACCGAGAAATCGGAACCAAAAGTCATTCTAAAAATGACATTACTTTGTCCAGCTAAATTTGATAGCCCATGACTTGCAAGAACCCACCCGGGAGAACCATTAAAACCAAATATCCCAGTCCATCCCAACTGCTGTCCGCCTGGGTTTCCAGAAATGGTATCATCATTATACCAATTATTAGGGTCTCCTAAAGCTCCTACATTCTGCCACGTCGCGCCCGAATCTGTAGAAGATTGCAAAGCGGCACCATCATATGAGAACTCACAATTCCAAAAAATACTCAAGCTAATTGATGGTGAACTCAAAGATGAAAAGTCAAAAACGGGACTTTCCACCCAACCATTTTCAAAATTCAAATAGTCAGCACTAAGATTCGTTACCCAAGCGTTTGTTCCTGAAGGCGCATAATTAATAAGGCTCTTCGCCGGGCTGCCTAGTGCCCAAGTGGTCGTTGTGCCCTGAGCGCTCCATCCTGCTGGACCAAACTCAAAATCCTCGACATAAGGATATGATATTATTTGTCCATAACTAAAGCCAAAGCCTAATAGTAGAGCAAAGAGTATTACTTTTTTAACTAGTGTAAAGGTCCTGATTTTCATACTTTATTATTTATAACTTCCAGATACGTAAATAACATTACTTATCTAAACAACACAAATGCCGCCCATTTTAATGGTTCGTCTGCATACTTCTTTTGCATAATTCGCTGTGTTGTATTAAAAGCTAATCTTATATTTTTTTTATTGGTAATCCATTCTGTATAGAACAGATTCATGAATTCTGCAGTTTCGTCATCAGGCACTTGCCAAAGACTCATGATCAAGTTATCTACACCTGCCATTTTAAAGGCGCGTTGCAGTCCGTAAACGCCCTCACTGCTGTCAATATCTCCCAAACCCGTTTCGCAGGCACTCAGCACAACAACATTAGTATTTCTCAAATCGAGGTTAGAAATTTCTAGAGCCGTTAGGATGCCGTCTTCATCTTCATTAGGGTTATTGCCATTTTTCCAAGCATAATTCGCACCAGCTAAGATTAAACCAGAACGCAACAAGGGGTCATCAGCCAACCTATATTGATCCTCCACACTCAAATCCATATTATATTGTGATTCAGTATTCAAGTTTTCGTAAAAGTATCCGTGTGTGGCAATATGTAAAACATTCGGGCTATTGCCGCTAATACTTTTAAAGTTCGATTCCGAAGCATTCATCGCCGTAAGTGTACTAAAACTTGTATTGCTTTGTGTGAATTTCTGTTCTAGGCTCTTTATTTCATTTAGTGTACCTGGTAAATAATCCCAGCTTTCTCCTCTGGTTTTCGTTCCTCTTAACCCGTCCAAATAATCTAATGATGCTGTTTCGAAATGAGATGCTTCATGCTCTTTTTTTAAAGTGTCTTTATAATCATATTCTATTCCACCTATAAACAAAGCACTATCAAAATTCGGCTCTTTTGAAATATCTGAAATGAGATTCGTACTACTCAGCTGAATTAAATCGTAATTACTTATTAGTGGTGCTCCATTTTTATGAACT
>CBESOB010000176.1:0-5982 GCA_965530995.1 uncultured Flavobacteriaceae bacterium
GATACTAACTAAATACATACTAACTAACTAACTAATAAATTATCTATGACAAATTCAACAGCTATGCATCAAAAAGAATTGTTTGGCCATCCCGTGGGATTATTTGTTTTATTCTTCACGGAAATGTGGGAACGTTTTTCTTATTATGGAATGAGAGCAATTCTAGTATTATATCTTGTGGCTCAAACACAGGGTGAAAACGCAGGATTAGGTTGGTCAAATGGTGATGCTCTTGCACTATATGGTTGGTATACTATGCTGGTTTATGTTGCTTCAATTCCTGGCGGTTGGATTGCGGACAAGTTTTTAGGTCAGAAAAAGGCGGTTCTGTATGGAGGTATTTTACTTGTGGCAGGACACAGTATTTTGGCGGTTGAACAAATGTGGGCCTTTTATACTGGTCTAGGTTTGATCATTGCTGGAGTAGGTATGCTCAAACCAAATATTTCTACTATGGTTGGAGGTCTTTATAAGCAAGGTGATATTAGAAGGGATAAAGGCTTTACTATATTTTATATTGGAATTAATGTAGGCGCTTTTTTAGCAGCATTAATTGTCGGCTATGTTGGTGAAACATATGGTTGGCATTATGGTTTCGGGCTTGCAGGCATAGGGATGGCATTAGGGTTAGTACAATACTTAGCTGGCCAAAAACATTTAAGTAATGTCGGTAACTATCTAGGAGCTTCTGATAACGCCGCTGAGAAAGAAGCGATGAATAAACCACTCACTAAGATTGAAAAAGATCGTGTAGTAGTATTATTTATTTCTTTTTTATTGGTTATCGTTTTTTGGGGTGCTTTTGAACAAGCTGGGGGATTAATGAATATTTATGCTTCAGAAAAAACTAACAGATTGTTAATGGGCTGGGAAGTCCCTGCTTCCTGGTTTCAATCCTTGAATGCAATGTTTATAATTTTCTTAGGGACTTCTGTGGCACTCTATTGGGCCAACAGGAAATTAAAAGGTAAACTGTCGACGTCATTGTTCAAGATGATTATAGGGTTGATCATAATGGGAACTGGTTTCTTTTTTATGACAGCTGCGGCTGGTCAATTTGAAAGTAATGGCTCTTCTGCTATGTATTGGTTGGTATTAGCGTACTTGTTTCATACCGTTGGGGAATTATGTATTTCACCAGTTGCGTTGTCTTATATTACTAAATTAGCACCTCTAAAATATGCATCCTTAATGATGGGTGTATATTTTGCAATGACAGGCTTTGGTAATAAACTTGCGGGATTATTAGGCGAAGCATCTGAAAGTTTGGGAGAATACACCATATTTACTGGGATTGCGCTTTTTTGTGTGATTTTTGGTGCGGTAGTATTGTTGTTTAGAAAAAAATTGGAAACCCTAACACATGGTGCAGAGGATAACGAACATACAATGCATGAAGAAGCGGAAGGCTTTGAATTAGCTGATAATTAATTGTATAATACAAATAGCCTCGCATATTTATTGCGAGGCTTTTCTTTTGTATTTAATATAATCTATATTTTATGAACGCTGATATCGAAAATCTTTTTAAAGACAAAGTAATAGGTCATCCGGCTGGACTCTTTGTTATATTCTTTACAGAAATGTGGGAACGTTTTTCATTCTATGGAATGCGTATTTTATTAGTGCTTTTTCTTACTGCTCCTATATTAAGTGATAATGCAGGTTGGGATTGGCCTAGAGAGAACGCTTTGGCTTTGATAGGTACATATGCATCATTGTTATACCTCACGCCAATAGTTGGAGGATGGATTGCAGACAAAATCACAGGTTATAGAATTGCAGTTGCAATAGGGTGTTTAATCATGACCTTAGGGCATGCATCAATGGCAATTGAAACTACTTTCAGTTTTTATTTGGGACTAGCCTTATTGGTTATTGGAACAGGTTTTTTTAAACCCAACATGACCTCTATGATCTCAGAAATGTATAAAGGTAAAGAGTCCAAGAAGGATGGGGCTTATACTATTTATTATATGGGTGTTAACGCAGGCGCTTTTTTCGGAATGATGCTTTGTGGTTATTTAGCTGAAAATAAGGGTTGGAGCTATGGTTTCGGATTAGCTGGTATATTTATGTTGTTGGGGTTGATCCAGTTTTGGCTAGCTAAAGAATTGTTCGGAAGTATAGGAGGAAAGCCATCTGGAGTCCATGAAGTAGAATTGCCTCAGAATATCAACGAGGATAGCCCAAGGATTCAAAATTTAGACGAGGCAGATACAGACGTAGATGTGAAGCTAAATCCTTTTACATTCTTTGATAAGGTTTTAATGTTATTGTCGTCAGTTGGAGGATTACTTTATTTATTCAATGACCCACTGGAGAAGATAGAAAACATAAACTTATTGCCTTTCGAGATAGGTGGTTTAAGTGGCTCAAATGTAGTTGTGCTTGCTGCTCTGTTATTCTTCTTAGTACTTTTAATCACTAGAATTTCAAGATATATTCCAGTTGTAAGAGACCGAATTATAGCGGTATCTGTCTTTGGGGTTTTTACAGTCTTCTTCTTTGCTTTTTTTGAACAGTCTTTAGGGTCGATGACCTTATTTGCTAGAGATTATACAAACAGGGAGTTAGTGGGTGATTCCGCTATGATATTTAAAATTGTCGATGCCTTATTGACAACGATTCCTTTAATTATTATTACCTGGGTTCTATGGTTATTAGCAAAGAAAACATATTCGAAAATTGGATTGTCTAATATTGTTTTGGCAATTGCATTCTTAGGATTATGGATTTTAGTTATTTACAGGCTGAATGATAAATTTTCACAGGAAGGAAATGAAGTGGATGCAACTTGGTTTGGAATATTGAATTCTTTCTTTATCATCACACTTGCTCCGTTTTTCTCAAGATGGTGGGAAAGCAAATATAATCCTAGTGCAGCCATGAAGTACGGAATCGGATTAATTCTTCTTGGATTGGGTTTTGCGTTTCTTTCTTATGGGACTGGAGATATTCCCCAAGGAGCGAAAACAGCTTCTGTTAGCATGATATTCTTGATTATGGCTTATTTATTTCATACGATGGGAGAGCTTTGTATTTCTCCTGTTGGCCTATCGTATTTGAGTAAGTTAGTTCCAGGAAGAATGATAGGTTTTATGTTTGGAATTTGGTACTTGGCCATTGCTGTAGGTCAAAAAGCTGCAGGGACTATGGGTGGTATGATAGATAAAATATCTACGGAATATTCTTTAAGCACCTTCTTCTTGATTTTTACTCTAATTCCTATTGGCGTTGGGATCTTATCAATTTTACTGAATCCTCTATTAAAAAGATTAATGCATGGAATTAGATAAAATTAAAGGTATAGGAAAATGCCTCTTTGGGGCATTTTTTTATTTTTTGTAAATTTGGAATGAAATTTGCCACTTAACCGATATGAAAAAAGCAATATTATATTCTGTTCTATTTCTGGTCACAAGCTTTATACAAGCTCAAGAGATTAATTGGGTAACCATTGAAGAAGCATTAGATCTTCAGCAAAAACAACCTAAGAAAATAATCATGGATGTATATACTAATTGGTGTGGACCATGTAAGCTATTAGATAAAAACACCTTTAAGAACCAAGATGTGGCCAACTACATCAATGATAATTACTACGCTGTAAAGTTCAATGGAGAGGGTAATGCTACTATAAAGTTCAAAGAGAATACGTTCACCAATCCACAATATGATCCCGCAAAGGCCAACAAACGCAATAGTGCTCACCAATTTGCGAGTTATATGCGAGTTAATGCCTATCCTACCTTGGTGTTCTTTGATGAAAAGGGAGAATTCATTACACCAATAATGGGGTATCAATCACCACAACAATTAGAATTATACTTGAAACTTTTCAAGTCAGATGAATATAAGAAAATGACGGATCAGGATGAATTCAATGCCTATCATCAAGCATTCAAGCCTGAATTCAAGAGTTAGTGTTAATTGTAGCGCTATTTAGTTAGCGTATTCAATGGTAAGAGCTCCCTTTTTTGCAGTGGCATGGAAAGGAAGATTTTTGTTGCTGCATGTTTCTTCCCAACGAGACATATAACTTTTGTAATTGCTGCCATCTGCGATGATCAGTTTTGGTTCTAGATGATCTATAAGTCGATCTAAATTGATTTTAGGCGAATTGCGTAAAAGCACCATATCAGGTTTGAAACCAACATGGTATACTGACAGACTATCTATTATCAATAGTAATTTATCATATACATTGTAAACACAAGTAAGACTGTCGGATGATATATTACTAAGATTCTTTCCAATTTTATAAGCACTTAAGGTTTTGTCATGCTTAAATCCGACTGAATCTAAACTATGATAGGCATTAAAAGCAGTATCGCTTTGAAACCCAATAATACTATATCGGCTTTTGTGGAATATGATAAACGAACTTGAATTCTTTGATTTATCATGTATATAAACGCCTTGGATAATCAAAATTGTCAATAAAAACGGAACCATTCTATTATAAGATCGTTCTTGAAACATGCGAATGCCAAGAATAATTATCAGATAAGAAAATACCACATTCAATATGTCAAAAGGTATGCCCTTGAATATGAAAGCTTCTTGCTCGGCAACCCAACCAACAAAATAATTTAATCTGTCAATGATTTGGCTATATAATTTTACAATAAATTCAGGTAGGGCATTAATAAGGGCTAGAAATATGACTAGAAGACCTAAACCAAGAATCAAACCTAATACGGGAATGATTATTAAGTTAGACAGGAAGAATAATCCCGGAAATTGATGAAAATAAAACAAACTCAAAGGAGCTACTCCAACTTGTGCCGCAATGGTCACCGTAAAGATCTGCCAAAAATAATCGATGAATTTTAAATCTGGAGACCAAAGTTTATAGAGCAATGGTTGAATCCAAACAATGGTAAATACGGCTAAATAACTCAATTGAAATCCAACATCGAATAGAAACATGGGTTTGAATAAAAGCAATAGAAACATTGAGATTGCAAGGGTGTTGTAAATATTTGTGGGGCGTTTCATATTCATGCCAATTGCAACGATACTAAACATAGTCACCGCTCTAACAACAGAAGGGGACAGGCCTGCTATTACTGCAAAGCACCATAATAGGATGACCACGAGTGTTGTTTTGATCAAGCGCCCCTTTTTGAATTGTTCGAAAGGTTTGAACAGAAATTGAAGGATGAGCAGAATGATACCCACGTGCAATCCAGAAACAGCGAGAATATGGATCACACCCGCCGAGGCATATTGCTGGTACATATTTTTCGATAGATCATGCTTTTGACCAAGCAGTATAGCATTGATTATTGCTAACTGATCATCATTAAATACATGTGTCTTGAGTTTTTCATTAATTATCTGTCGGATAGAAGAGGCTAAACCTATTAGTGAGCGATCATCAGATCTCTTGATCAAGAAATTGTTGCGTTTTGTATGGATTTGATGATATACATAATTCTTTTCTAAATAGTGTCTGTAATTAAATTGATGCGGATTTAGAGGCGCCGGAATATCCGATATTGAGGTGTTAATATATAATAGATCGTCTACCTTCAATATCGGAGCTAAAGTATCTTTATCTATATTCAGGAGTAGATTACCGACGGCAAGCTTACCATTAAGACTTAATATTTTCACGAAGTACTTGTCTTGATAAAGAGATGGTTTCAAGACCTCCGATACCTTAAGCTGAAAATCGTTGTCCTTGTATTGCCCAAGATCCTCAAATTTTGAATAATGAGTTCTCCAATTTTTTTGTTCATGTAGATTGACGACAAGTACTCCTATAAAAAAGACTGCGATCATTATAATGATCCCAAAATGACTATTGATGAGGAGCCACTTTTTTTCTATGAGGTATGAAATGATAAGAAAAGCCAACAAGACTAGAACACTTATTGCAGAAATCGTGGTCTCAACTTTAAAAAAGTACCCGAATATTATACCAAATATTAGAAATGGCAATAGCCTTAAAATAACATGATTATATGGTTC
>CBESOB010000177.1:0-5980 GCA_965530995.1 uncultured Flavobacteriaceae bacterium
CTTTTATACCAGTGGTACTGCCCCACAACTGAAAACAATGAGCGCATCTGCTTCTGGCATTTTGGTTTCCTTAAGTTTTTCTACTTCCTTAATTACTTTTTCCATCACATCAAAATCAGGAGGTAAAGAAAAGCGAACTTTTGAGCCTTGTGGGACAGTACCACTGGTATAAAAGGAATGATCTGACCAGTCTATCATCAAACCAGGGCGCATGACAGGGTCGCCTTTTTTACGCTGTAATTGTAGGGGGAAATTGGCTGCGATTTCAGTTATTAAATTGGTGTTGTCTGGGTTCACATTTTCCAGTCCAGAGAATTTTGCGGTTATGTCTAATACGGGAATATTATCTACGGTAAAAACGTGGTTGCCCTCACTTTTAGTAACCGTCTTTTCGGTGCCCACGGCTTTCCATCCACAAGTGGAAATACCTTGTATTTCTACCTTTTCTTCATCAATAGCAAGGCAGAGCATCCCATGGTCGCTTTCTTTTCCATTTGTAAAAACAAAGGTTTGCGTAAAGGAATAATCGTCCCCTGCACCGGCACCGAAGGCGTTTACTTCATTTCCGGCTATATCTTCCACTCCTTGCAGGATTTCTTCACCGTCCACGGAGGGATCGCTCAATCCTATGATGAAGGCTGGTTTTTCGAATTTTTCCTTTGCCTTTTTGGCAATGGTTGCGGCAACTTCGCGATAGTTTTTATTTGGATATTCTTCAAAGTAAATTTGAAAAAAATATTTGTTGAGCTCTAAAAGTAACATGGCAACAGATCCTTTTTCGGGTTCTTCATCTATGAATTCGCCGTGGGTTGTACAACCATAAATAGAGATATCTTTTACTGTTAGCAACTTCCTGATTGCCTTCCAGTCCTGGATTTTGGAACTAAATACAATGGCCAGTGTAGGCTTAAAACCGTCTGACATGCTATCTTTCAAAGCAACTTTAATTTCTTCGGTTGACTTTCCATTAACTGATTTTGCTTTCATGTGTTTGTGCTTATTGTTTTTTAAAGGTCACATGCTGTTCGCTAATAATCATTTCCCTAGTTGATAAATTTTTTAACATGCTCGTTTATATTTTTTATTTTTCTTTTAATGCCACCCAACTTACCGTTGTCCCGTGAAACTTAGGAGCACCACCCTTTACGCTGCCGAATTCACCAAAGGTAAAAAAGCCAGCCATCGGAACATTCCAAATATCCTGAATTCCTTTTATCTCTTGATTTATTAAAGGACCCAAAGTTGCTAATCTACCTACACATGAAAAAATTACCAGCGCATCTGCATTTGGGAAGGTAGTAGATTTTACATTTTCCGCACTTTCAATTACCTTTTCGATGATATCAAAATCAGGAGGTAAGGAAAAATAAATCTTTGAATTAGTGGGGGCAGAACCTGACAACATAACTGCTTTGGTGTCACGGTTAAATAACAAAGGTGGTTTCATGATCGGGCCACCTACATCCTGCTGGACTTGCAATGGAAAGTGTTGCGCAATTTGTTGGAAAACATCAGCTTCATTATCCAGATCGATTTTTACGCCCATAAATTTGGAAAGTACGTCTAGAGCCGGTTGATCGTCGATGGAAATAATCCAATTGCCCTCACTTGCAGTTACCGTTTTCATGGTCCCGACCGGTTTCCAACCTGAAACTGCTAAACCTTGTAAATCAATTTTATCATGATCTAAGATGAGGGCCATCAGACCTCTGCGGCTATACTGATTATTGGTAAACGTTGCAGCCTCTCCTTGATTGAGTGTGGCCTCTCCTGCCATTCCTCCAATAATAGTTGCCTCTTCACCGACTACTTCAACTAAGCCTTGCAGTATAGCTTCACCAGGAGTCTCCAGATGTGATCCAGAGATAATAAAAGCTGGATTGGTAAAAGCTTGAATACCAACTTCGCCCATAATTTCGGCTGTTTCGCTTACAGACTTGGTACCAATATCCTCAAAAGCAAGGGTAAAATATGCAGGATCCATGTCTAATAGCAATATGGCTGACGCCCCGTCAAATACGCCACTATCTGTAAATTCACCAGCTGTGGTGGCACCAAATATGGTAATACCTTCTTTATCGAGGATATGGCAAATGGTCTTCCAATCCTGATTGGTAGATAAAAAAACAAAAGCCAAAGTCGGCTTAAAGCCATCTGTCATGCTAGCTTTCAATCCAGATTTAACTTCTTCTATTGATTTTCCATTAATTGACTTTCCTTTCATTTATTCGTTTTTTTTAATTGTAAATGAATTATGAACTCAGTTCCTTCTCCTTCTTTCGTTTCAACTTTCAATTCTCCTCCGTGCGCCTTTACAATATCGTAACTAAGTGAAAGTCCAAGCCCGGTTCCTTCACCTGCAGGTTTGGTAGTGAAAAAGGGTTGAAAGATCTTGTCCAGTACTTTTTTCGGAATCCCGTTGCCATTGTCCCTTACTGATATTTCAATAGAATCAGTTAACTTTTCTGTATGTACCGAAACTGTTGGTTTGTAATTCTCAAGGTTCAACTTCTTTTTTTCATCGACCACATAAAATGCATTGGTGATTAAATTAAGAATTACACGTCCAATATCTTGAGAGACAATATTTATCTCTCCAATACTTTCATCAAAATCGGTTTTGATAGTGGCATTGAATGATTTATCCTTGGCTCTTAATCCATGATAGGCTAAACGCAAATATTCATCGGCCAAAGTATTGATATTCGTAAGTTCCTTTTTTCCATTACTGCTTCGGCTGTGCTGAAGCATGCCTTTTACTATTTCGCTCGCACGCTGTCCGTGATGGTTGATCTTTTCAAGATTTTGTTCAATATCATTTCCTAATTCCAATGCTGAAGTAAGATCACCCTTCTCAAGTTCCTCATGCATTTCCAGCATCAGTTCCTGACTCACTTGTGAAAAATTATTAACGAAGTTTAAAGGATTCTGAATCTCGTGGGCAATACCTGCCGTGAGCTCACCTAAACTGGCCATTTTTTCTGATTGTATGAGTTGCGATTGAGTCGCTTTTAATTCGGTATATGCTTTTTCAATTTCTTTGGCTTGTTGCAGTTCCTTCCTAATAGACTTCTCCTTTTCCCTCTGGATCAGCCTATCTCTCATAAACCTATCAAAAGCATAAATCAATCCACCAAAAATCAGTATATAAACTAAATACGCCCAAACGGTTTGGTACCATGGGGCGCTAATACTAATAGCTTGTTGTACTTCTGAGATCAATCCATACCTGTTTGCTGCCCGGACCTTAAATACATAACTCCCTGGTGGTAAACCATAAAAATTAACTTTTTGAGCATTACGAGCTGATCTCCATTCGGAGTCAAAATTCTCTAATTTATATTGTAAGTTCTCTTCCAAATCAAAAGAATTTAGATCAACGTTACCAAAGCTAAAGGCAATATCATTCTCAGAACTTGAAAGATTAATCGGTTCTCTTTCTTCGCTATTAGCACTAACATTTAATGCAATATTCCGATCGGTAGTTTTAAGGTTAGAAAGAAATGGCGTTGGAGATAATTGCTCTTGATTAAGTATTTCCTCATGGAATAAAAAATAGCCTAATCCCGCTCCAATTAAAATTTCATTATTGCTGGTATAATTAAGGCTCATTTGTCTAAGAACCAAACTAGGATCAATCCAACTTGCACCGCGTAATGCAGCGATACCTGTTGTAGGATTATAGTTAACGAGTCCATTATGTTTTTGCAACCATAAGGTTCCATTATCGGAAAGTTTCATACCAACATTAGCAAAATTCTCATTGTCGATCAATTGCGTTGCATCTTTAATCTCCGAAAATGAATTATCTTTCGTATCTAATTTAAAAAGACTATATGCACCGACGGCCCATAATATGCCTTCTCTATCAATTGACATCGTTCTGAATCTTTCATTTTCCAGAATCATTTTAGAAGACATTAAATTCTTATCATACTTTAGGAGTCCTTGATCGGTCGCTATCCAGAGATAACCTTGATCACCTTCTATGATCCAATTAACCTGATTCGAAGCTAAAATTTCTGGAGCATTTGTGTCACCATGTAAATGGGTGACTTCTTCAGTAGACAAATCTATTTTATCAAATCCTTCCGGAGAAACTGCCCACAAAATCCCTTCAGGATCATAATGGAAACCAAAAGTAAAGTCATGCTCTGATTTAATGCGGCTAAATTGTTCAAGTTTTGTATCAAAGGTTAAGATTCCTTCTCCAGTTGCAAGATATAAAACATCCTTAGGCCCTGAAGTAATGTAAAAAACAGCGTCCTTATCCGTTTCATACTCCAGGTCATTTATCTTAAAGAAACTATGGGTACCATCTGCATTTCTTCGATATAATCCGAGATTCGTTCCTATCCAAATGGTACTGTTGTGATCTGTTTCCAACCATAATACATATGCATCCAAAGGATTATAGAAACTGCGATTATTGAGCCCTGTACTGATTTGAAGCAGACGTTGGTTTGCTTCGGAATTATTCGGCCAGGCATCTGAAATCCATAGACTTCCATCATTCGTTCTTAAACTTGCCCAATGATCTGTTCTGTTTAAATAAGAATCTCCCAGCTGTTCGGGTCCATAAAAAGTTATTTGATCTTTCTCGGGGTCATATTGATTGAGCCCTCGATCCAAGGTACCGATCCAGATAAAGCCTTGTGCATCTTCATTAATAAAAGTTATATGATCAGCAATATATTCTGGATCATGACTAGGTCTGCTCAAACCCAAAGGGTTTTCAGGCTTATATGGGTATCTTGTAAACTTATCACTTTTACGGTCGAAGGTATGCAGTCCGTCTCCTCCAGTTCCTACCCAAAAAACACCTCTACTATCTTCAAAAACGGCCCTTACATTTCGATTGATCAAACTATCAGGATCTTCAGGTGCAGCTGAATATTTGACAATTTTTTTTGACTTTGTATCAATTTTATAAAGTCCTCCAAGCTCTGGGTCATCACTTGGCGAGGTGGCATCACCACAACCGATCCAAGTTGTATGCTGACTGTCTTCATATATTGTTCTTACATGCTCCTCTTTCAGTCTATCAGAAGCCTTCATATTTCCATTCACCCTATAAAATTTTCCTGTTGAACGATCCAGGGTATCCAGACCCTTGGAGGTGCCAATCCAAAAAGTTCCTTTACTATCTTCAAGAATAGCCCTAACTGAGTTATTTCCAAGGCTGAACTCGTCATCGATATTATGCACATAATGGGTTTGTTCTTTAGTTAGTGGATCTACCATATAGAGCCCATTTTCTCTGCCACCTATCCAAACTTTACCTGATGCATCAACGTGCACAGTTTCTAAAATTACCGAACCTATAGATGAATTTTCAAATCTTATTACCTCCAATGAATTACCATCATATCGCAGCAAACCGTCACTAAATGTGCTCATCCAGATATAACCAAGATCATCCTGGTCCATATCCGTAATCATGGAAAGGGTGCGGCCTCTTGAAAAATTTATATTTCTAATTTCCACGTTCTGCCCACATAAAAAATAAGGACATGACATCACTAAGAAAAGTAATTTCCAATTCTTGAATACAGCTTTAATTTTACGTAGATTTTTCAATATTTAGTTTTTTATTTTATATTCAAAACTATTATAAACTCGGTGTGTTCCCCTTTTTTACTTTTAAGCATCAAGTCGCCTCCATGAGCTTTTACAATATCGTAACTTAGTGAAAGCCCTAGTCCAGTTCCTTTCCCTGCGGGTTTGGTTGTAAAAAAAGGTTGGAATATTTTTTCCTTGACTTTATCCGGGATTCCTGACCCATTATCCGATACAGATATGTATGCCTTATTATTTTCAAGTTTGGTCTTTACGATGACAGATGGCTTAAAGTCTTTATCCTCAGTTTTTGATTTTTCATCAACTGCAAAAAAAGCATTGTTTATCAAATTGAGTAAAACCCTGCCAAAGTCCTGAGGCACAACTTTTATTTGTGGAAGCTTCTTGTCTAAATCTGCTT
>CBESOB010000178.1:0-5923 GCA_965530995.1 uncultured Flavobacteriaceae bacterium
TTCTTATTGTTTAATGAATTCAACACGCCTGTTCTTTGCTTTACCTTCTGATGATGTGTTATCTGCCACTGGTACACTTTCGCCTTTGCCGTCTATTGTCAATCGATCACTCTTAATATTGTAAATGTTTACCAGCGCATTCTTTACCGCTTCAGCGCGACTCCTTGATAGTTGTAGATTCGTGTCTTCCTCGCCATCAGAATCGGTGTAACCCACGATCATCAAGCTGATGCTTTCGTCTTGCATAAGTACCTGTGAAATTTGCCGGACGATCCCCAATGATTGTGGTTGTATATTGGCCGAACCAGAATCGAACAAGATGCCATTGGTCGATATTTTTCCTTCACTAATGAGTTTTCGTCTAAGGTCCACACCACCTTCTGCTACTTTTAGGTTTTTAACAAAAACACGTTCCTGGCCATCCTTGAAATTGTTGATATGCAATTTCATGTATTTTAGCACATTCAACTCTTGAATGAATCTCGGGATATCGACATATTTAACTTCATTGATCCATAATCGATATCTCTTTTTGGTAACTGAAATGGCGATATGCGGTTGGTTAAGAACTTCATCGCGTATATCAGCTTTTATGTCTGTATTAACATCGCCGCCGCCTCTGTTAAAATAGTTTTTTGCACGAAGTGAAAATGCACTATATTGCCCCAGAGGGATGCTAATGTCTACGTAATGTTCCGATCCCCAATTAAATTTATTATTATCACTTAATACAATATGAAATCTAGCGGTCGATGAGGTTTTCCTGCCAAGTCCCTGTGTTAACAAATCAAATTCGATAGTATAATCTTCAGGAAGATCTTTTACATCTGGAACAAAGTAAACGCCGTAACCGGATTTGAGTTCGAACCAATTGCCTTTATCAGTAATTTTCACGACTTCGCCTGATGCATTGGTATTCCATTTACTGGGAAAATCCCCTACGAAATCCTGCGAAAAATCATCAAAGAACAATGTCTTGTCACCAGGTACGAAATCGTACTTACTGTATATTTCTAAAGCATCGGATACATTGGGGTTCTCTGGAGGGGAGGTAGGGTTATCTGCATTTTCATCATCAGGTCCAGTAGGCGAATCGGAGCTGCTGTCATTCTCATTTGAAGTGCCGCTCTCATCCTCGCTACCTTCAGTGGTCTCTTGCTCTTTTCTTTTCCGCTCACCAGCGAGAAGCTCTTTGGCAGTTTTGATGCTGTATTTCAATGCTTTTTTTGCACGATTAATTTGAAGAGTTGCTTTGCTTTGTTTTAAAACACCCACACCGTTAAGATCAGCAATGATATCTGGTGCGCTTTCGCTTAAACCTGCTAGGTCGTCCAAGGCATTTTCTAATACATCAATATCAGAGTCTTCTAACGGTCTTCCCGCCTCGGCATAACCGTCATACATATAGATCTTGTCGTAAAGATCAAAAGATTCTTGTACAAACCTATCGACACTGCTTATGCCAACTCGTGAGCTCGGTCGCTTGATTTTTTTTGTCTGTGCATAAGTATTTATACTGAAAGACATGTATAAAATCATGACCAAGAAAACTTTTGTTTTATTTGTTTCTAATTTCATTTCAATAGCGGATTAATTAGTCCTATTAAAGTTACGAAAAACGCGGTACACAAATTTAATTAAAGTACTTTAAACGAATATTTTTCCATAATCAGTGAGCTTTCTGTTGTATATGATCAAAGCAAAACTCGACTAAATAAAAGGCTAGCCATATCACTATTGTAACAAATGATATAACCTATGTAACATGTTGTAATTAGTTGAGGCGATACAGAATAATTGACCTAGCATCTCCTTTCGTTACAAACTCGAGACTCGACTCTTTGTCTAAGTTATCAAGCACGATCGAAGAATTGCCATAAACCGGGAAGTTGGGTAATGACTTAGCTTGACTATCAAATAGATAGACTCTTTGTGCTTGTAGATCTGTAACAGATACATAGATCTTATCTCGTAAATAAAAGATCTTGGGCGCGGTGTATTCACCGAAATCCAACTCAACGGAATTTGATCTTATAGTCAATTTATTATCTACTAAGGTAGCTATGGTCTTACTGGTAGCTGTTAGGTCATGCTCCTCAGAAAGCATAAGATTCTGTTTGGAAACCTGTCCCTTTTGATTCACCTGTATGAGTTCACCTTTTGAGTTGGTGGTAGTGAAATTATTTTTATACAGATAGATGGCGTTATTAGAAAAGGCAATTTTTTCTCTGACATTTATTCGTGTTTGTCCTTTACGGTTCAAGATGTGCATCTTTTCACCTGCACTAAATACGATATAGTCCTTGTTGCCAACCCTAAAATGTTTTGGTTGTGAATTCACTGGGTCATCAGCTTTCTTGAAATTAAAGCCTCTAACGGTTTTTCCTTTGCCATTGTACATCAAGACGTTCTCACCTTGAACAACCATGAGTCGGTAATCTTTTTTGTTGTCATAGTCGAAAACAGAAAGTGGTTGTGTGATCTCATCATTGAATTTTAAAGGAAATGGACTCACATTTTTACCATTTCGATCTAATACATAAATTTCATTGGCGGTAGCGAATATAAGCTGGAGACGGCCATTCTTAAAGATGTCTATCTGTTGTATGTTTCCAAGGATGTTTCCATTGACTTTCTTTTTCCATAAGGTCTTTCCGCGATTGGAAATCATATAAAGATTGTTTTCTATGTCTTGTATCACAATGTCCTTTTGACCAGTAATATGATTCTTTATGATTTGAGGGTCATTCAATAACGCATTGTCTAGTGTGATATTGAACTCCTCTGAAACAGAATTTGTTCGAGCTCTATTCTTGGATTCTTGAATGAGCATGTTGACATGTGCAAAACCATTGTCGGTAATTACCTGAAGAAGTTGCGCATGGTCTTTTCCTAAGTCGGTATTCAACAAGCCTGAGGTTAATTCATCAGGAAGATTATTGGTTATGATGGAGTCCAATTCAGAAGAAAGCCTAAAGATCAATACAGATGATTCATCACTTATTTTTTCTTTCACGTTTTTGTATACATCAGTATTACTAAGTGTTGTTTTATTGGTGAAATTGGTGATCACCTGTTGTGCATCTTCACTAGTCTCAGTAAAGACCATGAAATCGTCGATCACAAAAAAATGAGTGATGACCGAGGGGTTGAAAAAAGGATGAAATATGGGTTTCAATGCCACATTGGTCTCGAGTTCATAAATGTCTATTTGTCGGTAAGTTTTTTTAACGGATCCGATAAAGAAATCCTTCACGGTTTCAATATCAATGCTTCTAATGGTAAAGGCATCTCTATCCGTAATCTCAAAAGCACCAATCTCAATTATTAAATCTTTTATATCGTCAATGTCATTGGTTGAGGTTGAATTGTTTAGGGTGTTATAATTCGTCAAGACTTTACTGAAATCGTTAAAGGTGTAGCTGACGAATTCCCTGCTTTTATTTGGAATTATGGATGCTACTTTATTTTCCTTGGGTTGTGTGCCAATTAGATAATTGATATGTCCAGATAGACTATCATTAAATTTGGTGATACCACCAAAATTTAAATGGTCTTCCGAAATGTCGGTATCAAGAACAGTATTGCCTTTAAGTGAATTGGATAATTTGACAACGGAATCCTCCTCGTTAGATACCATGTAAATTGATAAGTTTGAATTAGAACTAACGTGTATCAAGTCATTCAATTTTTGACTATAAGATTCATTATCAAGAATGATTTCTAATTGCTTTTTAGTATTTGCGCTCACCAAGAAATTGTCAATAACAGAGCTAAAGAGGGTATCGCTATCGATTCTCCGTTTTAAGACTGGATTACTCTTGTAGTCAAGGTGTTCAATGATTTCCACCTTAGTCGAATCTTGCAGTATCAAGGAATCATGAAATTTCGTGATCAATTGAAAAGACCTGCTCTCACCCATTTCAGACGTTCCAAAAGCCAGTATGATGTCCTGATCCGTCTCTAAATATTTCAAGAAATTGAATGCAGATTCTATCGAATTTGTAATAGTGGTAGATTTATTTAAGTCAATGAAATTGTTATTCTTGATATCATTATTCAATGACTCAAGGTTTTTTATTTTCAGCGCAAATTCTATATCTTCAGTAATGAAATGCTGAGGTTCTGTTTTAGAGTTTATGTCTTTCGTACAAGAAGAGATGACAAGGATAACTAGGGATAAAATCAGTGCTTTTTTCATCAAGGCTCTTTTTGCAAAAATAACGAACTTATAATTTAAATTTTAGTTGTTCAGGAAGCAATCTAAAAGAATATCTATGATATGGCGTAATGCCAAATTTTCTTATGGCTTCCCTATGCTCTTTAGTGGGGTATCCTTTGTTCTGTTTCCAATTGTACATGGGGAACTCTTCATGTATTTTTTCCATGTACGCGTCTCTATAGGTCTTTGCCAAAACTGAAGCCGCTGCTATGCTTAAATATTTCCCGTCTCCTTTTATAATAGTTTCATGAGGTATGTCTTTGTAGCTCTTGAATTTGTTGCCATCAACGATAATGAATTCAGGAATGGTCTCAAGTCTTTCTATGGATTTATGCATGGCTAAAATAGAGGCATTCAATATGTTGATCTTGTCAATTTCTCTAGGGTAAATATTTGAAACCGAATAACTTATGGATTCGAGTTCAATGGTAGGCCTTAGCGATTCTCTTTGTTTATGACTTAATTGCTTAGAGTCATTAAGGGTTTTGCTAGTAAAACCCTTCGGTAAAATTACAGCTGCTGCCGTAACTGGGCCTGCTAAGCAGCCCCTTCCTGCTTCATCGGTACCACACTCAAGGTCAACCAGTGAAAATCTAGATTTTAAGGCCAAAAAGGTGTTGTTTTAGTAACGTATACTTTTGTCAAAAGCCGTCCAATTAATAATTGTTCTAAATTATAGAATATCCTATTATTATAGCGGTTTTTGGCGTGTTTTTTACACCAGTTTTTCGTTAAATTGATTTTGGCATATTTACTTGCGCTATTATGATCTTATTAAGAAATTTGTCTTTGACTAACTCAAATAATTGTTTTATGAAATTAAAATTAACAACATTGCCTATGTTCTTTATAACCCATCTATTGAGGATAGCACCATGGGATATTTGTAACGAATCCAGTATTTTAATGACATAAATCGAAGATTCCTTAGGAGTTTGTGGCGGGCCATTCTCAGCATCGTTTCTATTAACGAAAATGTAAAAAATAAATCTAATATATCTGGTTAGACATGCATATAAATAAATAGATCCCATGGGTAATTAGCTCATGGGCTCTATTCACTTTAAAATAATTATGACTCAAATTCCTTCGATCCTATTTTACCTTATATAGTAATAGAAGATAAATGTGAGCTCAAATCTTTTTTTGCAATAATGTTCCAATTCTTTTCGTTCAAATAAATTACTTTTGCCTCGTCAAAGATTCTATATGAAGCGCATTCTTTTATTAATGATCCTAATGGTATGTTGTGCGACGACGGCGCTATCCCAAGAACCGACAAAACTAGAGCCAATTAAGCAAAAAGCGCTGAATAATAACGGCACGGTCAATGACACGACGTCCTCACGTTCTTCCAGCCGAAATACCACTAACAGGAATATTAAGAACTTAGAGGCAAAGATAGAGGACTATAAGATTATTTCGATCCATCATGATTCGATATATGTCGATACGACACTGTCTATTTCAAAAGAATACAAATACAATTATTTAAGAAAAGACGATTTCAATCTCATCGCATTTAATAATATCGGGCAAACCTATAATACACTTAGGTACAATTTTGCAGATGAAGAAACATTACCGCTTTTTGGAGCACGAGCTAGGCATTTTAACTATATGGAAACAAATGATATTAATTATTATTATGTGCCAACACCATTGACCGAATTATTATTTAAAACGGCTTTCGAACAAGGA
>CBESOB010000179.1:0-5812 GCA_965530995.1 uncultured Flavobacteriaceae bacterium
TAAAAAAGCGAGCCTCCCGATAACTATCGGGAGGCTCGCTTTTTTAATTTATGACAATTATACTTTGTGCAAATTATCGTTTTACTTCAATTTTTTCTTGACCTCAACTTCTTGGAAAGCTTCAATAACATCACCTTCCTTAATATCGTTGTAATTCTTGACTTGTATACCGCAATCGTAACCCTTGGCCACCTCTTTTGCGTCATCCTTAAATCTCTTTAGAGAAGCCAATTCACCTGTATATACCACGACACCATCCCTGATTAGCCTAACGCCAGAATTCCTGAAGATCTTACCATTAGTCACCATACAACCTGCAATACTTCCTATTTTAGATACTTTGAATATCTCACGAATTTCAGCCGTTCCTGTAATCTCTTCTTTAAGTTCAGGTGATAGCATTCCTTCCATTGCATCTTTTACATCGTTGATGGCATCATAAATAATCGAGTACATCCTGATATCTATTTCTTCCTTATCTGCAATTTGACGCGCATTACCCATTGGTCTCACATTGAAGCCAATGATAATGGCATCAGAGGCTGTTGCCAATAATACATCACTTTCTGTAATAGCTCCAACACCTTTATGAATAATATTAACCTGAATTTCTTCAGTAGATAGTTTCTGGAAAGAATCTGTTAATGCTTCTACTGAACCATCCACATCTCCTTTTAGGATGATATTCAGCTCTTGGAAATCACCTAATGCAATACGTCTGCCAATTTCATCCAATGTAATATGGCGTTGTGTTCTAACAGATTGTTCACGCTGCAACTGACCACGTTTTGTAGCAATTTGTTTTGCTTCACGCTCGTCTTCAAACACATTGAACTTATCACCCGCTTGTGGCGCTCCATCCAATCCTAATATTGATACAGGTGTAGCAGGACCTGCTACTTGCACCTCTTTACCACGTTCGTCAGTCATGGCTTTCACCTTACCGCTATTCTTACCGGCAAGCACATAATCACCAACTCTCAAAGTTCCGGCTTGCACAAGAATTGTGGATACGTACCCTCGCCCTTTATCTAAAAAGGCTTCAACAACGGTACCAACAGCAGGTTTATCTGGATTGGCTTTCAACTCTAAAAGTTCAGCTTCCAAAAGCACTTTTTCTAATAGTTCTTTTACGCCTGTTCCCACTTTAGCTGAAATGTCATGAGATTGGATTTTTCCACCCCAATCTTCAACCAATAAATTCATTTGAGCCAAACCTTCTTTAATCTTTTCTGGATTAGCGTCTGGCTTATCAATTTTATTAATGGCAAATACTATAGGTACGCCTGCAGCTTGAGCATGTGAAATAGCTTCTTTGGTTTGAGGCATGATGCCATCGTCTGCAGCTGCCACAATAATTGCGATATCTGTGACTTGTGCTCCACGAGCACGCATCGCCGTAAAGGCTTCGTGACCAGGTGTATCCAAAAACGCTATTTTCTGTCCATTCTCAAGTGTTACACCATAGGCACCGATGTGCTGAGTGATACCTCCAGATTCTCCAGCGATTACATTCTCCTCACGTATATAATCCAACAAAGATGTTTTACCGTGATCCACATGCCCCATGACCGTAACTATAGGTGCTCTTGGTTTAAGATCTTCCGGTTTATCTTCTATTTCTTCAATCGATTCTTCAATATCTGCGGTCACGAATTCTACTTCGTAACCAAATTCTTCTGCGACGATGGTCAATGTTTCAGCATCCAAACGCTGGTTCATTGTTACCATCATACCAAGAGACATACACGCAGAGATGATATCCGTTACACTCACATCCATCATGGTTGCAACTTCATTTGCTGTGACAAACTCCGTAACCTTCATTACCTTGCTTTCTGCTTGGGCCTGCTCTAGGTCTTTTTCAGTCTGCTCCCTATGTTGGTCTCTTTTTTCTCTTCTGTATTTCGCTCCTTTTCCTTTAGAGGCCTTTCCTTGAAGTTTCTCTAGAGTCTCACGAATTTGTTTTTGTACATCTTCTTCACTTGGCTCCTCCTTCTTAACGACTTGTGGCCGACGACCAACCCCTGTGCCAGGTTTCCTTGCTTTAAATCCTTCTCTTCTTTTGTCAGCGCCAGTGCTTCCTGGCTTCCCACCGTCGGTCTTCGAGATACGTCTTCTTTTACGCTTATTATCTGAAACACCCCCTTTTTTCTCGTCCTTTTTCTTCTCGGGTTTCTTGAATTGGGTTAAATCTATTTTATCACCTGCGATTTTAGGTCCTGTAAGTTTTTGATACTTTGTTGCAACCCTCTCATCTTTTACTTCCTCTACAATCTTCTCCTCAACTTTTGCTGGCTTTTCAACTTTCTTGGGCGCCACTTTTTTCACCACTACTTCTTCTACAACCTTTTTTGGCGCTTCTTCTTTTTTCGCAACTGGTTTTTCCTTCTTTGGTTTTTCAAGATCGATCTTACCAACTTGTTTTGGTCCAGTTAAAGTTCCCCTAGCCTTCACCACTTCTTTCTCAACTTTCTCAACTTTCTCAACTTTCTCGACTTTCTCAACAATCTCAACCTTCACCACTTCTTTCACTGGCTCAGGCACCAAGACTTTTTCACGCTCTTCGCGAAGTGCTTCTTTTTCTTTTAGCTTGGCCTCACTAACCTCTTTAGACGCCACTTTTTTACTCGCATCCGTTTCAAACTCATCTGAAAGGACCTGATAAACATTGGCACTTATTTTGGTGGTAGGACGTGCCTCGATCTCAATGCCCTTGGAATTCAGGAATTCCACGGCACGATCTAGCGAGATATTGAGCTCACGTAATACCTTATTTAATCTCATTGTGTTGACTTCAGCCATAAATTGCGCTTAATATACCTAATTTAAACTATTCTTCGAATTCTTCTTTCAGGATTCTTACAACTTCTATAATAGTTTCTTCTTCTAAATCTGTTCGTTTCACCAAATCACCAACTTCTTGTTCCAAGACACTTTTTGCAGTATCCAACCCAGCTTTTTTGAGCTCGTCTATGATCCAGCTCTCAATTTCGTCTGAGAACTCTGTTAACTCCACATCCTCTTCAGCACCTTCTCTGAATACATCAATTTCATACCCTGTTAACTGACCTGCTAATCTAATATTATGTCCTCCCCGTCCTATGGCTTTTGAAACTTCTTCTGGTTTCAATATCACCTCAGCTCTTTTAGTATCTTCATCAATCTTAAGTGAAGTCACTCTCGCTGGACTCAATGCCCTTGTAATGAATAATTGTAAATTATTCGTGTAATTGATCACATCAATATTTTCGTTGCCAAGTTCTCTAACAATCCCGTGGATTCGCGACCCCTTCATACCGACACAAGCTCCAACAGGGTCTATTCTATCATCATAAGAATCTACCGCTACTTTTGCTTTTTCACCAGGGATTCTAACAACTTTCTTCACAGTGATCAAACCATCAAAGACTTCCGGAATTTCTTGTTCAAATAATTTTTCCAAGAAAGTCGGTGAGGTCCTGGACATAATAATTGCAGGCTTACTTCCTTTAAGCTCTACACTTTCTATGACACCTCTTACATTATCTCCCTTTCTGAAAAAATCTGATGAGATCTGCTTGTCTTTTGGAAGAATGATTTCATTTCCATCATCATCCAATAAAATAATCGCCCTATGACGAATGTGATGAACTTCAGCGGTATAAATTTCGCCTACTAGATCCTTGAACTGCTTATAGATATTTGTATTATCATGCTCATGGATCTTAGAAATAAGATTCTGTCTTAAAGCCAGGATCGCACGTCTTCCAAGATCTTCAAGTTTCACTTCTTCCGACACATCTTCACCGACTTCAAAATCTGGTTCTATCTTCTGTGCTTCTGTTAAAGAGATCTCCTGGTTTTCATCTTCAACTTCTCCATCAGCGACAACGATCCTATTCCTCCATATCTCTAAATCTCCTTTATCAGGGTTAACAATGATATCAAAGTTATCATCATCTCCATATTTTCTTTTTAAGGCACTCCTAAAAACATCTTCTAAGATGGCCATCAGTGTTACACGATCAATTAATTTATCGTCCTTGAATTCTGAAAAAGAGTCTATTAACGCAAGATTTTCCATACCTCTCTAATTAAAATTTTATTTTGACTTTTGCTTCTGCAATATTCTTATAAGCAAATTTTACTTGTTTCTCTACTGTTATTTTTCCTTTGCCTACTGGCTTTGGCTCTCTCACTTTCCATTTAAGCGTTATCTCATTGTCATCGACATCAAACAGTTCGCCTTCAATTTTAGGATTATCATTGGTTTTAACTTCCAATGTTCTACCTAGATTCTTTTTATACTGTCGAATTTTTGTCATGGGTTCCGTTGCTCCAGCTGAAGCGACTTCAAGTGAAAAATCTTCATCTTCCCTATCTAAGTTATTCTCGATCGCACGACTAATGAATATGCAATCATCCACCGTCACACCCTTATCTCCATCGATAATTACTTTAATATGGTTTGCTCCAGAAACAGTAAGATCTATCAAGAATAAATCTTCTCTTTCTTCAAAACCTTTATTAAGCAAGTCTTCAACTACCTTTAGCAACATTTTTAGTATAAAAAGAGGGGACTTTTCGTCCCCTCATGATATCTTTTCTTACAACGCTGCAAATATACAACATTATCTCAATATTCCAAAGCCATAAATATGTCATTTTTTATTTGTAAATTTAGGAATAACCAACTTTTAAAGTTATAGTCTATGCTTCAAAAAATACTTGTACCTACAGACTTTTCACCACTTGCCGAGAATGCCCTTAAAATTGCCGCACAATTAGCAAGGGAATATGAGAGTGAAATTTATTTATTGCATATGCTGGAACTACCTTTGTCGCAAATTGATGCAATGAGCACTCATAGTGATCTTCCAGAAGCCATGTTTTTCATGAAATTAGCACATAAGCGTTTTGAAGACACCATGGAGAATGATTTTCTTGAAGGCCTTAAGGTTCACGAAACTGTTAATTTTCATGAAACGGCCGAAGGTATTCTTGAAACATGTAAAGAGAATGACATTGACCTAGTGATCATGGGGTCTAATGGCTCAAGTGGTTTTAAAGAAATGTTCATTGGTTCTAATACCGAAAAAGTAGTACGGACCTGTGAAGTACCGGTGCTAGTGGTCAAGAATGAATCCTCCGCATTGAATATCAAAGAATTTGTATACGCCTCTTCTTTCACTGAAGAGAATAAAAAACCATATAAAAAAGCGGTGCTATTGGCCAATAATTTTAAGGCTAGAATGCATTTGTTAGTAATTAATACCGTCAATAATTTCTATACAACATCTGAAGCCGAAGACATGATGAATGGTTTTGTAGCTGCATCTGAACCTGATAGTTTCACCATGAATATATATAACGATGAGACTATTGAAAAAGGCATCCTGAATTTCTCTAAACTCATAGGAGCCGATTTAATAGGAATGAGCACGCATGGCAGGCAAGGATTGGCTCATTTCTTTAATGGAAGCATAAGTGAAGATCTAGTGAATCATGCACGAAGACCCGTCATCACTTTTAAGATGTAAATTAGATGTTAGATGTTAGATGTTAGATGTTAGATGTTAGATGAAAAAATAAAATCCTGATTAAATCAATGAACAAGATCCAAAATTTGCAGGCTCACTAGAGCACCCTTTGGCGGAGTTTATATTGAGAATAGTCGAAAATACTCAGGATAAACTTCTCTTCACATGATCATTATTACGCAAAACAAAAAACCCCATTCAAAAAAAAGAATGAGGTTAACATTTTAGTTGGCCTACTAGGGATCGAACCTAGACTCTTTGGTACCAAAAACCAATGTGTTGCCAGTTAC
>CBESOB010000180.1:0-5785 GCA_965530995.1 uncultured Flavobacteriaceae bacterium
CACGGGATGGCCAAACAATTCTTTTTGATGCATATCTGTTGAATTTGTCATAGATAATTTATTAGTTAGTTAGTATGTATTTAGTTAGTATCGTCTTCTTGAATTTTAGGAGCATCATTACTTGAAACAGCACCTGGATCACCTATCGTATTCTCAATAAATTTAGACATTTTCTTATAAAGATGATTTCTGGTGTTTCCTCCATAAATACCATGATTGCGGTCCGGATAGAGCATCCATTCAAAATCTTTATCGGCTTGGATCAAGGCTTCCACCATTCGCATAGTGTTCTGTACATGTACATTGTCATCAGCAGTACCATGAACGATCATATAATGACCCTTAAGTTTATCGACATGATTAATTGGGGAATTCTCGTCATATCCCGTTGGGTTCTCTTCTGGCGTTGTCATATATCGTTCTGTATAGATGGTATCGTAAAAACGCCAGCTAGAGACAGGTGCAACTGCTATTGCCATTTTAAACACATCATTACCTTTCAAAATTGCATTACTACTCATAAAACCACCGTAGCTCCATCCCCATATACCCATGTTTTCAGCATCGATATAGGATCTTTGACCTAACTGTTTAGCGGCTTGTATTTGATCTTCCACTTCGTATTTACCCAGTTCATTCTGAGTGACTTTTTTAAATGCCGCCCCTTTGAATCCAGTCCCCCTGCCATCTACACACGCAACGATATAACCCTGCTGTGCTAAGGATTGATACCAATAGTCATTACTACTATTCCATCGATTGGCAACTGATTGAGAACCAGGTCCAGAATATTGATACATCAAAAGGGGATACGCCTTTGATTCATCAAAATTAGGTGGTTTTATCATCCACATATTCAAGTCATTTCCATTTACTGGAATTGTACTGAATTCTTTTTCCGACATCTGATACAAGGATAATGTATTGACTAATTTTTGGTTGGCTTCAATAGTCTTAACTACAGTTCCGTTAGATGCATTATTCAAAGTGTATTGTGCAGGGGTCGTGGCACTTGAATACGAATTAATGAACAAGGAATGGTTGGCGCTGAACGACGCATTATTCTGCCCTTCCTTGATGACTAATCCCTTTTTATCCTTACCGTTGATTCCTATGGAATAAACACCTCTATTTATAGATCCATTCTCAGTTGATTGATAGAAGATCTTTCTGTTAGCTTCATCATAGCCATAATAGTTAGTGACTTCCCAATTCCCAGTGGTTACTTGTTTGAGAAGTTCGCCGTCTAGCGCATAGTGATAAATATGATTATTTCCACTTTTCTCGCTAGTCCAAATAAAACTATTATCCGGTAAGAATGTAAGATCAAATGTCACATCTACGTAAGCTTTGTCTTCTTCAGTTAGAGCAATCATGCTTTCATATCCATTTGCATTGATCAGCCATAGATCCAATTTATTTTGGTGACGATTCATGTATTGGGCACTTAAGATCTCCGGGTCATTAGTCCATTTAATTCGTGGTATATAATAATCGGTGTAATCTGCATTAAGAAACACCTTCTTCGATTCCGATTTAAGCAAATCGTAAATATGGAGAGACACTTCAGAATTCAATTCTCCCGCTTTAGGATATTTGAATTTCTGTTGTGTCTGGTATAGATCTTTCCCGTAGACATCCATTGAGAATTCAGGAACGAATGTTTCATCAAATCTGATGTATGCTATTCTATCACTTTTCGAATTCCATTCAAAAGCCCTTACAAAACTAAATTCCTCTTCATACACCCAATCGGTAATGCCATTTATTATTTCATTTTTAATACCGTCACTCGTCAAACGTTGAGTTTGTTGCATCATTAGGTCCCGAACATATAAATCGTTGTTTAAACCATAAGCCACTTTATTTCCGTCTGGTGAGAACGTTGGTTCTTGAATTTTATCTTCCGAAATTGGTTGTACGGAATTATCTGAACTATCGTAAACATAATATATAGCGCGTTTCGACCTTCTGAATATTGGCTCGACTTCAGTAGCAAGTATGACTTTTGTCTCATCCGGACTAAATGCATAATCTGTAAAATTGTCAAATGCCTGAAAGTCGATAGAAGTAACGAAGGTTCGAACTTTCTCTAGTGTTTTGTAATCGTAAATATCAATAGAGGTTGCTCCAGTTATATTGTTCGTATTAAGAACAGAATATTGCTGTCCATTTTTCATGGAATGAAGGACTTCCATTGACTCAGCCCTAAAAGTGCCATCCCATATTTCGTCTAGAGTAATCACTTTTTTCTGTGCAAGAAGAGGGCTTACAAAAAGAAAACACAACAATAGCGTAACTTTAAAATATTTCATTTAGTGTGGTATTAGATTATTTGCAGTATAATCATTACTGCAATGTAAAAAAACATAGTGACTATAACAACCATTTTCATACTACAACGAGAAATAGCCAATAATCAAAATTCCAGTGCTTTTTTATGTACTCAATTATAGTACTGAGAATAGTATCTTTGTATTGCTAAAAGACTATTAAATGGGTAAATCGGTTACTGGATTCTCTAAATTCTCTAAATCAAAAAAAATAGATTGGATTGTTGAGCATTACTTTCCTAGCAATAGTGATGCTAAAGGGATCATTAAGAGGTATTGGAATTCTGATAATGAACTTCAACAATTGCATGATGAGTTTATTGAGAATACCATTACCAACTACTATTTACCGTTTGGTATAGCACCAAATTTCCTTATTAACGGTATTATCTATGCCATCCCAATGGCGATAGAGGAAAGTTCGGTAGTAGCTGCGGCAAGCAAGGCAGCCAAATTCTGGCACGATCGCGGAGGATTCAAGGCAGAAGTCATTTCAACAACGAAGATCGGACAGGTTCATTTTATGTTCAAAGGTGACTATAGCAAGCTAAAAGCGTTTTTCGACATCACCAAGGATGCTCTTATTTCTGAGTCAAAAGCCATCACCAAAAACATGGAAAAACGCGGAGGAGGTGTTCTAGATATTGTGCTTAAAGACAAAACTACGGATCTTGATAATTACTATCAACTTCACGCTACTTTTGAGACTTTAGATGCTATGGGAGCTAATTTCATCAATTCTTGCTTGGAGCAGTTTGCAAAGACATTTACAGAAGCGGCAAAAGAATATTTGGAGTTCAATGACCAAGAGAAAGATATACAAGTGGTCATGAGCATTTTGTCTAATTATGTCCCTGAATGCCTTGTGCGGGCTGAAGTTAGCTGTAACATAGAGGAATTGACGGAAGGCACAGAACTATCTGGAGCAGAATTCGCAGAAAAATTTGTGAGAGCTGTGAAAATCGCAAAAGTAGAACCTTATAGAGCCGTAACCCATAACAAGGGAATCATGAATGGCATTGATGCGGTAGTATTGGCAACGGGAAACGATTTCAGGGCTGTTGAAGCTGGAGTTCATGCTTACGCTTCTAGAAATGGAAGGTATTCAAGTTTAACAGATGCTTCCATTGATGGTGGTAAGTTTAAGTTTTGGATGGAAATTCCTCTTGCTTTAGGTACGGTTGGTGGTCTCACTCGATTGCACCCTATGGTAAAGATCGCCCTTGAATTACTTAAGAACCCTAGTGCCAAAGACCTGATGAAGATAGTAGCTGTTGCCGGTTTAGCACAGAATTTTGCAGCATTGCGTTCTTTAACAACTACAGGAATTCAACAAGGCCACATGAAAATGCATTTAATGAACATATTAAACCAGTTTAACGCTACGTCTTCAGAAAAAGATAGACTTATTACCTATTTTCAAAACAATGCTGTAACGCATAGCTCAGTGCTTGCAGAACTTGAAAAATTGAGGTAGTATCATGCAAAATTACTATAGTCATGGCAAACTTCTATTAACTGGCGAATATGTCGTACTAGATGGTGCATTGGGATTAGGGCTACCTACTAAAAAAGGCCAATCGATGGATATTGAAGCTATCAACAAACCTAAACTCATCTGGAAAAGTCACGACATCAATGGAGACATTTGGTTTGAACATGAATTCATTCTAACTCATGTCAGTGATCTTAAGACCCTAAAAAATGAGAATCCAATTTCTTCCATGCTGCATAAAATCATTGGAGCCGCAAAAGAGTTGAATCCAGAATTTCTAAAAGATAATAAAGGGTATGCAGTTCAAACATCTCTTGAGTTTCCTAGAAATTGGGGATTAGGATCTTCTTCCACATTGATAAATAATTTCGCCAACTGGGGTAAGGTTGATGCCTATGAGCTACTTGACAAAACCTTTGGTGGTAGTGGCTACGATATCGCCTGCGCACAATATGAAGGCCCCATTTCGTATCAATTAATAAAAGATGGTCGTGTCATTCAACCGGTTGAGTTCAAACCAAATTTTGCAAAGCATTTATATTTCATTCACCTGAATAAAAAACAAGATAGCCGAGAAGGCATAGCTAAATTCAGGAAGAATGGCAGGAATATTGAAAAAGCCGTTTCTAAGATTACTGCGATTACAAAACTCTTGATCAATTGTCAATCTCTTGTGAATTTCGAAGGCCTTATCTCGCAACACGAAAATATTATTTCAAGGTTGATAGATACACCTACCATTAAAGAGCAAAGTTTTAAGGATTACAAAGGCAGTATAAAGAGTTTAGGTGCATGGGGAGGTGATTTCATTCTGGCTACAGCTAAAGACGATCCTAGGAAATATTTCATCAACAAAGGTTACAAAACAATAATTCCATTTAACGATATGGTGTTATAATAAAAAAGCTCCACTATAAAGTGAAGCTTTTCAATTTATCTTATAAATTATCACATTAATACACTGCAGCTCTATTGTCTTCTATGTCTGCCACTTTTTTCAAGGCATTAAATAGCTTGGTCGTGATTGCATTATTTCTCTGTGTAGTGATTTGACTGATCTTTGCTTGATAGCTGTCTAATTTAACGGCAGCTGTCTTTTTTGTGACTTGAACTAAATACACGCCATTAGTGCCATCGACTGGCCCAGAGGCCTCCCCTTCTTTTAGTCCGAAAGCCGTACCAACAACCTTAGGTTCTCTTCCTGCACCAGTAATTGTAGGATTCTTCATATTAAGCGCTGATGCTACTTTGATCGTTTGATTCTCCGAAGTGCTAATATCATCAAATGCCTTGCCTGTAATACGCCCTCTAATGATTGCTGCTTTTTTCTCTTTCCTAATTGCAGGTGTGGCCGTAACAGATGCATCTTCAGTACTCATAAGACCTGCCTTATTCTTTGCTCGTAATTGAACAACGGCGTAACCACCATTGAAATTAAAACGTTTTATGGCACCAACGTTATTACCTTCTTCAAATGCCCATCTTACGATTGCTCGCTGATTACCAATGCCTGGAATATTTTCATCAAGCTCCTTTATGCCATTAACTGGTCTTAAAGAGTAAATGTTCTCTTTAGCAACATCATCAAAAACACCTTTAGAAACTGCAATCTCGAATTTTGAGGCCTCATTGAATGTATTATCAATGGTTTTTTGAGATGGTTCAATTAGTTCGGCAATTGTCGCAACTTTGATGGCTCTTTGTTTATCGCCTTGACTTAGAATTTCGATAATGTGATAGCCAAATGAAGTCCTTACCACATCAACATCACCTTTCTTATTCTCAAAGGAGAAACTCTTGAATTCTGGAGCCATTCCTGCACCGTAGGCAAACTCGATTTCGCCTCCTTTTTCATTGCTCACCTTATCTGAAGAAAGGTCTAAAAGGTCCGCAAATTTAGATCTATTGCGTTTTACGATGGCAAGAATCCTATCCGCAGTTTTCTCCGCCGCTTCTT
>CBESOB010000181.1:0-5781 GCA_965530995.1 uncultured Flavobacteriaceae bacterium
AATTGTCGGCAACATTATCAGAAACAAGTCATTTTTTAATCTATTAATTTTAACAACCACAAACAACTGTATTATGAAATTAACCACTAAAATTTTTATTGGTAGTGCCTTATTTAGTCTGCTATTATTTACGTCATGTAGTAGCGATGATAGTGAGGCTTTTACTGCAAGTGCCTCGGATATTACGGTCACTATTAACGAAAATCCAGCTGGAGGATTATCCATTGGAATCATCACCACGAATATTACGGGCGCCTTGACTTATAGTCTTAGCTCTCAATCAGTAGGCAACGCCTTTAGTATAGATGCCGCAACGGGTGCCGTTACGGTTAATGATGCTTCCGCCTTCGATTTTGAATCCAATCCTACCTTAACAGCCGCTGTGAGTGTTACGAATTCTAGTGATACAGCTAGTGGCAATGTTTCGGTGACCCTCAATAATGTGGATGATATCGCTTCCTTTCTTTCAACTTCTGAAGCCGCTTACACAGCAGCTGCGGCAGGCGAATGGGTAGCTATTACTGAAGCAGAATATAATGCTTTAGCTGCAAGCCTTAGTAATGTTACAAAGGCAGCTACATCAGATGCCGACTATACGGATGTCAGTGCTAATAGTGGCGCTGGTTCGGGTTTTACCATTGCTAATAACAATGGCTTAACGATACCTAATGGCGGCTATATCTTCGCCTTTAAATACAATTCTCAAGCTGCTAATCCAGCTGCAAATAAAGTAAAACAATCCAGTACGGATGCTGTATCTGGTTATGCTGATCTGGGCGGATTACTTCCCGACAGTGTAGCAGGCGAAAATCATGCAGTCCTTAAAGGAAGTGACAGTCCGACGACCAATACTGGATTCTTGGGTATTTTTTATGCCAATTCCATGTCTTTCAAAGATCTTTCCACTTCGGGTAACAAGTATCAATATGGATCAGGTGATACCGGCGATTTACCTAGTGTAGCTAGCGCTGGGCATACTTTTGTGTATCAAGGTTTAAGCACAACCCAAAAACAATGGGATTAAGGGTTAGTCATTAAATATTTAAAAAGGCAAGCTTCGACGTTTGCCTTTTTATAATTCTAAAATCAAGAATTCGTTTTGTAGAGGTTTTAACACCTGAACCAGCTTCGGTATCAAGGCAGCACCATATTCCAAATAAACCTCAGAAAAATTAAGGTTACGTTCTTGAAGGCTTTGCCCAGGGAACAATTGATTCTGCAACTCAATGATTCTTTTGGTATGGTCTTTTAATTTACGTTTTTGAGCCTTTAGTAAACGCTTCTCCAAATGCTCCAAGCCTTTTATTTGTTTGCGTTCCTGAGCTTCGACAGCGCCTAAGAATGATCTGTCGGTTTGCTGTGCCAGCTTATGCAAATCTTCAAATTGCTTTTTAAGATATTTTTTTTGCTTCGAGAAATCGATTTCAAACTCTGATAATTCATTAACCTTCTTCACTATCAATTCTTGCTGCTTCATGAAAAGTTCTGTCACCGAAACATTCAATTTATCCATTTTTTCAGATTGCTTTCCAGTTTTGATCAACACTGAATTACGAAGTAATAAAATTGGGAATGGGACTTTATGAGCTTGAAAATTAGATTTTAATTGAAACCAATAGGCCAATTCACCACCGCCGCCTATATAACATAGATTAGGCAAAATAACTTCTTGATACAGCGGTCGTAGAATGACATTAGGACTAAACCTTTCTGGGTGCTCTAAGAGCACTGTTTTTATCTCACTCAAACTCCAGGTAATATCTGTGTTGACTACTCTATATCTTTCATTTTCATAAATGATACGCTCACGCAAGCCATCGGTAATATAAAATAGATTGATCTCACGCGGATTTACCTGAATTTTATAATTATTTGATAATTTGTTGATTAAATGATTTGTTTTGGAAACTTCTTTGTAGGACGTTTGATCTATAAGCTCATCTTCCATAAAAGGAATGAACAAACGCTTCAATTCAGGATCATTGGCATCAACTATCACCAGTCCGTATTCCTTGAACAATTCGTTAGCCAAATATCTTGTTGCATCAGACAGATTACCTTCTCTAAGATAGGCATTCTTGAACATGGCCTTTAATTCTTTGGCATTATTACTATTGCCTAGTTGTTCAGAAAAAGCTTCAAATACCTTGTCCAACCCTTCAAGGTCAAGTTCACCAACGGCACCAGAAGATGCGCGATTCCACTTTACTTTCTTGCCGTCGAAATTGAAATAGTTGATCTCTTCGAAATCGTGATCTTCAGAAGCCATCCAATAAATAGGTACGAAATTGTAATCTGGAAATTCTACTTTGAGTTCCTTGGTGAGGTTTATGGTTGAAATAATTTTATATAAAAAATATAATGGACCAGTAAAAAGATTTAATTGATGTCCAGTGGTAATGGTAAACGAATTCACTTTTGCCAATACATCAATATTGGATAAGGTTTTCTTAGAAGTATCTAAAGTAGCGTATTGCTTTTTCAGGGTTTCTGAAAGCACCTTTCGACTGCGCTCTAGGTGACCGCTTTCAGATTCCTTTTTTTCATCAATCTGTGCCTTGAAATTCTCGATATGTGGAAAGCGGTTGTAAAACGACTTTAGTTCAGGCTTTTCATCTAGATAGTCGCAGATAAGTGACGAAAAATAATTAGTATCTCTAAACGCAATACAGTCGTTTGGCATAGTTAGCATTGAATTGTGTTGTAAATATAATGCTCTTGAAGATTTTAATTACTAATTTTTAGTTAATTCGTTTCGGCTTGCTATCTTTACTTTATACATTCAGCAAAAACTAATCAATCATGCAAAAATTCTTAAGCGCCCTCTTCGTCGTTTTCACATCAATCTCTGTTTCAATTGCACAACAAATTCAATCACCTAGTGATTTTCTAGGTTATGAGATAGGTACTAAATTTTCTCGTCATCATCAGGTGGTCGACTATTTTAAACATGTAGAGTCTCAAATGCCAAATCAAGTCAAAATGGAGCAATATGGCTCCACGTATGAGCGAAGACCATTATATGTGACGTATATATCTTCAGAAGAAAATATCAGGAATATTGAAACCATAAGACAAAACAACCTCAAAAATGCCGGAATAATGTCAGGCGAAAATACCAATCCTGAGATTGCAATTGTTTGGATGAGTTATAATGTACATGGCAATGAAGCTTCGAGTACCGAAGCATCTATGCTAACCCTTTATAAACTTCTAACCGAAAAACAAGAATGGTTGAAGAATACTGTTGTCATTATTGACCCTTGTATCAACCCTGATGGGCGTGATCGCTATGCTAACTGGTTCAATACAACTGCCAGTACTCCATACGATATAAGTCAGCAAGCGAGTGAACATAATGAACCATGGCCAGGAGGAAGAGCAAACCATTATCTTTTTGACCTAAATAGGGATTGGGCTTGGGCATCACAAATTGAATCTCAATCGCGATTGAAGGTCTATAATAAATGGATGCCACATATTCATGTTGATTTTCATGAGCAGGGTATTAATGAACCTTATTATTTTGCACCAGCCGCAGAACCTTATCATGAGATCATTAGTGATTGGCAACGTGAATTCCAATCACAAATTGGTAAGAATCATGCTAAGTATTTCGATGCCAATGGTTGGCTTTTCTTCACTAAAGAACGATTTGATCTTTTCTATCCAAGTTATGGTGACACCTATCCTACCTTTATGGGCGCCATAGGAATGACTTATGAGCAAGGAGGGCACAGTCGAGGTGGATTGGGGGTCTTGAATGATGAAGGAGATGTTTTGACCTTGATCGATCGCGTGACACATCATACCACAGCTGGATTGTCGACCGTAGAAATATCGTCACAGAATGCTGCCAAACTCAATCTAGAATTCAAGAGATTCTTTGATACTTCTGGATTGAAATATAAAAGTTATGTCATGAAAGGTAACCAGGATAAAGTGGAAGCCTTGAAAGAATTACTAGATAAACATGAAATTACATATGGCAACGCCTCGGGCAGTCGTGTTAGTGGTCATAGCTATCAATCCAATACTGATGGAAGTATGACTATTTCTTCAGATGCATTAGTAGTTAGTACAAATCAGCCAAAAGGAAAAATGGTCAAAGCCTTGTTTGAACCGGATGGGAAATTAAGCGACTCTTTGACTTATGATATCACGGCGTGGAGCTTACCGTATGCTTATGGATTGGAAACAGTGGCAAGCACAAGTTTGATTTCAACGCAATCTGTCGGTACAACACCGATTGAAAATACAAAAAACACCAATGCAACCGGATACATGCTGAATTGGAATAGCTTACAAGATGCTGAATTCCTTGCAGATCTATTGAAGCAAAATATTAAAGTTCGCTTTACGGAAAAACCTATGAATACTGCAGGTCAAGATTTTGACAGAGGATCCTTGATAATTGTTAGAGGAGACAATAAATCAGTTGCTGATCTTGATGACATTCTTTTGAATTCGGCTAATAAATTTAACAGACGATTACATGCGGTAAGTTCTGGATTCTCAACGCGTGGTCCTGATTTTGGATCCCCAGACATTAAATTAGTGAACAAGCAAAAAGTAGCTATTTTATCAGGAAAGGGGACGTCCTCATTGAGTTATGGCGCGCTTTGGCATTTCTTCGAGCAACAATTACATTATCCTGTAACCTCTATAAATACTGCTAATTTTAGTAGAATTAATCTAAATAAATTCAATGTGTTGATCATGCCAAGCGGCTGGTATAGTGAAACACTAAATGAAAAAGGGATGGAGAAACTCCAAGCTTGGATTCGCGCTGGCGGGAAAGTAATTGCCATTGATCGTGCCCTTAATAGTTTTGCCGGAAAAAAAGGATTTTCCTTAAAACGTGTAGAAAATGATAAAAAAGAGGAAGAGAAAAAGAAAAACCTCATTCCATATGCAGATAGGGAAAGAGAGAATGCAAAGCAATTGATCACAGGCGCTATTTTTAAGGTAAAAGTAGACAAAACCCATCCTATGGCCTTTGGTTATGACGATAGTTATTACACGCTTAAATTAGGAAACTCTGCTTATAGTTTGTTTGAGAATAATTACAACGTCGCCCATCTCGGTGATAAACCACTGAAAGTCTCTGGGTTTGCCGGCAGTGAGGCAATGAAGAAGTTAGGTAACACACTTGTTTTTGGAGAAGAACGCATGGGTAGCGGAAGCCTGATCTATATGGTAGATAATGTTTTGTTCCGTAGTTTCTGGGAAAACGGCAAGCTATTTTTGGTGAACTCTATTTTCTTTGTTAATAATAACGCATTTGAACTGTAACCAAATTTGTCATAATTCTTGCTCTTTCCGTAAAGGTTAATTATCAACTACAACCTGTTAATGAGCGTTAAAAATTTAGGATTTCAGATGGATTTTCTGTATATTATCAGGTCATAATTTAACTTTAGATTGCCATGAATAAAGAAATTCAAATCAACACGTCGAGATTCGTGATGATCTCATTTATAGCCCTTTTTTTCTTATCTACTGCGTACACAAATCCTGTATACGCCCAAAATGATCAAGATTACACTGAGTATAAAGGCAAGGTCATAGATAGTAATACCAAAAAACCATTAATATTTGCAGATCTAAATATCGATGGCACCAACATAAGCACGGTAACGAATACAGAAGGAGATTTTTCATTGAAAGTACCTAATAATTTAACGAATGGTACAGTAACCATATCATTCTTAGGCTATAAGAAGAAATCCTTGCCACTTGCACAATTACAAGGAGCTAATATTAAGATCTCTTTAACAC
>CBESOB010000182.1:0-5760 GCA_965530995.1 uncultured Flavobacteriaceae bacterium
GTGCTTTTAGTATTCCGTCTTGGTTTATACTATAGGTTGTTTTAGTGAAAGGGCTTTCAAGGGTGTATTCAAAACCGATATTTGTTTTATTGAAAATAGCCATCAGTGTTTTATCTTTTGAATGGTGTATATCCAAAGCTTGATTGAATCCAGTCTCGTTTTCTAATAAATGTTTTAAATCTCCATAGCTCGTTTTCCTGAAAAGGGCGAATGCGGTCTGTTTGATCATAAGATCATCATCTTCAAGGAAGGCAATGCCATCCGTTGAATTGCTCTCGGTAAATTGAAGGAATCCCCACTTTTCAGGTTCATGCATATTGATGACTTTCTGGTTGCTCCAAACCCAATTGTATTCCTTTAGATAGTTATCATCTATTTTTTTCCGATAGTATTTTCCATTCACAAGGTCATGATCCCATTCTACCCTTGAGAAATTAATACGCCATTGCTCACCGTCTTTTGGGTAGTTTTTCGCATTCTGTTTCATTGAAACAAATGGATGTAGTGGGATAGCCATCTCAACAGTCCATAGTGAATCAATATCGGAAGGGTCATTGAGCGTTCCTTTAATTTTAATCGCCGTTTTCAGATCATCAAGATTCCAATTAAAATCGGCATTTCCGCCAACCCGATATGGTTTATCCAAGAAAAGGTCCCAGACCGTATTCAAAGCGTTGATCTCAATTTCACCGTAACTACTTCCAGAATTAAAAGGGTCTACAAACACTTCAAAATCGTTATTATAAAAGATAACCGTATCTCGTTGTTTCAGATAACCCCAGATATGTGGTTCTTCCATTTCGGCATACACATATAGGTTCGTATCATCCCACAACATCTTGACCTGGGTGTCGAATCGTGGCTGTTTTACACCTTCGATATCGATGAATTTATCGGTATATTCGGCCTTCTTCCAAGATGACTCATTAGCAATTCCATCGATTATTATGCTCTCATCTGTTTTAGAAACGATATAGTGTTTAGGCACGACGACATCATTCGTCACATCAACCAAAATACGAGGGTGTCCCCCCTTTTCCTGTTTACCGGAAAAACAAATCAATAGGAATATAATGAGTACTGTGTATTTCATTTATAGCTTAAAATGATTGATATAGGTGTCTAGATCCTTATCCCCACGACCAGATAAACTAATGACTACAATGTCATCTGGATCGAATGTTCTGTGTTCAAAAATAGCCAATGCATGACTGGTTTCAATAGCCGGAATAATGCCTTCCAGCTGGGCTAATTCAAGACCAGCGGTCATGGCTTCATCATCTGTTGCCGAATAGAATTCACCACGTCCAGAAGTATATAAATGCGAGTGCAACGGACCAACGCCCGGATAATCCAATCCTGCAGAAATAGAGTAGGGCTCGGTTATTTGTCCATCTGTGGTCTGCATTAAAAGGGTTTTACATCCATGAATGATACCTTCTTTACCAAGTACCGATGTTGCCGCACTTTCGCCAGAGTGAATCCCTTTTCCTGCGGCTTCCACAGCGATGATGCCAACGTCTTCATTTTCCAGAAAATGATAATAGGTTCCGGCGGCATTACTCCCTCCACCAATACAAGCGACGACATAATCTGGATGTTCACGACCTTCTTTTTCTTGTAATTGCCATTTTATTTCTTCTGAAATTATCGATTGAAACTTGGTGACCATATCCGGATACGGATGCGGCCCAATAGCCGAACCTATTATGTAATGCGTGTTTACAGGATTATTGATCCAATCACGAATCGCTTCATTCGTGGCGTCTTTTAAGGTGCGGCTGCCAGATAATGCAGGAACCACTTTGGCTCCTAACATTTTCATCCGCGCTACATTTGGTGCCTGTCTCGCGATATCGATCTCTCCCATATACACAATACATTCCATACCCATAAGGGCGCAAACCGTTGCTGTCGCTACACCATGCTGACCTGCTCCAGTTTCAGCAATGATCCGTGTTTTACCCAAGCGTTGGGCCATGAGAATTTGCCCAATAGTATTGTTGATCTTATGCGCTCCTGTATGGTTGAGGTCTTCTCGCTTTAAGTATACCTTAGTGTTGTACTTTTTGGACAATCGCTTCGCAAAATAAAGCGGGGATGGGCGCCCAACATAATCTTTAAGTAGTTGGTTGAATTCTTTTTGGAAGTCAGGTTCTGCCATGATTTTCAAATAGTTCTGCCGCAGTTCCTCTACATTTGGATAGAGCATTTCTGGAATGTAAGAACCTCCAAATTCTCCGTAATAGCCTTTTTCGTTTATGTGGTAATTTTCCATATTTTAATATTATTGTCATTGCGAAACTTTTGAAAAAAGTTGTGGCAATCTGCTTCAAATAAAGAGATTACCACGTCGCCCCGAAGCATCGGGACTCCTCGTAATGACATTTTTTTTAAATTCCGTTAATAACTCTATATTCTTCAATCCTGGTTCAATTTCAAATCTACTATTCACATCTATAGCATAACAGAACTTAGAAGCATTACTTTTCAAGAACTTTTTTAAGTTTTCAGTTTCTCGTAATCCAATGCCGCCACTTAATAAAAAGGGCTTATTAGATGGGTATCCGTTTAATAAATCCCAATCGAACATATATCCGTTGCCGCCTGGTAATTTCCCTTTTGTGTCAAATAGATAGTAATCACAAACGGCTTCATAATCTTCGAGAACTGAAAAGTCGAAGCTGTCTTTGATTGAAAATACTTTGATGATTTTAATTGAAATGTCATTGCGAATCACGCTTTTTGGCGTGATGTGGCAATCTTTATCTTTTGATGAGATTACCACGTCGCTTCGCTCCTCGTAATGACACTTCAATTCCCTGCAAAACTCTGGTGTTTCTTGCCCATGTAACTGAACGGCTTGAAGATCGTACTTTTCTATTTTGTCCAATACGAATTGAATCGAAGCATCAACAAAAACACCCACTTTCTTTATCGAATCTGGCAATTCAGGAATATCACCATCAAAAAAGCGTGAGGATTTTTCATAAAAGATGAACCCAAGATAGTCTGGTTGCAATGCTGAAACATCTAAGATGTTATCCTGGTATTTCATGCCACAGACTTTTAGTTTCATTTTCTCAATACAATTTTTTCGTTCCTCAAAAATCACTCGAAGTGACTTTGTTTGTTTAGCGTTTCTATAAATTTCTTGGCACTTGAACCTGGGTCATCCGTTTTCATGAAATTCTCTCCAATAAGAAAACCCTTGTAACCATAGGGTTGTAATTCTTTAATGGCATTAACCGAACTGATACCACTTTCTGATACCTTAACGAAATCATTTGGTATCAGGCCGCTTAAAGTTTTACTTGTTTCCAAGCTGATTTCAAATGTTTTTAAGTTGCGATTATTGACTCCTAGCATATCCAAGCTTGGCATAATAGCTTTATGTAATTCTTCTTCATTGTGGACTTCTAATAAGACATCCAAATTTAAGGATTTGGCCAATTCGGAGAATAGTTTGATCTCTTCTCGTGTCAAAATTGCCGCAATCAATAATATCACATCTGCGCCATAAGCTTTTGCTTCCAATATTTGATATTCGTCAATAATAAATTCCTTACGAAGTAATGGTAAATGACAACTGGCCCTAGCGGTCAGCAAATCGTCAAGCGAGCCACCAAAATATTTTCCATCGGTGAGAACAGACATACCACTTACCCCAGCATCTTCATAGCCTTTAGCGACATCAAAGACATTAAGATCATTATTAATAACTGACTTTGAAGGGGAGCGTCGCTTGTGTTCAGCAATTATTCCAGACGAACTGTTTCGTAAATTATTAGCCATAGAAACAGTGTCACGATCAAACAGAACAGATCGCTCTAAATGCGATATCGCAATGAGTTGTTTGCGAAGACCAATTTCTTTCCGTTTGTCCTTGACTATTTTATCTAATATGGTCATTTACTCAATTCTTGTAATGTTTGTAATGCCTTAAGACCTTTGCCTGAAAGCAGTGATTCTTTGGCCAGTTCGAACCCTTGTATTGGTTCCAGATTTTTAGCTGTTGCTATAGCCATACCAGCATTGGCACAAACCACATTGTTTTGTGCTTCAGTGCCTTTGCCACTAATGACATCGACAAATATCTTCGCTGCGTCTTCCACTGAATTGCCTCCATAAATATCCTGTTGTGTTAAAGTTGCAACGCCAAAATCGATAGGTGACAGAATACTTTCCGATGCGTTTCTGATGGCTTTTGTATCTCCTGTAAGTGATATTTCATCATAACCATCAAGCGCATGAAGAATGGTATAGTTTTTATCAGTCTTTTGATATAGATAACCATACAATCGTTGCAATTCCAGATTAAAGACACCAACCAATTGGTTCTTCGGAAATGCGGGATTCACCATTGGGCCGAGCATATTGAAAAAAGTCTTGACGCCTAGTTCTCTTCTTATAGGGGCTACATTTTTCATGGCTGGATGGAATAGTGGCGCATGCAATACACATATACCTGCCTTGTCTATGGATCTTTCTAGAAATTCGCTATCGTTCGTAAATTTAATACCTAAATACTCCATGACGTTACTCGATCCGCAGGACGAGGACACGCCGTAATTTCCGTGTTTGGCAACGTGTAGGCCAGCTCCTGCAGTCACGAATGAGGAAAGCGTTGATATATTAAAAGTATCCTTGCCATCACCTCCAGTCCCACATAGATCAATAGGATTATACGCTGATAATTCTACAGGAATACAAAGTTCGAGTAAGGCATCACGAAATCCTTCAAGCTCTTCCAAAGTGATACTACGCATCATATACACCGTGAGAAAAGATGCTATTTGACTTTGGTTATACTCCCCTTCAGAAATATTTACCAATACCTGTTTCGCCTCTTCCTTGGAAATGACTTCGTGGTTTATGAGTCTATTTAGTAGATCTTTCATATTTGTCATTCCGCACTTGATGCGGAATCTATTTGTTTATACTTCGATTTATAATGGATTCCGTCTCGAATACTCGGGAAGGAATGACCGTCTTAACTGTTCAGCCAGTTCTTCAAAATTTGTTTCCCGTTTGGTGTGAGGACCGACTCCGGATGATATTGCACTCCTTTTACGTCGTATTCTTTATGTCTTAAAGACATGATCTGTCCGTTCTCATCGAACGATGTTGCTTCTAATACATCAGGTAAATCATTGTCTACAACCCAAGAATGGTAACGACCAACAAGGAAGGATTCCCCTAAGCCATTAAATAATGATTCATCACTAACACACGTCGTCACATTGGTTGCAACGCCATGAAAGACCTCATCTAGATTAATTAAGGATCCTCCAAATACTTCACCAATGGCTTGTTGTCCTAAGCAAACGCCTAGAATACTTTTTGTCGAAGCGTATTTTTTTATAATGTCTTTCAATAAACCTGCTTCGTCGGGAATACCTGGGCCAGGAGACAAGACTATCTTTTCGAATGGTTGCACCTCATCCAAAGTGAGTTTGTCATTTCTTTTTACAGTGACATCACAATCAAGATCCTCAAGATAATGCACCAAATTGTATGTAAAGCTATCGTAATTATCGATGACCAGTACTTTTTTCATAATCAAATGTTTTCAGCCAATTCTATGGCCTTGTTCAAAGCTCCTAATTTGTTGTAGACTTCCTGTAATTCGTTCTCGGGATCAGATTTCGAAACCAATCCCGCACCAGCTTGCCAATGCAATTCATGATCTTTACTAAGGAAGGTCCGTATCATGATAGCGTGATTGAAATTACCCTCGAAATCCATAAACCCTATGGC
>CBESOB010000183.1:0-5752 GCA_965530995.1 uncultured Flavobacteriaceae bacterium
AAATATTTTTAAATTCTCTACAATTTTAATAGCTTCATTATAATCATTCCCTTTTGTGACAAAAGAGATCATTCCTCCAAAATCATTCATTTGCTCTTTGGCAATTTGGTGATTAGGATGATCCTCGAAACCGGGCCAATACACCTTCTCGATCTTAGGATGTGAAGCTAAATATTCGGCAACGGTCTTGCCGTTTTCACAATGACGTTGCATTCGTACATGTAATGTCTTGATTCCCCTTAATACAAGAAAACTGTCTTGGGGCCCACAAACTGCACCACTTGCATTTTGTATGAAATATAATTTATCAGCAAGCTCCTTGTCCTTAACAACTAAGGCTCCCATAACCACATCGCTATGACCTCCTAAATATTTAGTTGCAGAGTGCATAACGATATCCGCACCTAGATCCAATGGCAGTTGCAAGTATGGTGTTGCAAATGTATTATCCACCGCTAAAGGAACATCATGTTTTTTTGCTACACGGCTCACGGCTTTGATATCGATGATGTTCATCATTGGATTGGTAGGGGTTTCCACCCAAATAAGTCTTGTCTTATCATTAACATAAGACTCTATATTATCAGCATTCTGCATGCCAATAAAATGAAACTTAATACCAAAGCCTTCAAATATTTTTGTAAAAAGACGGTAAGTACCGCCATAAAGGTCATTTGTTGATATTACTTCATCTCCAGGTTTCAATAATTTGATTACGGCATCAATTGCAGCTAAACCAGATCCAAATGCTAGGCCGTATTTTCCGTTCTCTATACTTGCAAAGGCATTTTCCAAAGCATTACGTGTGGGATTGTGCGTTCTTGAATACTCGTACCCTTTATGCCCACCCGGTGTGCTTTGAGCATACGTTGATGTTTGGTATATAGGTGGCATCACAGAACCATAAGCCGGGTCATGTTCTTGTCCTCCGTGTATTGTCTTGGTATTGAATTTCATTTCGTCATTTTTCGTGACAACAAAAGTAATTTATAATTCGTTCTATTCAAATCTAAGCAATACCTTTAGTGTATGTTCAACCTTTTTAAGCATCCCATGAAAAAAATCGTGTTCTTCTTAATAGCTTCAATAGCACTAATTTCCTGTTCTGAAGAATCTTCCCTTGTCTTTTTTGAAGACAATTTCACTATGGAAGAAAATGCCATCATAGAAGTTAATATACCTAAAGCAGAAGGCACTTCAGAGGTTGCTAATACTATTAATTCTCGTCTCGAGGATTATGTAATAAATGCCTTGGATATAAATAAAAACACAACTAGTGCTCCAACGATCAAACAGGCTGCTGAAAACTTCAATGTGGAGTTCATGAGTTTCTCCAAAACCCTAGATGACAGCGCGCAACCCTGGGAAGCCTTTATTGATGGAGAAATAACACTTGAATCTTCAGAAATAATAAGTATAGCTTTAAATACATATTTAAATACTGGAGGAGTTCATGGTAATAGTGTCATCTCTTTTTTAAACTTTGACCCCTCAAACGGTGAGGTATATGATTATGAAGATATAAGTGATCAGTTGGACAATTTAATATCACTTGTCGATAAGCACTTTAAAAAAGCCATTGAAGAAGAAACGGATTCAACGGATTCCTTGTCGAACTATAAAGTAAATCTCCCTGAATCCCTAGGATTTAGCGAAGATGGTCTGGTCGTAGTTTATAATCAACATGAACTAGAGGATTTTTCTTTGAAAATGCTTGAATTCACCATTCCCTATAGTGAAGTGACCGATTTTCTTAATCTGAATTTTTAGCTAATCGCTTAATCAGTGGACCAACAGTAAGGCCTTGACCAATAATCGAGAATGCCACTATTATATAGGTAATCACCAAGAACAATTCTTTGTGCATTTCAGCAGTAAGGCTCAACGCCAATGCAATGGATATACCGCCTCGTAATCCTCCCCAAGTCATGATCAAATTCGTTTTTGGCACAAAATCTAGCTTTTTCTGAAAGAACTTTATGGGGCCCCAGAGTGAAATGTACCTACATGCTAGAACTACTGGAATACCAATAAAGCCCGCTAGGATATACTGTCCGTCAAAAGTGAGTACGAGTATTTCCATACCTATTAATACAAAAAGTAGGGTGTTCAATAAGACATCCACTAATTCCCAAAATTTATCGACATAGGTTTCTGTGATCTCGCTCATCGCAGAATTCCTCATGGTATCGTTACCAACCACTAATCCACAAGCAACCATAGCTAATGGTGCAGATGTATGGAGTTTTTGCGCTAAAAGCGTCCCTCCCATTACTGCAGCGATTGTAATGATAACTTCAACATCGTAATCGTCTATCGATTTCATCAGACGATACGTTACCCAACCCAATAACAACCCAAGGGCAATTCCTCCGAGAACTTCAACAGCAAACATTTCTGCTATATACGCGAATGACACATCTCCTCCATCACTTGCAATGGCAAATATCGTTAGGAAAATAACGACACCAACACCATCATTGAATAAGGATTCTCCAACAATTTTAGTTTCCAGTTTTTTAGGGGCATCAGCCTGTTTCAAGATTCCCAAAACAGCAATAGGGTCTGTAGGTGATATTAACGCCCCAAAGAGCAAGCAATAAATGAAATCCACTTGCAATCCAACAAGTTGTAATACATAAAACATGATGATGCCCACCAAGAAGGTGGATACTAAGACGCCTAAAGTCGCAAACACCAATATGGGGCCACGTTGTATTTTAAGTTGTTTAAAATTAGTATGGAGAGCACCAGCGAATAGCAGAAAGGACAACATAATGTCCAAGAGTACGGTCCTAAAATCAATTTGGGCAATAAGCTCGCGTTCTTTCAATAGTAATGTGTCATCAAAATAACTAATTCCAAGAATGACCATGGTGAATAAAATGGTGATAACCATAAGTCCAATGGTAATAGGAAGCTTTAAGAATCGCACATTGATATAACCGAAAACAGCGGATAATACGATCAATACAGTGGCAATAGAATAGTAATCCATGGATGAAGATTTTCGAGGTAAATGTAATTATTTTTAAAATGAAATAGCCTTACTTTGCCTCATGAAGAAAATATACTACCTCAAGACGTGTAGCACATGCGTAAGAATATTGAAAGAATTGAATATAGGTTCGGATGTTATTCTTCAAGACATAAAAACACAACCGATCACGGTGAAGCAAGTTGAGGCAATGAAAGATTTGGCGGGTAGTTATGAGTCCTTATTCAGCAAACGTGCAAAATTATACAAAGAACGTGACTTAAAAAATGAAAACCTCAATGAAGAGGATTACAAGTCTTTTATACTTGAACACTATACGTTTTTAAGTCGACCAGTGGTAATTATCAATGATTCTATTTTTATTGGAAACAGTAAATCGACTGTTGAAGCTGCTAAACTTGCAATGAATGAATAGTAGGACTTTTGCACTCATAGCACTATTTGCTGTACAGTTGCTTTATGCCATCAATTACACCTTTGCCAAGACCATTATGAATGATGGTTATATTGGACCGTTAGGATTGGTGCTTGCTAGAGTGCTTGGGGCAACGATATTATTCTGGCTTTTTGGCATATTCTTCAAAACCGAAAAAATTGATAAAAAAGACTATATAAAGTTCTTTTACGCTGCCATTTTCGGGATTGTAATAAATATGTTGTTATTTCTTAAAGGGCTTGAGTTTACGACTCCCATACATGCCTCTGTCATAGTTACTACCATACCGATCATAATTTTGATTCTGTCATCCTTTTTCTTGAAGGAGAGAATCACAAAACTAAAGATCATTGGTGTTATCTTAGGATTGTGCGGCGCAGTGATCTTGACCATTTATGGGAAATCCACAAGAATTGGAGATAATATCCCATTAGGGAACTTAATGATATTCATCAATGCGATCTCGTTTAGTATTTACATCATCCTCATTAAGAAATTGACTGCGAAATACCACCCATTCACTTTCATTAAATGGCTATTCTTGTTTGGATTGATATTAGTTGCACCAATTGGTTTTGGTGAATTCCAGGCGATAGAATGGCAAAGTTTCACCCCTTATGTGTCTTTTTCGGTTGCTTTTGTAATAGTAGGCGCCACATTTGCGACTTATATCCTAAATCCGTTGGCATTGACGAAATTAAAGGCGACAACTGTAGGCACTTTTATTTACATACAACCTGTAATTGCTGGTATTTTCGCTATGTTAATGGGTGTCGATTCTATTGGCATTGTGAAGATAATGGCAGCCTTGCTTATTTTTGCAGGAGTATATTTAGTGTCACATAATACACAACCAAAAACTGTTCCGTGAGTGAACTAAGATCTTCTTTTTTTAATTCTGTCGACGAAATCGGTTCGGAACATTGGGATTCTTTGGGCTGTGGCGATAATATTTATTATACGCCTGAATTCCTTAAAGCGTTTGAGAACGCCAATCCTGACATCGGCTTTAAATATATTATCATTTATAATGGAGATGAGCCCGTAGCATTTGCCAATACTCAATTAGTGTCCATTAGCGTTAAGACCATCACGAAAAATATCAAAATATCCAGTTGGTTGAAGCGAACCATCAACAAACTTTTTTGCAATAGTAAAATCCGAATCCTATTCGTAGGCAATGTCTTTTTAAGTGGTGAGTACGGAACATTCTTAAAAGCTGGTGAAAATAAAATAGAAACCTTCAAAGCCATTGCAAAAGCTGTTAAGGCCTTGACGAAATCCACAAAAAAACTCAACGGTATTTTTGTAAAGGATTTTAAAGAGGAATCGATTTATATAACAGATAATTTAAAGGATTTCGACTATGCCATTATGCAAGTGGAGCCCAATATGATCATTAGCTTGAAACCTGAATGGAGGTCGTTTGAAGATTATAAAAGAGCTCTCAGGTCCAAGTATCGAGTTAAGGCAAACAAGGCTGATTCATCAAGCAAAGGATTGGTAGCGAAGCGATTTACAGATGACGATGTTGCCAAATACAAGGATGAGCTACAACTGCTTTACGAAAACACCATTTCTAACGCGAATTTCAATGCTCAGGTCTTGAACCTGAATACGTATACCAATCTAAAAGCAGTGTATCACGATAAATTCATTGTGATGGGCTATTTTCTTGAAGATAAACTCGTAGGATTCCTCTCTGCCATGGTTAATCAAGAGAATCTTGATGCCCATTTTATTGGATTGGACTATTCGCTCAATAAAGAACAAGCGATTTACCCCAGAATATTGAATGACTATGTGCGATTAGGCTTAGAACACGGTTCAAAACGCATCAATCTTGGCAGAACTGCCTCCGAAATAAAAAGTACTTTGGGCGCAAAACCTGAAGACCTGATTTGTTATTTCAAGCATAAAAGATCCTGGGTAAATCACTTTATAAAGCCACTAGCGTCTAATGTCAAGATCAAATCCTTTAAAGAGCACCAACCTTTCAAGTAAGATCAACTGGTAACTTCCCGTATTTTCTCGTGTCTTCTTTGGAAAGCACCCTGAATTCCTTAGCCTTCGGAAAATCCTCTAGAATAGGCTCTAGCTCCTTTGGGAAACCAGTCAATTTCCTTGTTTTGAGGTCAATCCAAGCACCAAAAATCTCACCATGAGCAAGATTCTTTCCATGTTTATCATAAAAATTATGTACAAACTCAAAAAAACCACCATCTTCACTTAAGCCCGTGACTTCTAAACTGACTCTAATGGGTTCTCCTTGAAACACTTCCCTGAAATAATAAATATGTTCGTGAAAAACCACAGGC
>CBESOB010000184.1:0-5684 GCA_965530995.1 uncultured Flavobacteriaceae bacterium
TTCATTACTTAATATAGCTCCAAAAGCGCGATCCATATTCGTGATCTTTGACTCCAATACTATTTTTTCCTTTCTAAACAAGGCTGGATGAGCTTGCTGGATAATCTTGAAGTCCAAGGATTTTTCTAGACCATGATCTTGTATTTCAGTGTTATACAATTTCGTATCCACAGGCACTTCAACTTTATGTAGTATTGGAGACAGATCCAATCCGTTTGACTTATAGAAATCGATTGTTTTATTTCGATCAAGCTTTTGCACTTGTCCAACCATTTCGTTCACGGTTTTGAAACCAAGTTCTGCCATAATTTCACGCAACTCTTGCGCAACGAAATACATGAAGTCGACAACATGTTCTGGCTTACCCTTGAATTTCTTTCTTAATTCCGGATTCTGCGTAGCGATGCCTACAGGACAGGTATTTAAATGACAAACACGCATCATCACACATCCCGAAGCTACCAATGGTGCCGTTGCAAAGCCAAATTCTTCTGCACCTAATAAACAGGCAATCGCCACATCTCGCCCCGTTTTTAGTTGTCCGTCGCATTCCAGGACCACTCTGTTCCTGAGATTGTTCATGACCAAGGTCTGCTGGGCTTCAGCTAGTCCTAGCTCCCAAGGCAAACCGGCATGTTTCAATGATGTTAATGGTGAAGCTCCAGTACCACCATCGTGACCTGAGATCAATATGACATCACCCTTCGCTTTGGCAACTCCTGCCGCGACGGTACCAATACCAACTTCAGATACCAACTTGACATTGATTCGTGCTTCCCTATTTGCTGATTTTAAATCATAAATAAGTTGTGAAAGATCTTCAATGGAATAAATATCATGATGAGGAGGAGGCGAGATCAATCCGACATAAGGTGTTGAATTCCTGGTTTTCGCTATATCAGGATTCACCTTTGGTCCCGGTAATTGTCCACCTTCACCAGGTTTAGCGCCTTGCGCCATTTTTATCTGAATCTCTGATGCATTGGTCAAATAATTTGAGGTCACTCCAAAACGACCAGAAGCCACTTGTTTTATAGCCGAATTTTTCCAGTCACCGTTCGAATCTTTATAAAATCGTTCTTCATCTTCTCCTCCTTCGCCAGAATTACTTTTGCCTCCAATACGATTCATGGCAATCGCTAAATTCTCATGAGCCTCTTTACTAATTGAACCGTAGGACATAGCACCCGTTTTAAAACGTTTTACGATCTCTGTCCATGGTTCCACTTCCTCTAAGGGAATCGGATCAAAATTCGTAAACTCGAACAGTCCCCTAATGGTCATTAATTGTTTTGTTTGTTCATTCACCAAATCCGCATATTCCTTATATGTTGAATGGTTATTAGTGCGCACAGATTCTTGTAACTTCGCAATCGTTAATGGATTGAAAAGATGTTTTTCTCCGTCACGCCTCCATTTATATTGACCTCCAAATTCTAGTCCTAGATCCGCAACAATAGCTTCTGTTCTATAGGCTTTTTTATGACGCTTGCATATTTCTTGTTCAATTTCTCGAAGACCAATGCCTTGGATTCTTGTTACCGTGTTCGGGAAATATTCGTTTACCACCTTAGAGTTTAAACCAACACATTCAAACAACTGAGAGCCACGATACGAGTTAAGTGTTGAAATTCCGATCTTGTTCATCACCTTCAGTATTCCCATGCCAACAGCTTTATTATAATTGTTGATGGCTGGCAAATACTCCAGATTTTCTATATCATTTTCTGTTACTTGTTTGAATACGATCTCGTTTACGATATAAGGATTGATAGCACTTGCACCAAATCCAAATAACAATGCAAAATGATGCACTTCACGAGGTTCTGCAGATTCAATGATCAAACTGACTTTGGCGCGTTTCCCTATTTTATAAAGCTCATGGTTTACGTATGAACAGGCTATAAGTGAAGGAATCGGTGCCATGGTATCAGACACACCTCTATCGGACAAAATTATGATATTGCCCCCTTCGTCGATTGCATCCGATGCTTCTTTTACCAAATTCTTAAGTGCTCGTTCGAGTTCATTAAGGCCCTTATCCACCTCGTATAATATAGGAATGGTGGTTACCACAAAATTCGGATTTTGGGTATAGTTCTTTATTTTGTCAAGGTCATGCTTTGAAATGACCGGATTCTGGATCTTCAGTTTTCGGCATTGGTCTTCATTTATTTTGAAGAGATTGGTGTCTTCCCCGAGTGTTAGACTTATATCTGTAATCAGTTTTTCACGAATTCCATCTAATGGCGGATTCGTTACTTGCGCGAATAGCTGCTTGAAATAATTGTAGATCAGTTGTGGACGCTCTGACAATATCGCTATAGGCGTATCATTACCCATGGAACCAATGGGCTCTTTGCCTAATTGCGCCATTGGTTGAATGATGATTCGTAGATCTTCTTCAGTATATCCAAAAACCACCTGACGTTTTAGCAAATCATCCTCTTCATGCTCGATGGGCCCTTTCTTGGCTGGGATATCCGCTAGATGCACCAAATTCTTATCGAGCCATTTTTTATAGGGCTTTTTAGAAACTATATCTTCCTTTATCTCTTCATCTTTCAAAATTCGCCCTTTGTTCATATCAACCAAGAACATTTTGCCTGGTTCTAAACGTCCATGCTGCTCGATGTTCTTAGGTTCAATTTCTATAACTCCAGTCTCCGAAGACATGATTACGTAGTCATCTTTTGTTACGGTGTATCGCGATGGGCGAAGTCCATTCCTGTCAAGCACGGCACCAATGAAATTACCATCTGTAAACGGTATGGAAGCCGGGCCGTCCCATGGCTCCATGATACAAGAATTATATTCGTAAAATGCTCTTTTGGCTTCCGGCATATCCGTATTTTTCTCCCATGCTTCTGGAACTAACATCATCATGACTTCTGGCAAAGAACGACCGGTCATTAATAATAATTCAACAACCATATCCATGGATGCCGAATCCGATTTTCCAGGCAATATGATCGGGAATATGTCCTTCAAGTCATCACCAAACCACTCACTTTCCATTAACTCTTGCCTAGATAAGGTTCTTGACACATTACCACGGAGCGTATTGATCTCTCCGTTATGACACATATATCTAAAAGGTTGAGCTAAATCCCATGTTGGAAAAGTATTGGTCGAGAATCGCTGGTGTACTAAAGCCAATCTTGTCACTAATGATGGGTCCTGTAACTCCGTATAAAATAGCTTTATGTCTTCTGGTACTAGAAGACCTTTATATATTATGATCTTTGCTGAAAGGCTAGGTAAGTAAAATCGTGCGCTTTCTGATAGTCTTGAATTATATATATGGTGCTCGGCCTTTTTCCGAGCGATGAATAGTTTCAAGTTAAATTCAAAGTCTTCTTGTTTAGGATGCGTTTTGCCAATGAATACCTGTTTTATGAATGGCACGGTTTCCGCAGCTATTTCACCTATAATGGATTCATCAACTGGAACGTTTCTCCATCCTAACATCGATAAGCCCTGTTCTTCAACATAGTGCTCAAACTTCTCAATGCAATAATTTCGTTGGTTTTCCTTGTGTGGTAGAAAGACATTACTCACTGCGTATTCACCCGCTTTAGGGAGGTTAAAATCGCAATGCTTGACAAAAAAATCATGAGGTATATCAATTAAAATTCCGGCTCCATCTCCCGTTTTACCATCACTACTCACCGCTCCACGATGTTCCAATTTTTCCAGAATCTCAAGGGCTTTGTGGATAATGTCGTTGGACTTGTTCCCTTTCAGGCTACAAATAAAACCAGCACCGCAGTTCTCGTGCTCAAATTCTGGTAAATACATGCCTTGCTTTTTCAACATAACTAGAATATTATAGAGGTTTAACAACCTTATTATCACTCTAATATATTAGGCAAGATTCAATAAATAAAATGCCAGAATCACTTTTCCGATATCAATGATATAAGGATTTCAAAATACAAAATCATCAATTTCATCATTATCATTTTATGAAATTCATAATTGAAACGTGTCACTACTTCGCCTAAGTCCTTTACGCAAGTCCATCGAATCCCTTCAAATACAATTTTCTATTCAACAGATTATTCTTTCGGTTGCATACAATTCAAAATAGCACTTGGTAAATTATTATTAAAATATAGTTTATTTTATCATACCCCCAAATTTATAGGGGTCATTATTAGATATTCATAAAAATAACAATATATACCCTATTTATCATGGGGTATGTATTGTTCTGTATAATTTTAATACATAGATTTGGCCTCTTAATAACTAAAGCAAACTATTTAAATCAATTATCATGAAGAAAATTTTTACTCTAACTATGTTAGTCTCAATGTTGACACTAAGTGCACAGGAGACGTCTGAAAAGAAACTGTCTTTTTCAGGAAGCGTCGACACGTATTACAGAGCAAATATTACGGCTCCAAATGACGACAACCAGATAGCGCCGGCAACTTCCTTTGCAGATACTGCAGGATTTTCATTAGGCATGGCAAATTTGATTGCTAGCTATGACGGTGAGAAAGTTGGTTTCGTTGGAGATCTCGTTTTTGGGCCTCGTGGAGAAGCAGCAAGTGCAACCATATTGAATCAACTTTATGCTTACTGGAATGTGAGCGACAAAATTACACTTACAATGGGTAAGTTCAATACCTTTTTAGGTTACGAAGTCATTGCTCCAGCTGGCAATTTCAACTATAGCACGTCGTATTTGTTCTCTAATGGGCCATTTTCACATACTGGTTTGAAAGCTGATATTACAGTTTCTGAAGATGTGAGCCTCATGCTAGGGGTCATGAATCAGACCGATATCACCGAATTCAACCCAGACGGAAGTTACGCTGTTGGTGCCCAAGTAGGTTATGCAGACCAATACCTGAATATATTGTGGGATGACGCTGGTTTAGGCTTAGAAATTGACTATACAGGTGGTTTTTATGTTTCAGAAGATCTCTTCCTAGGGATCAATGCAGCATATGCCGATAATGATGGGGAAGGATTTGCTGGCGCGGCCTTGTATCCGAAGTTTGCAACTTCTGAAAGCTTTTCAGTTGGACTAAGAGGTGAATATTTCGCAACGCGCAGTGAAAGCGTTATGGACGATCCAAGTGCCTTCGCAGCTACTCTAACAGGAAGTTTTACTATTGAGGGCCTGATCATCAAGCCTGAAATACGTTTGGATAGTGGTTCTGAAGATTTTTTCATAGACACAGATCTTATGCCTACAAAAAGTCTTTCGTCTGTGTTATTAGCCGCTATTTACCAATTCTAACTAAATATTAAAATCATGAAAAAAGTAGAAGCAATCATTCGGAAATCAAAGTTTTCTGAAGTCAAGGAAGCCCTGCATGATGTGGGTGTCAATTTTTTCTCTTACTGGGATGTAACAGGTCTCGGAAATGAAAAGGAAGGTCATGTTTATAGAGGTGTTGCATATAGCACCAGTGACATACAACGCCGTTATCTCTCTATTGTGGTCAATGACGATTTTGAAGAGGCCACTATTAAAGCCATTCTAGACGCTGCCTCCACAGGAGATGTAGGAGATGGGAAAATATTCGTATCCCAAATTGACGAGGTCTATAGAATACGAACTGGAGAAAAAGGCGGACAAACCCTTAAATAAAAACATAACTAATAAATCATTATGGAATTATTAACAACAAATAATGTATGGATGATGATCTGTACAGCACTCG
>CBESOB010000185.1:0-5523 GCA_965530995.1 uncultured Flavobacteriaceae bacterium
ACTTATTATCTCACTCTAATTGAATAAATTTTAGAAACATATGATTACAAAGGAACATATCATCAAGAGATTCATCAGTTATGTCACCATCGATACAGAATCGGATCCAGATTCTGAAACCACACCTAGTTCTGAAAAACAATGGAATTTAGCAAATAAACTGGCCGAAGAGCTAAAAGAAATTGGCATGCAAGATGTCTCCATAGATGGCAACGCCTATATCATGGCAACTTTGCCTAGCAATGTCGATCATGACGTGCCAACAATCGGATTCGTGTCGCATTTTGATACCTCTCCTGATTTTACTGGAGCCAATGTCAATCCTCAAATAGTCGAGAATTATGATGGTAATGATATCATATTGAATAAAGAGCAAGAGATCATACTCTCACCGGAATATTTCGAAGATCTATTGTTATACAAAGGTCAAACCTTGATAACAACGGATGGCACTACGCTTCTAGGAGCAGATGATAAGGCGGGAATCTGCGAAATCATTTCGGCCATGCAATACCTCATTAAGCATCCCGAGATCAAACACGGTAAAATACGCATTGGTTTTACGCCTGATGAAGAAATCGGACGCGGCGCCCATAAATTCGATGTTGAAAAGTTCGGAGCAGAATGGGCTTATACTATGGATGGTAGCCAAATTGGAGAATTGGAATACGAGAATTTTAATGCGGCTGGAGCAAAAGTAACAGTCAAAGGCAAGATTGTTCATCCAGGATATGCCAAGAACAAAATGATCAATTCCATGTATATAGCCACTGAATTCATCAATTCCTTGCCAAGATTGGAAACGCCAGAACATACAGAAGGTTATGAGGGGTTCTTCCATTTGCATTCTATGACTGGCGACGTTGAAGAAACTATCCTCAAATACATCATTAGGGATCATGACAAAACACATTTTGAGGCACGCAAGGAGATGATACAAAAACTAACTGAGGAGTTAAATGCTCAATATGGTCGAGAAGTTATCGTGACTGAGATCGAGGACCAATATTATAATATGAAGGAAAAAGTGGAACCAGTGATGCATATTGTCGATATTGCTGAAGAAGCCATGAAACAATTAGGCATAACACCTTTGATCAAAGCTATTCGCGGTGGTACAGATGGTTCTCAATTATCTTATATGGGGCTACCATGTCCAAATATATTTGCAGGTGGTCATAATTTTCATGGGCGTTATGAATACATACCGGTAGAGAGCATGTTAAAAGCCACAGAAGTCATTTGCAAGATTGCTGAAATCACTCAAGAACAAGCTAAATAATGTTACAGGTAGCTCAACAACTTCAACATAATAAATTAGTATTCCTTGAATTATTGAAGGATGTTGAACTCGGAATGATACATTGGAAACAAGACAAAGATACTTGGTGCCTCTTAGAGATTCTATGCCATTTGTATGACGAAGAACGCGATGATTTCAGGTTTAGGGTTAATTGGTTACTTGAAAAACCAGGGGAAACACCTCCACCATTCAATCCGATGGAATGGGTTCTGGATCACAACTATATGCAACAAGATTACGAGCCCATGCTTTATAAGTTCATCGCTGAAAGGGAGAACTCCTTGAGATGGTTGAATTCCTTGAACAATCCCAACTGGGGTAATTACTTTAAGCACCCAAAGTTGGGTAAATTATCCGCTTCATATTATTTAAATAATTGGTTGGCTCATGATTATTTGCATATACGCCAGATTTTGAAGCTGAAATTTGATTATCTTGAACATGTATCTGGCAACGATCTTAATTATGCTGGCAAGTGGTAATTAATTCTATTCATCATGGCAATGAAAAAAGTGTATTCAGTCGATGAGTATATAGAAAGCAATGAGCATTATGGCGAAGCCTTAACAATTCTTCGAAATCTCATTAATTCAACGGAACTCAAAGAAGCGATAAAATGGTCTGCACCAGTTTATGATCTTAATGGGAAAAATGTTGTTGGATTAGGGGCTTTCAAAAATCATTTTGGTATTTGGTTTTTCAATGGTGTATACTTGAAAGATGAAAATAAATATCTTGTTAATGCGCAAGAGAAAACAAAAGCGTTGCGACAAATGCGTTTTTCATCTATTAATGATATCAACAAAGATGTTGTGTTGGCTTATCTTAAAGAGGCCATAGAAAATCAGAGACAAGGATTGGAAATTAAACCTGAACGAACTAAAAAAGAAGTTGTGATTCCCATAGAACTCGAGAATGCTTTGAAGGCGAATTCGAAGCTTAAGGCTGTTTTTAAAACATTTTCTCCATCAAAGCAACGTGAATATTGCAACCATATCGCAACGGCTAAAAGAGAGGCAACTAAACAAAGTCGACTCCAAAAAATACTACCATTGCTTCTTATTGGCGCTGGTCTACACGATAAATACAAGAATTGTTAAATAAAAAAAGCGACCAAATGGTCGCTTTTTCATTACTTCTTAACTGCGGGTGGAGCGTTGAGTTTACGGCTCATTTCCATGGATATGGAAGCTCGATCAAATTTGATCTTTCCCGACATGGTTTCGAGTACGCAACTATTATCCTTTTCGTTTAACTCTACCACCTTGGCATACATACCACTTTTGGTAATGACCTTATCGCCTTTTTTTAATTCATTATTGAATTTTTTCTCGTTCTTGGATCGCTTCATTTGTGGTGCGATCATAAAAAAATACACCACTAAGAACATTAAAATAAATGGCAAAAACGCGCCAATTCCTTCTCCCATGTTAAATATTAGTTATGGTTATGACCTTCGTGACCAGGTTGAGTACTAGACAATACAGGAGTAGCCCCTTTTGCTGGTACTGGTTGTAATCCTGTAGCAGCTGCATTTGGATTATTCACATTAGCTCGAATTCGAACTGGTTCACTTCCTTTAGCAGTATTGGCTACAACAGTAATTGTCTTAGAGACAATCCCATTTCCTTTGCCATTAAACTTAACTGTGAATGAACTAGTCTCTCCAGATGCCAATGGGTTTCTGTTCCAACCAGTTGGAACCGTACACCCGCAAGTACTCTTGATATCTGTTACAACTAATGGTGCATCACCAGTATTCGTGTAAGAGAAAACAGTCTCCACTGGTGTTCCATCTTGTATGGTACCAAAATCGTGTTCAACCTTATCAAACTCTATTACTGGTAGTTTACCAGAATTCGCATCACGTTGCGCAGCTTGTGCAACATTCTCATCTTTGATCTTGCTTGAAGCATCTTCTTTACATGATGTAAATACAACTAAAGAAAGTGCGCAAGCACTTAGAATTAATTTTTTCATAATATTCAATTTTAATTTTACTGATTGCAAAAATACTAATTATTTTAATTTACTTGAGTCCTCGACCTGTTTTATTCAATTTACCGTCTGTTTTATACTCTCCTACTATCTTATCTAATATACCATTAATAAAAATACTGCTTTTTGGTGTTGAGTATTCCTTGGCTATCTCAAGATATTCGTTGATAGTAACCTTTACTGGTATTGACGGGAACTTCTGGAATTCGCAAATGGCCATTTTCAAAAGCACAGAATCCAATGCAGCGATCCGCTCGCTATCCCAATTTTTAGTTTTCGCTGCAATCTCCTCAGAAAATAATGTAGAATTTAGAACCGTATTCGTGAACAATTCCACAGCAAACGTCATATCTTCTTCATCCTTGTACAACGGTGGTAAGAAATGAGCACTTGCTGAATTTGGTTTCGTTTTACGTAAAAGTTTCAAAATTGTCGTATTCACTAACGGAAGATCATCAAGCCACGTAAGATTCTTGTCTTCAATGTACTCGTATAATTTTTCATTTGGTGCAATTACCTCCTTAAAAAGCGATACTATAAAGTCCAAGTCTTCTTGGAAAGAACTAGATCTTGAATTCATATAATCTAGATAATTCTGGCTTTTTAATGTATCCTTGAAAAGAATGTCTATATATTCATCATCAACTGTCCAGTTTGTCAGTTTTCGTTTTTTTAATTCTTCTTTAAATGCAATATTCTCCCTTAAAGAAACTAAAATTTGGTTTTGAATGAATTTTTTGTTGGGATCCTTATCTGCTTTCGTAGCAAGGTGCTTTTGCTTAGACTTGTCTAAATAGCTTTCTGCTTTAACATGAATCTCAGGTAAAATGGCAATCATCAGTAGATATAGGTCATACATACTACTAATACTGTAATTCAAGAATTTTATGCTGGGATTTAAATCATCACCCTCACCACCTTTATAACTAAAAAGAGATTGCATGACCTTTACACGAATATGTCGTCTGTTAAGCATATTTACAAAGAACCTTTAAAATGAATAACGCGAAAACCCATTCTAGTTTTCGCGTTACAAAAATAGTATTATTTAAATAGTTACCTATTTAGCGTTTTCTTTTTTTCGATCTGCAATTCTTGCCTTGGCAATATTCAATGATGATTCGTTTGGTGTGATATTATTGGTCTTGGAATTTTCCAGGATTTCCAAGGTTGTATTAAAAATATTCTCCGTTTTGCGCATGATTTCAGTTTTGCCATATCCTTCTAACTCAGCATACACATTAATTATACCACCTGCATTAATTAAAAAATCCGGAGCAAATACTATACCCAGTTCTTGTAGAATGGATCCATGTTTAACTTCATCAGCTAATTGATTATTTGCTGCACCTGCAATAACTTTGGCTTTGATCTTATAAATGGTTTCGTCATTAATGGTTGCACCCAATGCACATGGGGCATACACGTCGACGTCTTCAGAATAAAGGTCATTTCCATCATATATAACAGATCCATATCTTTTGGAAACATCATACAATCGTTCTGTATCAATATCATCGATAATTACAGTGGCTCCTTCGTCAGTTAAATATTCAACCAGCGACTCACCTACATGACCAATACCTTGAACGATCACTTTGCGATCCTCCATATCATCACTACCATATTTAAATTTGCAAGCAGCTTTCATACCCATATATACTCCATAAGCCGTAACTGGAGACGGGTTACCAGCGCCACCTTGAGATTCGGATATTCCAGTAACATAAGGGGTGACGGTTCGAATCAAGTCCATATCAGATGTTTCCATGCCAACATCCTCTGCTGTAATGTACCTACCGCTAAGTGAATGTACAAATTCACCGAATTTCTTCATGAGGGCAGGTGTTTTCTGAGTCTTAGCATCTCCTATGATCACGGCCTTACCGCCACCGAGGTTCAACCCCGTAATGGCAGCTTTAAAAGTCATGCCACGAGAGAGTCGAAGCGCATCGTTAAGCGCTTCCCACTCATTCTTATAAGCCCACATTCTAGTACCTCCTAGAGCTGGTCCCAATACGGTATTATGTATTCCGATTATTGCTTTTAATCCTGTATCTTTGTCGTTGCAAAAAACGACCTGTTCATGATCATCGAAAGATAATTGTCCAAAGACTGGGTCTATCTTGTGAAGATCATTGGAATTAATGATATCTGAAATCATCTATAGTCTATTTAGGGTTTTTCTGAATTTAAAAGAAACTTCAAAAACAGGGGGCAAA
>CBESOB010000186.1:0-5463 GCA_965530995.1 uncultured Flavobacteriaceae bacterium
ATTAATAACTTCTTGTATCGTAGTTGCGCGACTCATGTGTATCAATAAAAATACAAAATTATCGCTATAGTAGATCACATACTTTGATTTAAGATATGACAGACCACTGGTGTTTGTAGTGTCTAATTCGCTCCTGAAATGACGAAACACCCGAAACACCTTCGATTAGATTGTATATAGTTTTAAAGACTTCCCCATTAATTCCTCTCCCTTTTAAGGTCTCTATTTGTTCCTCTATATGCGCAGTAAAGTCGCCCATTCGATTAATTATAGAACCTTAAAGGTGATAATTGCCTTTTGTTTCCGGTATGAATATTAGATTATTATTGGCGACGGTTGGACTAAACGGCCTTTTAATGCCGTTTAGGTTTTGTTGTGGGTCGTATTAATCATATTCTTTTGCCAGATCCATAATAATGTTTTTAAAATCTTTTTCGGCTTCTTTTAATTTTGAAGGTAATAGCGTCAGTAAGTTTTTTGCTGTGCCATCGAATTTAATATCGTGGAAATACGTGTTTTTCCTCTTTAAATCCTTGAGCATGCTGTAGGCAACTTTATCATGATAAACGATAACTGGTTTGACAAAATTGGTCAATATGGCATGAAGCTCCTGTGGTACAGAATTCCCTGATAAATCAGCCACAACTAATTTCGATAAGCCGCTCAGAGTGACAATTGTTTCAGTGTAATCTAAGCTAGATGGCCTGTCAAAATCAAATATCATTGGTAGATAATTTTGATCTGAAAACCAATCTCGCAATTTATACAGTCTTTCTAACCCTCCGTCTTTGAACTTTCCAAGCAAAAGGACACCCCTATTGTTTAGTATATTGATTGTATCGCGCAATTTTTTATGGTTGGAGAGATAGTAAATAAATTGGGCGAGTTCAATATTATCTACCATTAAAGGAATCCGACCTTCTGCTATAATTTCTGAGTAAAGGCCATAGGTTTTTTCAATAACTAATTTTGATTGTATCGAGATTTCCGAAGTTTTTAAATCCCATGCTGAAATCCCGTAAACAACAGTTTCCGTTATTTCTTTAACACAAAAGTCAGCGTTAGTGAGATTAACTCTATTTAAATTACAATTATGAAAAGTTGAACCATTAAAAAAAGCATCAGTTAAGATCGTTTTATTGAACTTGCAATTAATGAATTTGCTATTGTTGAAATTAGCTCTACTAAAATCTCCCTCCTCAAAATTAACATTCTTTAAAACAGCATTCTGCATGTTTAGTCCTTCTGCAAATGCCCTATTTATGTCAACTCCTGTGAGATTAATGCCGCTGAAGTTATAAGAATTATTCCCCTTAGTAAATCCAACCCATGAAGGTTGATTTATATAGGATGGATTGCCAACTTCACCATTAGCTGATAGCCAATCATTCCAAGTTATGTTTGTCTCCATGTTTTCATTTTTATTTAGCCCCAGCGGTTAGTATAAAATGCGTTTTTAGTGCATTTCTTATAATGTTATGGTGCCTTAACGTATGTATCAAACCACTTTAAATATCTCTCATACCGATCTTTTATAAATGATGGTCTTCTAAACCCATGATGCTCACCAGGATATACCACTAATAGCGTTTCCCGTCCTAATCGCTTCATAGCCTGATACATCTGTTCAGAATTAATAATAGGTACATTCCAATCGTCACTACCTCCCATCCATAATGTAGGTGTGCTAATATTAGCTACTTGATTAAATGGCGAAATTCTTTCCCAAGCCTCGGCATTCTCCCAAGGCAGACCCAATTCCAGTTCCCAAGTTAGCTGATAGTGGTCATGCCCATAATTAGTCCTATAAAGCCCTTCACTTGCTCCAGATATGGCACCTTTAAACCTATCGGATTGTGTGATTACATAATTTGTTAGAATCCCACCATAGGACCATCCTCCAACCCCTAGACGGTTGCCATCCACATATCCGGATGCTATGGTATGATCTACTCCTGCAATTACATCTTGGAAATCCTTGTTTCCCCAATCAGCAAATAGCGCTTGTGAGAATTCCTGTCCATAACCCGAGGAGCCTCTAGGATTAATTAATAATGTCACATACCCATTAGCCGCAAACAACTGCGCAGTAGTATGAAATGAAAACGCATATTGGCTAACAGGACCGCCATGATTCCAAAGAATAGTAGGATATTTTAGTGTTGGGTCAAATCCAACAGGTTTAACCACAAAACCTTCAATCGGTGTGCCGTCAGCACTCTTAAAATTTATTTTTTCAACAACCGGCTTTTGTATTTTTGAGAGGAGCTCGTCGTTGCATCCTGTTAACTTTTTCAGTTGATTATTCTGATACAAATAGACTTCATTGGGTTGTAGACTTTTACCTAATAATGGAGCAATGAGCTCATCTTTTATAGCATAATCTCTAATGCTGATATCCCCGCCAATAACGCGTTTAAAATTCTCTCCGGAAGGACTAATAGAGGCAATAATATTGGTGCCACTTTCTTCCAACAAGAAAAAGATAGATTGACCATCTGAAGTAAATTTTGGTGCTCTGATATTTCTATCCAATTCCTTAGCCAGAAACCTATGTTTTCCGCCAGAAGCAGGAATTATGGCCAGCTTCTTTGTTTCGTACCAAATGGCCGCTTTATCAGTTACGGTTATGTATGCAAGCTGCTTTCCATCTGGACTCCATGCAGGAGAATTATCAGCATTTTCATTCTTAGTTATTTGTAATAACGTTTGACCTTTATCTGTGTTGTCTGCAGCAACAACCCAAATATCGGAGTTGCTATTACCGTCTGGATTGTCAGATCGGTTACTCACAAATGCAATAGCACTTCCATCGGGTTTCCAAACCGGACTTCGATCGTCATAGTCGCCAGAAGTTATTTGTATCGCAGTACTATCTCCAGGAGTATAAGTATATATATGTGTTCTATATCTATTTAGATATCCTTGATAATCTCTTTTAAATTGTAGTCTATCGATAACAACGGGTTTTGCTTTTTTATCATCTTCTTTATCCTTCGTTAACTCTTCAGGTTTCGCGTCTCGAATAAGTAATAAAAGTCGTTGACCATCTGGGGACCATTCATAACCGGAGACGCCCTGAATGATTTTAGTTAATTGTTGTCCTTCACCACCCTGCCGATTAAGTGTCCAGACTTGTGTCTTTCCATCGTTCTTTGAAGCGAGGAATGAAAGGTGCTTATTGTCTGGACTCCATTTTGGTTGACTAGCAGAATATCCCTTGCCAGTCATTGGAATTGCATCTCCTCCTTGTACCGGAATCATCCAAATACGGGTTTCGGATTTATCCTTTTTTAAATCCAAATTCGAAACAGTATAGGCAATCCATTTACCATCTGGGCTAATCTGTGGATCACGAACCGTTTTTAGATTGATTGCGTCATCGATACTAAAAGGTCTTTCTTTTACTTGTGAAAAAGCTTCAATGGTTATGAATAATGGGAGGATAAATAAGAGGTGTTTTAATATCATAATTCTGTTTTTAATAATTTACGCATGTCATCAGTATTTTAAATTAATTGTCAATGAAATGCACTATCACGTTTTGGTATGTGGTCTGCTTCGCCAGTTCGCTTCGCTCGGGTGTTGCCTGTTTACGCATCTAATTTAGCAAACAAATCACAGATAGAAAATTTTAGAGGTCCCGATAATTATCGGGATTCATAATTAAGCTAGAATTAGCAAATAAATTATATACTGTGAGGTATGTCGTTTTATTCCTATTTCAATTTTGTCTCCACGAAGTACATCTCCATTTCACCTTTGCCTTTAGCATCAATTTTCCCTCTAGACTTAAAAGTGAATTCTGGATCATCTTTTAGCAATGTATAAGTGCTTTCAGAAATATTCACCTTCCCAATTTCACCACTGCTTTCCATGCGTGATGCTGTGTTCACTGTATCTCCCCAAATATCATATTGAAATTTCTTTACACCAACGATACCAGCCATTACAGGTCCTACATGAATTCCTAAGCGCATCTTAAAGGACATTTCATTTAATTCATCTTTCTCAATGATTCGATTAGAAATAAAAGCCTGCATCTCTAAAGCCGTCAAAACCGTATTTTTCATAGAACCCTCAGAAGGTATAGGTAGTCCACCAGCCGCCATATAAGCATCACCAATGGTCTTTATCTTTTCTATACCATGTTTTTCGCAGATGTGGTCAAAAGCCTTAAAACAAACATTGATCTCTTCAATAAGCGCTTTGGTAGATAACTTTTCAGAAGCTTGCGTAAACCCTTTAAAATCTGTAAATAGAATAGTTACCATATCAAAATCTCTGGCATCGGCACTTCCTTTTGCTTTGAGTTCTTCTGCTATTTCTGATGGCAAAATGTTAAGCAATAAATTTTCAGACCGATCCTTTTCTTTTTCTATAACAGCTTTAGATTTTTTTACATAACGCCATCTGCTATAAAATCCACCAGAGAGCACCAGAAAGAAAAGACCTGCACCTAAGGCTAAATTTTTGTTTTTATCTTCAGTCCGCACTCCAGTATAATTTTCCGAATTCTGTATTTCAATCAGCCAATAAATGTTCATAATTCCGAGAATCAATGGAATTAGTCCAATAAAATAATGCCAAAACAATTGCCATTTCGACAATTTCAAAGTTTTAGTTTTATCCATCTTTTTGTTTGAAGTACTGTTCATTTTAGCTTGTGGCTAACGTCTAGGCTCGTATGTTTGTTTTATCTTTTTATTTTAAAGCCAACTTAAAAGATTTGGCGGACTTCGATTAAAGCTCTATACTTTGAGTTAAGCACCAAAAACCCTTATTAATTATAGCCATTGTTGTGCTTTCGTGCTATTTTCATTTAGTTCAAAACTTGATAAATAGATTCTGAGGTTTTTTCACAATCTTTGTCGGTCAACGATAGGTCAAAGGCTTCGTTCAAGACTTCCTTTACTATTATCTGAATTCTTTTATTGGGATTGGTTGTCTTTTTAAAATGAATTTCTGTGTTTATGTGAAAGATGATATCGACAGCTTCGGTTTCATAATCATCGAGATCGCTTATTTTACTGGATTGCTCTCCTAAGGGATTCCATTGTGTTAGAATTTCCTTGATTTTCAAAATATATTCTTCGTCCATTTTACTATTTATTTGATACAAGCCTAGATCTAGGATTCTCGTCTATTTTCATCCCCATGTCCGCGCAGTATTTTTTTAATTCGTTCAGATCGACTACAAAATCGTTTATTGCAAAACCTTGGGAAATCAGGTCACGTTTTACTTTTAAATATGATTTGTGCCACTCTTTCCATCTATCCTGCTTGCTGTCCCTGTCGTCGATCATTTCCAGGAATTTTCTCCAATCTTTTTTTAAATAGTATGCGAGATTCACATCCATATCATTTCTTATTCAGGTTTACGGCATCAAGCACAACGTGATGTGTATGGTTAGTTGCGTGGTTGAGCAACTAAATTAATAAACAAATACGGACTAGAGAAAA
>CBESOB010000187.1:0-5449 GCA_965530995.1 uncultured Flavobacteriaceae bacterium
TGATAGTTAGTTTCTTATGCTTAAAAACATCGACAAAGTGTAGCATTGTTCAGATGAAATGCAATTTTTTGTTGCATAACTTAACTATTTATTATATGTTTACACACCTTAACCTACATGTATTGCCAGCGTCCCCCAAATCTCTGGTAGTACATAAGAAAAGGATGAGAAATATCTCATCCTTTTTTTTATCCAATTATGAACAGTGTTATGCAATTGATTGCATTTCAACAAGTTTATTGTACATACCTCGCTTTTTAATGAGGTCTTCGTGAGTTCCTAGCTCTACGATCTTGCCCTTTTGCATTACGATGATCGTATCTGCCTTTTGAATGGTTGATAATCGATGTGCGATGACTATTGAGGTTCTATTCTTCATCATCTTGTCTAAGGCATCTTGCACAAGACGTTCACTTTCTGTATCCAGTGCTGAAGTTGCTTCATCAAGGATCATAATTGGCGGATTTTTAAGAACTGCACGGGCAATACTCAGTCTTTGTTTTTGTCCTCCTGAAAGTTTATTGCCAGAATCGCCGATATTGGTTTCTATGCCTTGTGGTAGTTCTTTAACAAATTCCCAGGCATTGGCAATTTTCAAGGCTTTTACGACATCGTCCTCCGTGGCATCGATTTTCCCTAATAAGATATTGTTCTTGACGGTATCATTGAATAGAATGGAATCTTGAGTAACGAGTCCCATTAAATCCCTTAGTGAATGCTTGGTCATGTCTTTAATGTCAATGCCATCAATTTCAATGGAACCCTTATTTACATCGTAAAATCGTGTAACCAAATTAGCAATGGTTGATTTTCCACTACCTGATTGCCCAACAAGCGCTATTGTTTTTCCTTTTTCTACAGACATTGAAAAATCATCCAAGACAATATCGTCATCATATTTAAAGGTAATGTTCTTCAAATGGATGCCAGTGGTAAAATCGGTTTTGGTAATTGCATCCAGTTTATCTTCTATAGGGCTTTTAGTTTCAATGATTTCAAGGACACGTTCTGCAGCGGCATTTCCTTTTTTAACGCTATAACTGGCTTTGCTAATGGCTTTTGCTGGGGTCAAGATATTGTAAGCCAACCCCATGTAAACGATGAACAAACCTGCGTCAAGTGAATTTTCCTGGGTGTCTGGATTAAGTACCATTTGTCCACCGTACCAAAGAAGTATTGCGATTACAGAGATGCCCAAAAACTCGCTAGTAGGTCCAGCTAGATTTTGTCTATTTAAAAGACTATTTGAAAAATTATAGAAGCGTTGAGTGGATTCTTGGAATTTATTTCCAAATATTCCTTCGGCATTGAATCCTTTTATGACTTTCAATCCTCCAAGGGTTTCTTCCAAAATGGATAGAAAATAACCTTGTTCTTTTTGGACTTTGTCCGATTTTCGTTTTAGTGATTTACCGATCAATGAAATCAAGAACCCTGAAACAGGGATGAAAATAAATACAAACACAGTAAGCTTCGTACTGATCAAGAACATAGCCGTAATAGTGAAAATAATCATCAATGGCTCTCTTACGATCAGTTCTAGTATCGAGAGGAAGGAATGCTGAATTTCCAGTACATCGGATGTGATTCTGGCGATGGTATCTCCTTTTCTCTTTTCAGAATAATAGGATATAGGGAGTTCAACGGTTTTTTGATAAAGTTCATTTCGCAAATCCTTTAAAACACCATTCCTAAGATATGTAATAAAATACATGGCCATGTAACTGAAAAGGTTTTTTAGTAAAAACGTGGTTATTACCAGAACAACCATAAATATTAAAACATCATCAATACCTTCTGCCTTCTTTTGAGTCACGAAAAAATTCAAATACTCTTCGCCATAGCTTGTGATATTCCTAATACCTCTCCAAACTGGTTCAGTATCTAAAGGTGTCGTTTTATTGAAAAGAACCTTTAACATAGGGAACAACGAAATCATCGACAATGTTCCAAATAACGCATAGAAGATATTAGCTATGATATTCAGTATTGCATAGCTTCTGTAAGGTCTAGCAAAGCGCAGTATTTTCTTGAAATATGTCATTAGTGCAGATTCAAGGCATCTATTATACCTTTTATTTTATGGTCTAATGTATCTGTGGTTTTGCTATAGTTTGAAATCGAATCCAAATTAGTTTTGACACTGAAATAAAATTTGATCTTAGGTTCTGTACCACTTGGTCTCATAGCAATTTTGCTACCATCTTCCATATAGTAGATCAGAACATTCGACTTTGGGATATCAATGGTATGATTCTCGCCTGTTATCATGTTCTTGGCAACAGATGATTGGTAGTCTTCAAACAAGGTAACTTTGGTACCATTTATTTCCTTAAGAGGATTCTCTCTTAAATCGATCATCATTTGTTTAATTTCTTTAGCACCTTCAATACCTTTCTTGGTAATTGAAATTAACTCTTCTTTATATAAACCATGTTTTACATAAAGTTTCATTAATTCATTATAAAAAGAACTCCCGTTGGCCTTGGCTCGTGCCGCAATTTCACAAGCCAATAAGGTTGCAGTGACAGCATCTTTGTCTCTCACAAAATCACCAACCATATATCCAAAGCTTTCTTCGCCACCACCAACAAAATTTTGTTCAGGAAAATCAACGATCATCTTGGCAATCCATTTAAAACCTGTTAGCCCAATTTTGCATTCTATACCGTAAGACTTGGCCAAATCATCCATCATGGGTGTAGACACAATAGTAGAGCCTATGAATTCATTTCCTTTTAGTTTACCAGCTTTTTGCCATTGTTGCAAAAGAAAATCAGTCATGGTGATCATGGTTTGGTTACCATTTAATAGTTTTAGGTTGTTGTCTAAATCTCGAACAGCAATACCCAAGCGATCACTATCAGGGTCTGTACCTATAACGATATCGGCATTCAGCTTTTCGGCCAATTCAGTGGCCATTTTAAGAGCTTCTGGTTCTTCTGGATTCGGTGATTTTACCGTAGGGAAATCTCCATCTGGTTTTGCTTGTTCTTCAACAATATGTACATCATTGTAACCCGCACGTTTTAAGGTTTCTGGAATAGAAGTAATAGACGTGCCGTGCAATGAAGTGAAAACAATCTTCAAATTGTCTTTTGCTTCAGAAGATGTATTGAAACTTCCGTTTTTTACACAAGCATCAATAAAGGCATCGTCAACATCTGCACCAATTACTTCAATCAGGCCCTCATTAGCTTCAAATTTTATATCTGAATAGTCGATACGATTAATTTCGTCAATGATTTCTGAATCTTGAGGTGGTACTAATTGTCCACCATCTTGCCAATACACCTTGTAACCATTATACTCAGGCGGGTTATGGGATGCGGTCAATACTATTCCCGTATGGCAATCGAGATGCTTCACGGCAAAAGATAGTTCTGGCGTTACCCTTAGGTCTTCAAAGAGGAACACCTTAATGCCATTAGCAGAAAATACATCTGCTACGAGCTTTGCAAGCGACTTGCTATTATGCCGACAATCATAGGCTATGGCCGCTTTTATCTGTTCTCCTTTGAATGATTCTTTTAAATAATTTGACAGTCCTTGCGTATTTTTTCCAAGGGTGTATTTGTTGATTCTATTGGTGCCAACACCCATGATACCTCGCATGCCACCAGTTCCGAAATCTAGGTCTTTATAAAAAGCCTCTTGTATTTCTTTAGGATTTGATGCTATTGAGTCTTTTATAATTTCTTGCGTTTCAGAGTCAAAAGTTGGTGTTAGCCAAGTATTTATTCTATCCAATATTTTTGGTTCGATGTGTATCATTTCGTATTATTTTTAGAATTATAAAAGTACATAATATCTAATGTTTGAAGACTTAATACTTCGTTAATTCAAGAATGGTCAATCAAGATTAATGTCTTCTTTTAAAGTATATCGATTGCTGTCTTTTTTAGAGCGCAAAACCATCTCTCCTATAAAACCAGCCACAAAGAATTGCGTGCCTATGATCATGGTTGCCAAAGAAATATAGAATTGTGGTCGTTCAGTAATTAAACGTCCGGTAGGATTGATAAAAAGTTTATCGATACCCAAATAAGCAGCAAAGCAAAACCCAATTAAAAGCATGAGCACTCCAAGTGAGCCAAAGAAATGCATGGGTCTTTTTCCAAATTTCGAAATGAACCAAATAGTCACAAGATCTAAAAAACCATTTATAAATCGTTCCATACCAAATTTTGTTTTACCGTATTTACGTGCTTGATGCTTTACTACTTTTTCGCCTATTTTGCTGAATCCAGCATTTTTAGCCAGAACAGGTATATAGCGATGCATTTCACCATGCACATCAATGTTTTTTACTACTTCTTTTTTGTAGGCCTTTAAGCCACAGTTGAAATCATGTAAATTAACTTTTGAAGTCTTTCTTGCGGCCCAATTGAATAATTTTGAAGGCAAATTCTTCGATATCACTGAATCGTAACGTTTCTTTTTCCAACCCGATACTAGATCGTACCCTTCATTAATGATCATATCATACAACACAGGAATCTCCTCAGGGTCGTCCTGCAAGTCGGCATCCATAGTGATGATCACATCTCCTTTCACAGCGCTGAAACCTGCATGAAGTGCCTGTGATTTACCAAAATTCTTAGAGAATTTTAAACCTTTTATATTAGGGTCTTTACCTGAAAGAGATTTAATAGTTTTCCAAGAATCATCCGTACTACCATCATCAATAAAAATGACCTCATATGAAAAACCATTGGATTGCATGACAGATGCAATCCAATGGTTTAATTCTAATAAAGAGTCATTTTCGTTAAGCAACGGTATGACTACAGATATGTTCATTTAAAACTGTTCTTAGTATAGAACAAAAGTAAGTAATAATTTTTAAGCGTCAGGGCTATTAGGGTCCGTCTTTTTGACTGCTAACGCCGCGATTAAACCAATGATTGCAAACACCAATAATTGCCATGCGAATGATTTAACTTGATTTGCCATAGAAAACTGATCTTGTTCCCCCATAGCTAGAATAGTCTTATCGATATCTGATTGTGGCGCTCCAAAACCTTCCATCATTGCGGTAGTATTTTCAATTATTTTCTGTTCGAGTATATCAGTAGCTTCTGGGTCGATCACTTGAAAAAGAAGCAAGCCGATAACTGTGCTAATTAGCATTGCAATTACGATCGTCGTGAAATAAGAGGCAAATGCATTCTTGAAAGAAATGAAGCCTCCTAACAATTTTCTTGCTCCAATGGCGGTCGCAACTCCGAATACCACCATAACTAGTAATAGTATTATGCCATACCACCATTTAACCATCAAACCTAAGTCAATGACATAGGCCATAACGGTAACTATGGTTAATAAAATACCTAAATAAACACCTCTAGTCATTGCTAATGACTTAATTGATTTTTCCATTATTGTTGTTTTTGTTGGTTATATGCAAGTTAGTAAACAATTTTATGATTTTGTTACAAAATATTTT
>CBESOB010000188.1:0-5434 GCA_965530995.1 uncultured Flavobacteriaceae bacterium
GCTCTGTAGTCGGCTTTGGCGGGCGTGGTGAAGGCATAGCACGAAAAGATAATTATTGCGAAATTGACCCGACAACAGTTGATCAATTCGGCGTCCCTGTACTCAAGTTCAATTACAATTGGTCTGACCTAGAGGTTAAACAAGCTAAACATATGCAAGATACCTTTGAAGAGATCCTTCATAATATGGGTGGAGAGCCATTAGGTGATAAGCCCGGAAAAGATCGCGATTATGGTCTAGAAACCCCTGGTAACATTATTCATGAAGTAGGAACCACGCGTATGGGTGATGATCCTAAAACATCGGTTACGAATAAATGGAATCAACTGCATGATGTTGACAATGTGTTTATTGTAGATGCCGGACCTTTTGTATCCCAAGCCGATAAGAACTGTACATGGACCATTCTTGCGCTCTCGTGGAGAGCTTCTGATTATATTATCGAACAACTAAAAAAACAAAATATCTAGAGTCATGCTGAAACAAGCATAAAATATAAAAGTATGGATAGAAGAAAAAGTATACAAACAATGATTCTTGGAGCTGGCGCCATTGGATTAGGACTCCAAAGTTGCACTACGGAAGAGGAAGCCGCTTTATTAGACCAAGAAATTGCCGTTGCTGAAAAATATTTTGGACGTACACCAGAAGAACTAGAGCGTATTGAAGAAATTAATGCGGAGCAATTATTCAATCCTCACGAATTAGAAACCATCGCGGTACTGAGTGCCGTCATTCTGCCACCTAAAGAACCTTATGGAGGTCCAATAGAGGCTGGTGTTCCTGATTTTATTGAGTTTATTGGCAAGGATATGCCTAAGCTCCAAAACACCTTGTTAGGAGGTCTTATGTGGTTAGATCATCAAGCGAACTCTGCATTCGGAACGGACTTTAAATCAACCCCATTAGAGCAGCAAAAAGAGATTCTAGATCCTATCGCATACCACGACACGGAAACACCAATGAAAGAGCAAGCTTTAGGGATCCAATTTTTTGCCCTGATGCGAAATCTTACCTTAACAGGATATTATACTTCTGAATTAGGTATCAAGGATCTTGGGTATAAAGGTAACCAACCTAACGTTTGGGATGGTGTACCACAAGACGTATTGGATCAGCATGGTGTTGCCTATGACCCGGAGTGGATTGCAAAATGTATTGATCAAAGTACACGAGCAGATATTGCTACATGGGATGATGATGGAAATTTGTTGACTTGATTTTACTTTAGAAACCTTTCAGATCGTAATTTTTCGTTTTCTAGCCGTAATATCCCAGTTTTCTACTTTTTTGCCATTCTCTATGACCGAAACTTCATCGTGTAAGTTGATTGTCGGGCAAATATGATATGGAACACCATAAAACACATCTCCTACTTTAATGTGCTCCCAATCCTTTACTTTAAGGACACCATGTTCTTCGCTCTGTGAAAGCAGTTCATAGTCTTTCAAGTTCAATAATTTAATCCGTTTGTCAATCGGATTTTCTGAGCCTACGGATTTATGACCGAGATCTATGGTCACAATACCTTCGGTTGGTTTAGAAATTACTCGGGTAACCAATAGAGTAGCATATTTGAACTCTTGTTCTGTCAACTTTTCGGAATAACCCCAATCCCAAAACACACAAGTACCAGGACTGCAAATTCGATTAGGGTTCGATAAATGCGAGGTGAACGCAGGTGTCCCCCCACATATCATTTGTAATTTAGGATTGTCTTGTCTAAGGGTATCAAAAAGCAAAGAAACAGGTTTGATTTCGTTTTCAACATGCTCCTTTCTTAGTTGAAAATCTTTCTCCCTAAAATGCCCATCGTAAACGTGTAATCCTAAAAATTCTATGGAAGAATACTGCGGTAGTTTTTCCAAGAGATGGTCCAAACCCGTACCAAATTTAATTCCCGAGCGGTTCATTCCGCTATTGATATCAATATAAACCCCAATATGAATATTCGCTTGGAGTCCCATTTTCTCAAGTTTTTCAACAGAATCAATAGTATCGATAATCGTGGTGAATTTAGTCTTTGGAAATTCCTTGATAAGCCTTGCTAATCGCTTTATTTTGGGTCCAACTAATTGATGTGCTATTAATACTGATTCAGCACCTACACTCGCAGCCATCTCGGCTTCGGCAATAGTGGAAGACTTGAAATCAGTAATGCCGATTGAAATCATACGTTCAATGACTTTAGGCATTTTGTTGGTCTTGATATGAGGGATCAATCTTGATATGTTCATATCAACCATTCTCAACATGGTATGCAGATTGTGCATTAATCGATCTTCATAAAGAACAATTGATGGTGAATCAATGTCTTCTATATTTTCTATGTGATACCAATCTTTCAAATAGCTCTAGTTAAACTAATTAAAGGCTATTAATTAAACCATCGATCTTAGTATTCAATCGTTCAATGGCATTACTGTATCTCTCATCCCATTCGTTGAGTCTATCAGAGGATGTTAAGGCTATTTCATATTCCAATCCCGGTAGGATCCATGAGGCATATCCACTAAAAGGGTCGGAAGCCGCATATAACGACTTATACCAGGACCCAAAATACATGCCTTTTTCTTCGAGAAAACTCTTCTCAAGATCCAATAGCTGTTTGTTCAACGCTTTGATCTTATTCGAAGACGCTCCGCCATTGGCAAGAAGAAGATCCATTTTTGTTTTTAGTTGTGAAGATTTTCCTTTTAGGGTCTCAATAGAATTCTTTGCTTTTTCAAATCCTTGGAAGGTTTCATCATATTTGGCTATTTTCTTTTCAGCATTTTTGAAATGGATGGCCAAGTCCTTGGCATAACGTTCAACATCGTAAGGTATGATTTCGGCATTTGCCAAACGAAGACTCATCAACCCAACCCATTTCTCTATCGTTGGTCCCATCTTGAATTCAGGATCCACGAATTTTGAATAGTAATGAAAATCATCATAATTTGAATGATACACCGTCGGTCCTCCAGCCCCACCACTTAACGACGGAACCCCTGCGTGCATGTAAAAGGCAATATGGTCTGATCCACCACCTAAATTCCCAATAGCAGGCTCTTCCCTATCTCCAGCCCATTGCGCATAGAGCGTTTTATCCGTATACGGGTAATCTACTTTTTTAGCGGCTTCAATGATTAGCTTCTTTAAAGTTGGCGCCGCAGATGCCCCAAAATTCTTTCCAGAAACTCCACCATCAAAATTCAGATAAGCCACAGCTTTTGAACCCAGTTCCTCTCGCATTTGCTCTACCCATTCTGATGACCCTAAAACACCATGCTCTTCTGCATCCCAATGCCCTATAAGAATCGATCTTTTAGGTCCTTTTCCGTTTTTGGCCAGTTTCCCCAAGGTTTCACTTAAACTAAGAAGCATGGCCGTACCGCTATTTGGATCGGTTGCCCCAAAACCCCAGGCGTCATAATGACAACCCAAGACTATCCACTCATCAGGATATTCACTCCCTTTTATGGTTCCTATCACGTTATTGACACGCACAAAATCTCTTTTCTGGTCTACCATCAATCGCAACGTGAGTTCTTTTCCGCCCGTTAATCGATACGTAAAAGGCAATCCTCCCTGCCATGCAACTGGCACAGGAGCACCTTTCATTTTTCCGAGTATTTCTTTTGCTGAGCCATACGATATAGGTGTTACTGGAATAGTGTGAAGTTGTGAATCCTTAGGATCCATGCGTTTGATTTTCTTCTTTCCATCCAAAGGAAGTGCTGGTTCAAAAGGCGTGAGTGGATCTCCAGTAAAATCCGTTGTCAATACAGAGCCTCTCTGGATGGTACTCTCGCTATAATAAGGTCCTTCTGGATACGTCAAACCTCGAGCGTAACCACTATCTTTTGGATCGGTGAAAATAATGAGTCCTGCCGCACCACTGGCCTCAGCAAATTTCGCCTTGAACCCCCTAAAATTTTTGCCGTAACGAGCCAATACGATTTTGCCTTTCGTCTCGATGCCTAATTCCTTTAGTTTCTCGAAATCTGCAATGGTTCCGTAGTTGGCATAAACCACTTCGGCAGTGACATCGCCACTCCCAGAATACGCATTCCAGCCTTTCCATAGGGTTGGGTCGCTTGAAAAAGGATCGTCTTTCAAAACGTATTCTTGTTGATTTATCGGTTGACGAATAGGAGTCACTAATTCAATAATAGAATTGCCTGGTTCCTTAGACATATAAATATCATAAGGGTATAACTCTACATCCCAACCTGCGTCCTTCATGACTTTCACCATATAATCTCGTACATCTTCATTTGCCTTGTTACCCGCAGTATGAGGTTTAGCGGTCAATGTCTTTAAGTGTTTCTTGAAGGCATCATTATTTACGGTTTCAAGGAATTGATTCTCCAACTGCTGTTGAGCGTTCAGTGATTCGTTTGTGAAACCGTCTAATTCTTGTGCGTTAGAAATAAAAATTGAAGCTAGTAATATGCCTAAAAGTAAAAATCTTTTCATGATTGGTAATTTGATTAGTTGATCTTAGTGCCCCTAATTTAATTAATTTCGAAAAGGTAGAGGCAAAAGACCTTAGTTATATATTAACAGGTGTGGTTTAGAAGATGATTTTAATGGTAATTACAGAGGCGAGATCGAAGTCAAGAACAGAGGACAAATGAAAATGTACTTTGTGAATTCAAATAATAAGGTAGAAATCGAAAATGTTCTTACTAGAAGTGAAAAAAAATAAATCCTTTATCAAACACTAATTTCCAATTTTGTATTTTTAGTTTTGTTAAAATCAATTAAATTCAAACTAAAACGAACCTAAAATGAGACAAGACCCTAATAATTATTGGGAACAGCTAGAACGATTGGAGAAATTGATACGTGCAGCAGAACTCAAAGCGGGGATTATATTTTCATTTCATAGTTTAATTTTAGGTCTTTTTGTGGATAGGTATAGTTATTTTCAAGACGCATTCATGGGGAGCACATTGTTAATAACCCTCTCCGGCCTATGGATATTAAGTGTATTGATATCCATTTATTTTTGTTTCCAATGCTTTATGCCACGCATCGATACAAAAAATGACAAGAATGTTTTTTTCTTCAAGGATGCGACCTACGCTTTCGGTTCCGTAAAAGAATACACCAAAACGCTTATCGAAATTTGTGATAGTGAAGAAGAGCTTTTTGAAATGCTCGGTCAGCAGATATTCATAGAAAGTAAAATAATTGACCGAAAATTCGATAGTGTACAAAAATCACTTCGCTTTTTTGCAGTAAGTTTTATGTTCGTAATTGTAATGCTTGTAGTCTGGTTGATTACTTCGTGAATACATCATTTGATTTGAAATCAGTTGATTCTCTTCATGTTCATTGACAAATGGCAAAGCCTTGCTTCACTATGGAAACACCTTCACTTATAAAAAGATCTCCATTTTCTAACCTATATAAGGGGTAGAATTGTTGGTTGCCATTAGTGGTC
>CBESOB010000189.1:0-5388 GCA_965530995.1 uncultured Flavobacteriaceae bacterium
GTCAATTATTTCGGCATTCATTGATTGGTTTTCATGTATTACATGAAATTTCAAGTCTTCGGTAGACACAATATTAAAAGAATTAATTTCGGTCTCTGGGATGGTAAATTCAGATGTATCATTCACCTTTACATGATAATTTTTGCTCATTTAGTATAAAATTAATACGAATATAAAGATAAGGCTTTAGGCATGACATGACCTTATTCATATTTTTTTTTAATGGTGTTTAAAACTTTTAGATAATAGGCTCTGTTGGACGCCACAAAATGACCATTAGTTTCGCTATTCTCTAATTTACTGATGAAATTTTCTTGAGTTATGAGTTTCAAAGCTTCAACTTCTGATACTTGGGGTATTAAGGCGCTTATACCGACTTTTAGTTCGCAGATGTAAGTGTGACGAAACTCGTTGTCAACGATGCCGTTTTCATAGGCCTGGAAGCATTCAAATACACCAATTTTATGTAAGTCATTCTCATTTATGCTAAGTCCGATTTCCTCTTCTATTTCTCTTATCGCACCACTTTTTAATGTTTCACCAGCATCTATATGGCCAGCCACGGAAACATCCCAAAGCAATGGGAAAATTATTTTAGAAGCTGCGCGTTGTTGTAATAGAATCTCACCATCTTCGTTATAAAACCAAACATGTGCGGTGTTGTGATAGTATCCTTTTGAATGTATTTCAGATTTTAATGCTGATCTACCGGTAGGGGCGCCATCTATGGTTACTATATCGATGAATTCGTCCATACTAGATCGTTTGAAGAACAGATGCCATGCAATCGACCAATACCCTGAAATCTTCGGGAGTATTGAAAACATGACAGGATACCCTTATGTAATTCCCCCTAAAAGACACAAATATATTTCTATCCCATAAAGCGGACTTCAATACTTTTCTATCCATGCCTTTTGGGAGCTCAATACCGAATAGGTGGTGAGCTCTTTGATCTATTTCAGATACGTGGCATCCAAGACCCTTGAGGTCTTTTACAGCTTCAAAGGATATATCATGACAATAGTCTTGAATTGCTTTAGGCGACCATTTCAGGACCTGTTTTAAAGCTTCTATTTGCATCTTTACATAGATGAAGTTGCCACTTTCTCCAACCATATAGCGATTGGCAAATGCTTTGTATTCGGGTTCATATTTGGTCAATCCAGCAAAATTCTCACTGTTCAATCTATTGCTCCAGTTTTCTTCGATAGGCGTACCGTCATCAAAATAAGGTCCAAAATAGGAGTAGGCACATCCATAAGGTCCAAACAACCATTTATAACCAGCACATATTAAAGCATCTGGTTCCAATTCCTTAACGGAAAAGGGTAGGGCACCAACAGATTGACTTCCATCAATTATTAACAAGGCACTGTGTTCTTTGGTCTTCTCCCGAATAGCCTTTAAGTCAAAAATAATGCCGTTAGACCAGTGGATGTGTCCCATGGCTACTAGCGCAGTTTTGTTATTAATGGCATTGAGGATATCCATATTCCATTGTCGACCACGATTGTCTCTGGATTCAGGAGTTTTAACGGTCCTTAAAACAGCATTATAAGTATCAGCTAACTTTTGCCACACATATACATTGCTAGGAAACTGGTCTTCTATGACCAAGATTTCGTCTCCTTCTTTCAAGGTAATATTGTTTGCTACATTGGCCAAACCATAGGACACAGAGGGTGTTGTGGCAATACGTTCAAAATTATCGCAATCGATCACCTCGGCAAATAATTTTCTAAGTTGGGTAACAGGCTCAAAATAGTCAGTACCCAAGATTGTGTGCGGTCGGCTTTTTTGCAAAATACCTTGCGCCCCGGCTTCTGATACCAAATGGGTGGAAGGTGATTGGGCCGCGGTATTTAAATACGTTATATCCTCAGGGATATCGAACAGGTGCTTTTGGTTTTGAGTCCTCATTAAATTAGTATTCTATTAGTCTTAAATAAAGGTATTGAATTTTTTATCTAAAAATTAATGAATCTTTAAGATCTATGGCGATGTTGATGAATCCCTCTGTCTTAATCAAAATAGAAAAGCGCTCGAAGGATTCCGAGCGCTTTTGTGTTCTTACTTTATTAGTTCTTATTCGAAATAACTAAAGGTCTCACCTTCTTTAAGGTTCAATAAGCTCTCATAGATCAGTCGAATGACATTTTCTACATCATCTTTATGAACTGTTTCCACAGTTGTATGCATGTAACGCAATGGAAGAGAAATCAGTGCAGATGCGACACCGGCATTACTATATGCAAAGGCATCGGTATCCGTTCCTGTACTTCTTGATAAAGCGCTGCGTTGAAAAGGGATGTTCTTTGCCTCGGCAGTTTCGGTGATCAAGTCTCGTAATTTTTGTTGTACCGCTGGCGCGTAAGCGATAACTGGACCTTTTCCTATCTCACAATCACCTTGTACTTTCTTTTCTATCATTGGTGTTGTGGTATCGTGGGTGACATCGGTAACAATGGCACAGTTGGGTTTGATCCGTTCTGCGATCATCTGGGCCCCTCTCAGGCCGATTTCCTCTTGCACAGAATTCACTATATACAAACCAAAGGGTAATTTTTTCTTATTCTCTTTGAGCAGGCGCGCCACTTCCGCTACCATGAATCCACCAGCGCGATTATCCAATGCGCGACAAACGAAGTTGGTTTTATTAAGGATATGGAATTCATCTGGATACGTAATCACACAACCCACGTGAATATCCATTTTCTCCACTTCTTCTTTTTTCTTGCAGCCCACATCTATGAAAATATTGTCTGGTTTTGGCGGTTCTTCCTTTGCTCTATTCCTAGTATGGATAGCTGGCCAACCGAATACCCCTTTAACGATGCCATTTTTTGTATGGATATTAACGATCTTGCTGGGCGCTATTTGGTGATCACTACCGCCGTTGCGAACAACATAGATGAGCCCGTTGTCTGTAATATAATTCACATACCAAGATATTTCATCAGCATGTCCTTCAATAACGACCTTGTATTTTGCCTTTGGATTAATGACAGCTACCGCCGTGCCATACGTGTCAGTAATGAATTCATCGACATATGGTTTTAAATAATCCATCCAGAGTTTTTGCCCATTCCATTCATAACCAGTTGGAGAGGCATTGTTAAGATATTTCTCGAAGAAATCCATCGATTTCTTAGTAAGTACGCTCTTTTTTGCCATGTGTTTAAATTTTCATTAAAAATAGCAATATTACCATAGAATTTATAGTTATGCTTGTGTAAATTCTTAATTTTACTTGGTTGAATTTTATTTGTTAATTCAATACTCGAGAACAAACAGAATATAGCATAAATACCAAACAGAAAAGTTTCATATAAGTTTGAATCGCACTTTGGAATGTTTTTGGAGTTAGTCCTAATCAATGAAAAACGTAATCTACATACTACTATTTTTCCCCTTGGCCATGTTTGCACAAAAAACAGAGGTAGAGAAGGATACTACGCAATATGAGTATGATTATATTCTGGTTAAAGGGGATTCAATTCCTAAGGCTGCAATTGACCTAGATGAAGTGATGCTTTTGAAGCGATTGAAGTTTGACAGCAAAGAAGATAGAAAGAGGTACTTAATACTTCGTAGAAAGACCATAAAAGTCTATCCCTATGCTAAACTGGCTGCAGAAAGGTTAGATTCACTAACCAGAAGGTTAGAGTCCTTAAAGCGTAACCGCGATAAGAAACGTTATGCCAAGATAATACAAAGGTACATTGAGGATGAGTTCTCAGCAGAATTGAAGAAACTCACTCGAACTGAAGGACAAATCCTCGTGAAACTCATACACAGGCAAACGGGTAAGACAACATTTGATCTTATTAAGGAACTAAGAAGTGGCTGGCGTGCCTTTTGGTTTAATAATACCGCCAAACTATTTGATATTTCCTTGAAACGTGAATTCGATCCCATGAACGAGAGAGAAGATTTCTTGATCGAGGATGTTCTGCAACGTAATTTTCAAAGTGGGCGTTTGCCAAGGCAAAAAACAGCACTGGATTTTGACTATTACGAGGTGGTGTCTAAATGGAATATGAAAATCCCAAAAACTTAACTTATGCGTATTCAGACCAAACAGGAGGAGATCTGGAATGCTTTAACTCATGGCCTTGGAGCTATTCTAGGCCTTGTTGGGTTAGTGTTACTCATAGTTTATGAGGCTTCAAAAACTGACTTCAGTTTGTTTAGTGTGATCGTTTATGGGCTTTCGATCATCATTCTTTTTACGGCTTCTACATTATATCATACTGTGCAAAGCGAAAAGCAAAAACACGCCTTTCGAGTGATAGATCATATCAGTATTTATTTCTTGATAGCAGGCACATACACACCGGTATTGCTAATTACACTTCAAGACAGTCTTGGTTGGCCCTTATTTTGGACTGTCTGGGGTATTGCGGCATTTGGAGTAATCTTAAAATTGTTCTTTACTGGGCGATTCGAAATATTCTCAACATTACTTTATTTGGTCATGGGTTGGTTGATCATTTTTGATTTTCCTACACTTAACGACCTCATAGAGCCACAAGGTATTTATTGGTTAGCTGCTGGTGGCTCGGCTTATACCATAGGTATTATTTTTTATGCCTTGAGCAATAAGCCATTTTTTCATGTAATCTGGCATGTCTTTGTACTCGTTGGTGCCATTTCTCACTTCATGATGGTGTTTGGGTACATTATTTGATTTGTATTCAGACCTTAATAATATCTTGGTATTCTTCGAAAAATGCTTCAAAGAGTGACATGTTTTCATTGAAGAACTCCATAACCTCGCGCCAGGAATTTTTATTATGAATGGACACTTTTCCTTCAAATAGTACATAGATCCGAGAAATTTCTTTTTCATTCCCTAAAAAGTACGCTTCCTCAAAAACTGCATTGGGTAGATATTCATTTAACAAAATTGATTTCAAGGATTGCAATTTTTCCCAGTAGGCTATTCTTTTCTCTAGATCATCTTCAAGATCCAATGCAATTAGCGCCGAGTTCGTGTCAAAATGAAACTTAAAGCTCAGACCTTTTAATTTGGTGTTGTATAATAACCATTTGCGTGGAAAGGATTTACCAAAAGCTGTCCAGAATTCTTGACGTAATTTTTTACTTTCTTCTTTAGAAAACATATTTATGGTTATTAAAATTAGGGATTTACGCAGCTTTTATTAATATTTTTTTCGTGTTTAAAAGTTTGCTTTTTCCCTATATCACTTCCAAACAGATATCATTTAATATTTTAATTGACTCCATAACATTATCATAATTTAAAAATGGTTCACCCATCCCCATAAATACAACATTTGTCACTTTCTCCTTTGTTTTTTTTAGTATCCGAGAAAAAAACAAAACCTGATCAATGATTTCACTTGATTCTAAATTTCGTTT
>CBESOB010000190.1:0-5382 GCA_965530995.1 uncultured Flavobacteriaceae bacterium
TTTTGTGTAAAACAATTATACATGGTAACATCGGATCAAATTAAGAATCTTATAGAACGCCTTGGCGCGTTGAGGAGGTATCTTTGACGTTGATGCCAAGCTTATTGAAATAGCCAACGAAGAAGAGCAAACTTTTGACCCTGATTTCTGGAATGACTCAAAAGCTGCCGAATTGGTCATGCAATCGCTGAGAAACAAAAAGAAATGGGTAGAGAATTACCAAACTGCCAAAACACTTGTTGAGGACTTAGAGGTGATTTACGAATTCCATAAGGAAGGTGAAGCTTCTATGGAAGATGTCCAAAATCGATTTGACAAGGCCATATCTCTCATTGAAAATCTCGAGTTCAAGAACATGCTTTCTGATGAAGGTGATAGTTTGAGTGCCGTCTTGCAGATAACGGCAGGTGCTGGTGGGACCGAAAGTTGTGATTGGGCAAATATGCTCATGCGCATGTATATGATGTACGCAGAGAAAAGTGGCTTCAAGATCAAGGAACTCAACTATCAAGAAGGTGATGTTGCCGGTATCAAGACGGTTACTATTGAAATTAATGGTGATTATGCGTTTGGTTGGCTAAAAGGTGAAAATGGGGTGCATCGATTGGTGCGTATCTCTCCTTTCGACAGTAATGCAAAACGCCATACCAGCTTTGCTTCTGTGTATGTATATCCTTTAGTTGATGAATCCATAGAAATAGACATTAACCCTGCAGATATCGAAATCACTACAGCCCGTTCTAGTGGTGCCGGAGGACAGAATGTAAATAAAGTAGAAACTAAAGTACAGCTAACACATAAGCCTTCGGGAATTCAAATTCAGTGTTCTGAAACAAGATCCCAACACGATAATAGGAATCGCGCCATGCAAATGTTAAAATCTCAGCTATATGAGATCGAATTGCAAAAGCAAAGAGAACAGCGAGACGATATAGAAGCAGGAAAAATGAAGATAGAATGGGGAAGTCAAATACGTAATTATGTGATGCATCCTTATAAACTTGTGAAAGACGTACGTTCAGGACACGAAACTGGTAACGTGGATGCAGTTATGGATGGACAGATCGAAGAATTCCTAAAGGCCTATCTCATGATGATGGGGCAAAAAGACGAACAAACCAACGAATTATAAATGAAAGACATAAATGCTATCATCTTCGATCTTGGAGGTGTATTAATTGATTGGAATCCAGAGTACGTTTTTCTAGATGTATTCAATGGAGATAGAGTAAAAATGCAATGGTTCTTCGATAAAATCTGTACGATGGATTGGAATGAAAACCAAGATGCGGGTTATCCTATTGCCAAAGCCACGGAAGAACGAGTCACCTTGTTTCCTGAGCACGAAGAACTTATCAGAATGTATTATGGACGATGGGTAGAAATGTTAGGAGATTCTTATAAGGACAGTGTGGATATACTTAAAAGCCTCGTCAATAATAAGAATTACAAAGTTGTTGCCTTGACCAATTGGAGCCATGAAACATTTCCTATCGCCTTACAAAGATTTGACTTCCTGCATTGGTTTGAAGGCATTGTAGTTTCAGGTGAAGAAAAAACGCGCAAACCGTTTCCAGAAATTTATCAAACTACACTCGAGCGTTTTAGCATTGATGCAAACCGTTCCGTTTTTATAGATGATAATTTAAGAAACGTTGAAGCCTCAAATGCACTGGGTATAAATGGTATTCATTTTACGAATCCTGAGACCTTAATTGAGCAGCTAAAAGAATTCAATATAAAGCTATGATCAAAATATACCATAACCCACGGTGTCGAAAATCTAGAGAAGGTCTAGCAATTATTGAAGACTCGGGGAAAGATTTCGAAATCATTAAATATTTGGAAGACATTCCGACGGAAAAAGAACTTCAAGAAATCATTGAACTTTTAGGTATTGCCCCTATTGACCTTGTTAGAAAGAATGAACAAATCTGGAAAGACAATTACAAAGGCCAATCACTTTCGGATAAAGCCATAATCGAGGCTATGGTAACATATCCAAAACTCATAGAAAGACCAATCGTTGTTAACGGCGGTAAAGCCTTAATTGGTAGGCCTCCTGAAAAATTTTTAGATATTATCTAGTTAACAAATCTTTAACTAACTTTTAACCAATACAGCACAAGTCAAATTCTACTTTCGCATCTAAATCGATATAACAAAAATCGAATCATGATATGAAGTATCCGTTACTAACCATTTATTTCTTGATATTTTCATTGAATATTCAAGCCCAACCACCAGAGCAAAAAGAAGTCAAAGTAACTGGTAAAGTCATTGATAAAGATTCTAATGAGCCACTAGAATACGCAACAGTAGCCTTTTTCAGCAAACGCTTAAATAAAATGGTTACTGGAGGTATCACAGATATTAACGGTAATTTTAATATTCCAGTTCCTACTGGACTTTATGATATAACCGTTGAGTATATTTCTTTCAAAACAGAAACATTTCCTGCCAAACGTCTTGTTCAAGACACTAACCTCGGAACAATTTCCTTAGGATTGGATTTTGAAGCCTTGGACGCCGTTGAAATTATTGCAGAACGAACGACCGTTGAAATAAAACTTGACAAGAAAATATATAATGTTGGTAAGGACCTAACAGTAAGAGGAGGCACTGTTATTGACGTTTTGGACAATGTGCCATCAGTATCAGTAGATGTTGAAGGCAATGTTGCGCTTCGTGGTAATGATGATGTACGTATCCTTATCAATGGAAAACCTTCTGGATTGGTTGGTTTAAATTCGTCGGATGCGTTGCGACAGTTGCCAGCAGAAGCCATAGAACGGGTCGAAGTCATCACATCACCATCAGCACGTTATGATGCAGAAGGTACTGCAGGGATATTAAATATAATTTTAAGGCGTAGTAAGTTACAAGGACTTAACGGAGCCATGACATTAAATGCTGGTTCTCCACTTGCCGCTGGAATTTCAGGTAATATAAATTATAGAACTGGGGATCTTAATTTTTTCAATACCACTGGTTATAGCTACAGAGAGGTACCTGGTAATTCATTTACGAATACAGAATTTTTTAATGGTGACGATCCAAGTACCTTTCTAAGAGAAGATCGCGACTTCGATAGAATTAGAAAAGGTCTTACTACCAATCTAGGTGTCGAATGGTATGTTAATGACAGTTCTTCATTCACAACATCGATAGTTTACAGAAATAGTGATAACGAAAGTAATACCGAAAATATAATTGATGAATTAAACTCCAGTGGAGATTTAATTAACAGAACAATTCGATTGGATCCTGAATTAGAAGATGATAAAACAGTTCAGTATAATCTTAGTTACGATAAGCAGTTTAAAGGAAATAGTCAGCATAAGCTAACATTTGCGTTTCAATATGAAGACAGCGATGAAATCGAGACTTCTCTTATCAATCAAAACGGAATTGATACAGAAAACGTTCTTACAGATGAAATGCAGAATCGAATTTTTTTACAATCTGATTATGTCCAACCTATAGGTACTGATGGCCAATTCGAATTGGGATATAGAGGAGAGTTCTTGGATCTTAACACCGATTATGTAGTGGAATTCAGTGAAGACGGTAATACATTCGAGAACAATACAGATCTCAGTAATAATTTAAAATTCATCCAACACGTGAATGCTTTTTACTCTCAGTTTGGGAACAAATTAGGCGACAAATTCTCATATTTATTGGGACTTAGAGTGGAAAGCACAAGAATTACCATAGATCAAGTGACATCCGGTGATTTTGAAAAAAAGGATTACACGCAATTATTCCCAACAGTTAACCTGGGTTTTGCGATGACTGAAAACGAAAGTTTCACACTTGGGTATAATAGAAGGATAAGGCGGCCTCGATCAAGATTCATTAATCCCTTTCCCTCAAGGAGTAGTGCCTCAAACCTCTTTCAAGGAAATCCAGATTTGGATCCAAGTATTTCCGATGCTTTTGATATTGGTTATTTAAATAGATTGGGGAAATTAACCCTTAATGGTTCTGTCTATTATCAACATGCCACTGACGTGTTTAGTTTTGTTAGCATTGATACCGGAACAACAGTAGAAATTGGTGGTACGGAAGTGCCGGTGATAATAAGAACGCCTATTAATTTAGCCACTAACGATCGTTATGGGGGCGAAATTACGGCGACCTATAGAGCGAATAGAAAATTCAATGTGAATGCTAACTTTAATTTATTCCAATCGATAACCAAAGGCTCTTTTGAAGAACAAGTACTTGATGCCGAAAATTTAAGTTGGTTTGCACGATTGAATGTCAAATATACCTTACCTGGGAATATCGATTGGCAAACTAGAATATTCTATAGAGGTCCAAGTGAAACGGCCCAAAGCAAAAGGAGCGGAATTTTCTCTACGGATCTAGCATTTAGCAAGGACTTATTTAAGGAAAAAGCTTCTTTAGCTCTTAGGGTAAGCGATATATTTAATTCAAGAAAGCGGAAAAGTGAAACCTTCACTCCTACTTTTCAGGGCGTTAGCGAATTTCAATGGCGACAACGTAGCCTTACTTTATCATTTACCTATCGATTCAATCAGAAGAAAAAACAGGACCGTGGACAAAGAGGCGATGGAAATGATGATCAGGATATAGAAGGATAGGCCAACTACCCTAATCTCTTATTTTTAAACGCCTTAACTGATAATTATCATTGTACGATCAGCCTTAGCTTTGTAGTTTTGGATAACATTAACGTTGGTTAATGAGTATTAATCCAAAAACTCAAATCATGAAAAAGTTAGTCTTAAGTTTCGTTGCACTTATTGCGAGTAGTGCCGCATTCGCACAAATAACGGATATTCAAAACTTAAAAGAAGTTGTTGTATCTGCTGTAAATTATAAATATTTAAGTGCAGTAGATAATCAGGAAGTTGCTGTTCCAATCAAAGAATTAGAAAGGCAAGTCGCCATTTACGACTTAAAGGAATCTGATTTATATCAAGATGATTATGATTATTATACCGTATCATTCTTTATTCCAGATGGAAAAATTGTAGCAGCTTATGACCAAAATGGAAATATAATCAGAACCATTGAAAAATTCACGAATTATCAATTACCTGAAGCTGTTAGGGATGCTTTAGAAGATCGATTCCCTAATTGGAAGGTCATAAAGGATGTATATCGCGTAAGTTTTCACCATAAAAAAGGTGAGGCAAAAAAAAGTTACAAGGTCATTCTACAAAATGGTGATAAGACGATGAGAGTGAAAATGGATGACAAAGGTAATTTCCTATAATAGAAGAATATCCGAGAATAAAAAAAGGAAGCCAAATTGGCTTCCTTTTTCTTATATTATTCTTATATTATTCTTGTATTTCTTTCAGTTTCTTACTTTCTCTCCAATCCTTGAACCTTTCAATCATGGCC
>CBESOB010000191.1:0-5358 GCA_965530995.1 uncultured Flavobacteriaceae bacterium
CATCGACTTCTTCATCTAAAACTAACACATAGTGATTCTCGCCGACTGCTACAACTGCAGTTTCTGGCAATGCTTTAGAGGTATTTGTGTCTATAATGATATCTGCATTTACGAACATACCCGTTAAAAACCGATTGGATTCATCCAGCGGATGACCATGTACTTTAATGGTCCTATTCTCGTCTATCGATGTACCTACCAAATAAACTTTAGCATCAAAGGTATCTTGCGAGGCTTCGGGAGTCTTGAATTTTATTATCTGCTCTTTTTTTATCTTCATGATATCTTTTTCAAAGACAGATAGCTCCAAATGAATATGATCATTGTCAATTATTTCCATGATCGATGTCCCAGGAGATACATAGGTGCCTCGTGAGACGTTTACTTTCGTGATGCTGCCACTTATTGAAGCATATATTGTTATGATAGAAGTTATGTTGCCACTTTCTACAATAATTGGAGAAATATTTAGCATTGTTAATTGCTTTTTCAAACCATTGTATTTTGCCTGTGCAGTTTTGAAGTTGCTCTCGGCTTTTAAATAATTCTTTTGAGACGTAATGTTTTCATCGAACATGGTTTTTTGTCGGTCATATTCAGATTTCAGATAATGGAGTTGCTCTTTTATTTCCAAATATTCTTGTTGCATGGTTACAAATTCAGGATTCTCTATAGTCACCAAGGCTTGCCCTTTTTTTACCATATCCCCTATGAGTAAAGGTGTAGTTTTAATATAACCGCCCATAATGGAATTGATTATTGCTCGATTTTCTGGTGGTACATCTATCATTCCATTAACTTTTACGACTGTTGGGAATGACTTTTCTTCAAGACTTCCCAACGTCATATTATTCTGGTTGAACTGTTCTTTCGATAGCGTTATATGATCATCAGAATCTTGCTGGAAGTTGTTTTCCTCTTTTTTATCTGCATCTCCACAGTTAAAAGAAAAGACCAATAAACCTACAGTGAAAAATTTATATATAATACGTTTCATAACGTTGCTTTTATAGAGTTAAATAATTGATTTTAATAACAGTTTGATTATAATTATTCAGATTTTCGAGATGGTTGAGTTCTATCTCATAAGCGTTTTCTAAGCTTAATATATATTGATAGAAATCAATTTCACCATTTTTAAAACTACTGTTGGCCGTTTTCAGTATCTCGTTTGAAAGTGCAGCGCCATCATTTCGATAATAATCCAATGCTTTTTCATGCTGAATTAATTGTGATCTTAATTCTTCGATTTTAGCAGTTAATCCGATTTCATATTCATTAGATTCTTCAACTGCGATATCTTCTCCGATTCTTGAGGCTTTGATGCGGGACGACTGTCCGCTGAATAACAGTGGTATTTTCAATCCTAATTGATACCCCGAAATATTAGTGTTGAGCCCTGAATTTGTACCTTGAAAATAATTAAGACTTATATCGGGAAGGAGTTGTTGTTTTTCGTAATTGTGTTTGGCCTCAAAAAGGAACATTCTACTTTCATTATACTTTAGTTCAGGACTACTTTCAAGATCAAGAAAACTTAATGCGATTTCCGAAAGAGGTTCATCAGCAATTGAAAGCGTGTCCTTACTTTGTACCACTTTCAGTAATTGACCATAAGCAATGTTGACATTTTGTTCCGCTTGAAGAAGCCTGAGGTTCACCTGCTTCTGTTTCGATTGCGCTGTGATCTTTTCCAAATAGTTAGTTTCGCCTAACTCAAAACGTCGTTTTGCTACCTTGGCAAAATTTTGATACAGACTGTCTAAACGTATTAATATCTTTTCTTTGTCTTTTGTGAAGAGGTATTGGTAATAACTTGAAGTTAGTTCGCGTTCCAGAGCTTTCTTCAGGATTTCATAATTCCAAGATTCTAGATTATAGTTTGCTTTATTCAGCTTTTTACCAGCAAAGTAAACCGTCGGGAACATGAATTCCTGTTGTATGCCAAACACATTAAGTGGTTCGTTATTTATGGCACGATTGTTCTTATCATATTCATAATAAACTTGTGTTTTTTCAAAATTGAAAGCACTACTAACGAGCGCGTCCGAGCGATCGACTTTTAGTTTATTGGCCTTCAACCCAGAATTGTTTTCAACGGCAAGCACAATTAATTCTTGAAGGGTATTCGAATGGTCTTGTCCAAAAGAACTTGATGACAACAAGCATATTAGTAGTATCCCTAATATTTTGTTCTTTTTGAATTTCGGCGATACCTTACTTTCATTTTTGCTAGCGAAATATGAATAAAGAACCGGCAGCACTATTAATGTAAGTAGTGTTGCAGACACTAATCCGCCAATAACAACCGTTGCCAAAGGTCTTTGTACTTCTGCTCCAGCGTTTGTAGAAATGGCCATCGGTAAGAATCCAAGCGCCGCTGCTGTTGCGGTCAATAGAACAGCCCGCAAACGATCTTTTGTTCCTTGTTTAATAAGTGTCTCCATATCATCAAATCCTTGTTGTTTCAGTTCTTTAAAATGTTCAATGAGTACAATACCATTCAGTACGGCAATGCCAAAAAGTGCAATGAAACCCACACCAGCAGAAATACTAAAAGGCATATCACGTAGCCAAAGAAATAGTACCCCTCCAACGGCTGCCAAGGGTATGGCCGAGTAAATTAAAAGCGCCTCTTTTATCGAGTTAAATGCAAAATACAGAAGTATGAAAATGAGGATAAGGGCAATAGGAACTGCGACTAATAATCTTGATTTTGCACTCTGTAAATTCTCGAACTGGCCTCCGTAAGTTATTGTGTACCCTATTGGTAATTTTACGTTTGTATTGATCAATTCTTGTACATCTCTGACCACAGATTCAAGATCGCGATTCCTTACATTGATGCCGACGACAATTCTCCGCCTTGTATCATCTCTTGAAATTTTTGCGGCGCCTTTCTGGTAGGTGATACTTGCCAGTTCACTCAATGGGATTTTCCCTCCATTGGGTAAGTCTATTTTAAGATTTTTAATGTTTTCAATATCTTGGCGTTTGGATTCATCCAACCTTACAACAAGATCAAACCGTTTTTCACCTTCAAAGACATTACCAACATTTTTTCCTGCAAACCCCATGGATAACATACTATTAAGCGCTTTTATATTAAGGCCATATCGGGCAATTTTATTTCGGTCGTACTTGACACTCATTTGTGGTAATCCCACAACTTTTTCAACAGATATATCCGCTGCTCCTTTAACATTTGCGATCAACGATTTTATTTCGTTCCCCTTTTTTGAAAGGATATCAAGATCCTCTCCAAATATCTTGATAGCAATATCCGCTCGTACACCAGTTATCAACTCATTGAATCGCATTTCGATAGGTTGCGTGAATTCTACCTCCATTCCTGGAATGATCTCGAGTGCCGCCTTGAATTTATCGGCTAATTCGTCTTTTGATTTGGCAGACACCCAATCTTTTTTTGGTTTTAAAACAACGATTACATCACTTTCTTCCATCGACATGGGGTCCGTAGGAACTTCCGCCGCACCTATTCTGGTTACTACTTGCTTCACTTCTGGGAAATTATCAATAAGAATATTTTCAATTTGTGTCGTTATTTCAACCGTTCTGCTCAACGAAGTTCCAGTTTTTAGTACCGGTTGGATCACAAAATCACCTTCATCTAAGGTAGGCACGAATTCACCTCCCATATTCGCGTATAAGTACACAGAGACACTTAAGAGTAAGATAGCGATACCTAGCACTAATTTTTTACTCTGTAATGCCCAATGAATCGTTGGGGCATAGAGGTTATTGAGCCAGCGCATGAATCGTACAGATATATTTTTATCAGATGTTTTAGATGGGCGCAAGAATAATGAAGCGACCACAGGCACATAGGTAAAGCAGAATATCATCGCACCGATCAATGCAAAACTAAAAGTCAAGGCCATAGGCTTGAACATTTTACCTTCGACACCACTTAGAGAAAGTATCGGAATAAAAACAATGAGAATGATAAGTTGACCAAATATAGCGGACTTCATCATTTTTGAAGCACCTTCAAATGTTATTCGGTCTTTATACTCCTGGACTTCATTTTTTGCTAAGGCATCAAGTTCATGGTATTTCTGTGTTATCCTGAAGGCAATGAATTCAACGATAATCACCGCACCATCAATGATGATACCAAAGTCTATAGCACCTAAACTCATTAAATTGGCATCGATGCCAAAAATGTACATGAGCGATAAGGCGAATAACAAGCATAAGGGAATTACAGATGCCACCACCAATCCAGACCTTATATTACCTAATAGCAAAACGACAACGAATACGACTATGAGACAGCCCAGAACTAGATTTTCAATGACTGTAAATGTCGTTTTACCTATTAATTCACTTCGATCCAAAAAAGCATTTATATACACACCTTTTGGCAATGATCTGGATATGGTTTCCACGCGTTCTTTAACCGCTTCGATGACTTGCTTGGAATTAGCTCCTTTCAGCATCATCACCTGTCCTAGCACTTTTTCACCTTCACCATTACCGGAAATAGCACCAAAGCGTGTTGCGTTTCCAAATCCAACTTGAGCTACATCTTTTATGAAAACAGGTATTCCAGTATCATTTTTTATGACGATGTTACCAATATCTTCCAGTGAAGTCACCAAGCCATCACCTCTAATAAAATAAGCTTGATTCACTTTTTCAATATAACCACCACCAGCAATGCTATTATTGGTTTCAAGAGCGTCAAATACCTCTTGAGCAGTAATGTTCATAGCATTTAGCTTATCCGTATTGATAGCCACTTCATACTGTTTCAAGAAACCGCCCCAAGTATTTACCTCCACCACTCCAGGAATTCCAGAAAGTTGTCGTTTTACGATCCAGTCTTGTATGGTACGAAGGTCTTGAGCAGTATATTGATCTTTAAATTCTGGTTCTACATCAAGAATATATTGGTAAATTTCTCCAAGACCGGTGGTTATAGGTCCCATTTCTGGGGTGCCAAAACCTTCGGGTATTTTTTCCGAAGCCGATTTTATCTTTTCGGCAATGAGTTGCCGTGGCAAATAAGTGCCAATTTCGTCATTGAATACAATGGTTACTACAGACAACCCAAATTTAGAAATAGAACGTATTTCCTGAACCCCAGGAAGGTTCGCCATTTCCAATTCTACAGGATAGGTAATGAATTGTTCCATATCCTGTGTAGATAGATTGCGCGACGTGGTAATGACCTGAACTTGATTATTAGTGACATCAGGCACCGCTCCTATTGGTATTTGTGACAAGGAGTAAAGTCCAAAACCAATGATGAAAATTGTAAATAATAGAATAATTAATTTATTCCGTAAGCTGAACTTGATTATATATGATAGCATAATTCATTAATTAAAA
>CBESOB010000192.1:0-5339 GCA_965530995.1 uncultured Flavobacteriaceae bacterium
CTATCGTTTCCGCCGGGCTGATATTGCCATTTATAATTTAGTAAAAAAGCTGATAGTCAAATATAAGACTATCAGCTTGAACTTATAATTGATATGGTTTATCTAATCCAACTTAGGCAATTTAAAATCATCAAGCGCACTAGGTTTTGCCATGAGCCTTTCAATTTCTGAGGATTTTCGTGGTGCTTCAGCAGAAAGATTAATAGGGTCGCCATCTGTAATGAGAATATCATCTTCTATCCTAACCGCAATTCCCCACCATTTACTATCGCAATCGCTTCCTTCGGGGATATAGATTCCAGGCTCCACAGTAATTACCATACCTGGTTCATAGTCTCCATAAAGTCCTGCATCGTGAACATCCAAACCAAGATAATGGCTTGCTCCATGAGGAAAATACGAATGCTTTGTGTTTGCTGTAACAATAATACCAAGTTCAGCCAATCCCGCATTAATGACTTTTCGTGCAGCCTGATCCGGTGCACTGAATTCATTTCCTTGACGAGAAGCATTGATACCTGCTTCTTGGGCATCATAGACCAAATCATAGATCTGCTTTTGTTCTTTGGTGAATTTGCCATTAGCAGGAATCGTTCTTGTTACATCAGCAGTATAACCATGATATTCTGCACCCAGATCCATTAGTACCAAATTATTCTCCAAGGTCATCTTGCTATTCTCAACATAATGTAAAACACAACCATTCTCTCCAGCTCCAACAATACTAGGATATCCTTCATATTCTGAGCCATATTTCTTATAAACGTACTCATGTATACCCTGAACCTCAGTCTCCGACATGTTAGGGTGCATGGCTTTCATCACTTCACGTTGTCCCATTGCAGAAATTCGTACAGCTTTTTTCAAAAGCACCATCTCCTCTTTGCTTTTTATCTGCCGAAGACCGGCCATATAAGTCGATAAGGATTTTAGGTCCAGTTTGCTTTTAGGTTGTTCAGCTTCTATCTTTATGGCTCGTTGCTTTAATTCCATTCTCAGGTTATTGTCTTCAGCATTCATGAACTGCGATACTAGTGGGTCTTGTTTCAGCTCCGGGAATCGCTCTGACACTTCCTTAAGTCTTTGTACCACATTGGTGCTAGTTTCTTCGGTACTTTGCTTGATGACACGATGTGCAAATTCCAGTGCTTGAGAAGGAGGCTCATAACTATCAAAACCAATATCGTTCTTAAAGGTGTTAATCAAATCATGTAGATCTGCATTGTTTCGTCTTGAATCTCTATAATCATCCTGGAAATTATTTAACAAAACTTTATCGAAAGACATAAAATCTATCTGCGAATTCAAGAATTCCTTACCGCTCAAGGCCATGTCAAAACCTAATTGTTCCATGGCGCCATCTTTTCCCAACCGTCTGCCGGTCCACATTTCTGCTTGAGGATTCTTTTCCTGTACATAAAGCACTTCATTATAGGTTTTACCTTCAGCATTGGTTCGGTCTTCAGAAAAAATGACCATAACGGCATGCGGCTCCTTATAGCCTGTTAAATAATAAAAATCTGGATCTTGATGGTACACATATTCCACATCATTTGCACGATTTCTCACTGGATTTGCAAAAAAAGTAGCGACGCTGTTTGGAGGCATCTTAGCACGAAGTGCATCTCTTCTGCCTTTATGAAATTCCTTGCTCAAGTAATCTTGAGGTGTTCCATCTTGAGCCAAAATAGTACCACAGAACAATAATGCTACAATTACCTGTATATAAATCTTCATCTGTTACTGTTTTTATATTTAGAAAAATACATATTAATTAAGAATTGTCATGAATATTTAATTGAATTAACATAATTTTAGTTCACTTCATTTGTTCATGATTTATATTAGTGCACTCTATTATTTTCGATACTTTTGTAATACAATATTCAAATCAATCCAATGAAAAATACAGCTTTAACAGAAACTCATATAGCTCTTGGAGCAAAAATCGTTCCTTTCGCCGGATATAAAATGCCCGTGCAATACGAAGGTGTAACTGCGGAACATGAAACCGTAAGGTCCAGTGTTGGTGTTTTTGACGTCTCGCATATGGGAGAATTCTTGATAACAGGGCCTAATGCATTGGACTTAATCCAAAAAGTATGCAGTAACGATGCCTCGAAACTAACTATTGGAAAAGCTCAATACAGCTGTTTACCTAATGACGATGGTGGTATTGTCGACGACTTGATCGTTTATCTTGTTAAAGATGAAACCTATTTATTGGTTGTTAATGCCAGTAACATAGAAAAAGATTGGAATTGGATTCAAAGCAAGAATGATGTCGGCGCAAACATGCGTGATTTGAGCGAAGACTATTCCTTATTGGCAATTCAAGGACCAAAAGCGGTTGAGGCCATGCAATCCTTGACAAGTCATGACCTATCGGAAATCAAATTCTACAATTTTGTGGTTGGTGATTTTGCAGGTGTTGATCATGTTATCATTTCGGCTACTGGTTATACAGGTTCTGGTGGTTTCGAGATCTATTGCAAAAACAGCGAGGTAAAACAGGTCTGGGACAAAGTATTAGAAGCTGGTGCCGATTACGGTATCAAACCAATTGGCTTGGCTGCTCGGGACACCTTAAGATTGGAAATGGGCTATTGCCTTTATGGTAATGATATTGATGATACCACTTCACCCATAGAAGCAGGATTGGGATGGATCACCAAATTCTCGAAAGAATTCACCAATTGTGAAGCCTTGGAAGATGAAAAACGTCGTGGTCCTGAACGTAAATTAGTGGCATTTGAATTAGATGAACGTGGTGTGCCTCGTCATGGTTATGATATTGTTGATGGTCAAGGCAAAAAAATTGGAGAGGTTACCTCTGGTACAATGTCTCCATCCATGGGCACTGGTATTGGATTGGGTTATGTTCCTACAATCTTTTCAACGGTTGGTAGCAAGATCAATATTCAGATTCGTAAGAATGCTGTACCAGCTACTGTCGTGAAACTTCCCTTTTACAAACCAAATTCTTAAGTTATCACAGCCCCAAGCAAACAAAAAATACTCATTCTCGGTGCAAGTGGATTTCTTGGCAATGCACTGTATAAGGAGCTCCTCGCCTATTTCGATACTTATGGCACTTATAATTCAACTAATGAATTCTTTAGAAAAAATCATCAGTTCTTTCAATTCAATTTAGAAGCTGACGATATTTTTGAGGTGCTCAAGAAGGTTAAACCTTCCATTATAATTTCGACCATTCGAGGCGAATTTGCCCAACAAGTGATCATGCATCAGCATCTCGTGGAATATGCCAAATTAACTAAGGCAAAGATCATATTCCTTTCTTCAGCTAATGTGTTTGACGCCTATAGTAAATATCCTAGTTACGAGTACGATAAGACTTTGAGCGAAAGTGTATACGGACGATTTAAGATAAAAATAGAGAATATGCTTATGCGCTTGCCAAATCGGCAATGGGCCATTTTGAGGCTTCCAATGGTATTCGGTGCCCAATCACCGAGAATCAAGGAAATAAAGTACCATTTGAAAGAAAAAATAGCCATTGAGGTGTTTCCTAATTTGGTCATTAATGCCACTACTGACGATAAGGTAACACAGCAAATACATTATATCATCAATAGAAGAAAATCGGGAATTTTTCACTTGGGAAGTAATGACCTATTACATCACGAAGAATTGATCAACGATATAGTCATCCAACTTAATAATTACCAGCCTATCTACAAAAGGGTTTATACAACAAATGATGATCGTTATCTTGCCGTGCTTCCGAAAGAGAATTTGTTGCCAAAAAATCTTCAGGTCAAGAGTGAAGAGATCATTAATAATCTTAACTTAGATAAGAATTAATAACTTATAATATGCATAAATTATCCGAAGAAGACATTGAAAAACGCTTACTTCGTTTCCCAGATTGGGAATATCGCAAAAACGCAATTCATACCACCTACGAATTTGAGAATTTCAAGGATTGTTTTAGCGCTATGAGTCGTATGGCGTTTGAGTGTGAAGCGTTGAACCATCATCCAGACTGGAAGAACGTATACAACACGCTGGATATCTCACTTTCCACGCATGAAACTGGTGGTGTCTCGGAGAAGGACTTCAGACTAGCAGCAGCTTTCGAGATGATTGTGGAAGAGGAAGAGGATTAGATTCTACTAACCCCACAATTTTTTAAATTTGCGATGCAAGTTTAATCAGTAACACTTTAATGTTTATTTCAAGAAATGGGAAGAGCTTTTGAATTCCGTAAAGCACGTAAAATGAAACGTTGGTCTGCCATGAGCAAGGCCTTTACGCGTATTGGTAAGGATATTGTCATGACGGTAAAAGAAGGTGGTCCTGACCCCGATAGTAATTCACGATTACGTGCTGTCATTCAAAATGCTAAGGCCGTGAATATGCCAAAGGACAATGTTGAGCGCGCTATTAAACGCGCTACAGATAAAAGTCAAGGGGATTATAAGGAAGTGATCTTTGAAGGTTATGCTCCTCATGGTATTGCGGTATTGGTAGAAACTGCTACAGATAATAATACGCGTACGGTTGCCAATGTGCGTTCGTATTTCAATAAATGTGATGGAAGCCTGGGCACATCTGGCTCTGTGGTATTCATGTTCGACCATACATGTAATTTTAGGATACCTTCTGAGGGATTGGATCCTGAGGAAATAGAATTGGAGTTCATTGATTTTGGTGCTGAAGAGGTCTTTGCTGATGATGATGGCATATTAATTTACGCCCCATTTGAAAGCTTTGGAGCCATTCAGGCAGCCATAGAAGAGCGTGAGATAGAAATCCTTTCTTCAGGCTTTGAGCGAATTCCACAAGTCACCAAATCACTCTCCGCAGAGCACGCTGAAGATGTCGAGAAACTCCTGGGAAAACTGGAGGAAGATGATGACGTTCAAAACGTTTACCACACAATGGAAGAAACGGAATAGAACTTCCCATAATAAGTCTTCGAAAAATAGTGATACTCTTTTAAGAATGATATAACCTCACGAAGTAGTTGTTCGACATTCTTGCTCTTAGGCAATGAAAATATGTATTTACATCATTTGAGACCCAAATCATCATTGAACTGAAAGGAAGAATACTGTCTCTTCATTCAGAAGTAATAAAGTTCACATAATTCTTAGACGTAAAAAAGCCAGTATTAATTAATTAATACTGGCTTTTTCAACACTAACATTTAAGTTTAATTAAAAAAAGGAGATGTCTTGGGGGGCAACCTCTGTCATATCTTGGTATGGATTGAAGCCACAAGGCAAATACGCTTTAACGTCGAATTCAAATTCTACCTCTTCCTCTACTTCTATTAATTCTATATTATTCCAGTCAAGATTCATACCTTC
>CBESOB010000193.1:0-5335 GCA_965530995.1 uncultured Flavobacteriaceae bacterium
ACCTCTTGACTGCCAGTCAAGCGCTCTAGCCAGCTGAGCTACATCCCCAAATTATTTCAATCCTCTCAATACCAAAACAGGAATTTTTATATAAAAATCCTTTTTTAGGATGGTGTTTTTCTCCCATTTCTTGGTAAAGAATCCTCGTTTTCGCCTTACGACACATATCATATCAGGATCATTTGGCTTCAAGTACTTCAGCATTCCCTGAAACGTTGTTGCGCCATCAGTTTTTGTAATATTATCCGCTAATGAAGTTAATTCTTCATCGACATCGAAATCATCGTCTTTATAGTATATTGTTTTTACCAAGAGCAAACTCACTTTACTGTTGAATTTGCTTTTTATAGTCTGTATAGGGTTCAATACACTTACTTTCTTGATCACCGCAGATTTAACCGCCATTAAGATGTTGTTTGGTACTTTAAACACATAGCCTTCTGGAACTATTAATGCTGGGACATCCATTTGCTTAATGATCTTACCTGAGGTCTTTCCTAAGAATACTTCGTCATTTATTGAGTTCGTTCTAGGTTCTACTAAAACAAGATCGATATTGGCAGATTTACAAGCCAATTCTAAAGTGTCAATAAATTTTCCTTTGAACACATTCGTAATTACTTCAACTCCCTTTAAGTCTAACTGAGACAATTTATCTTTAAGAAATGCCCTGCTTTCTTTTTCAAGAATATCATCAATTTTTATCATCGTTCCTGCTTTTGTATATACATTATACACTTGCACGATATACAATCTTGCGCCAAACGCTTTAGCGAAATCAACAGCATATTGTAAATGACTAACAGCATTTTTTGAGGAGCCGACAGGAACTAGGATATTCTTCATTTTAACGATAATAAAGTCTAAATTTATGCTGCAAAAATACAGAATAATATGATTAGAATGGCTAATGTAGAGGATATTGATGTTTTAATTGAAATCACAAACGCCTGCGCTAATTATATGATTGGCAATGGTATCCTCCAATGGAATGAAAATTATCCTTCCAAAGCAGCTTTTAACAAAGACCTTGATCGAAATGAACTTTTTGTTTTAGTATTCGAAAGCAAGGTTGTTGGTTGTGTTGCTATTTCAACCTTCATGGACCATGAGTATCTACCCATAGATTGGCTTACAGAGAACAAGAAAAATCTCTACGTACACCGTCTTGCCATTCATCCTGATCATCAAAAGAAGGGCTATGCTCAAGAATTAATGGCTTTTGCGGAAAATCTTGCTATAAAAAACGATTATGCCTCTATACGCTTAGATACCTTCTCCCAGAATAGTAGAAACCAAAAGTTTTACGAACTTCGCGGTTATAAACGCTTGGGAACTATTTACTTTCCTCAACAAAGTAAGTTCCCATTTTATTGTTATGAACTCGTATTTTGACTACATCCATTAGCCTAAGGAATATCAACAAACTCGCCATACCAGCATTGATCTCTGGTGTGTCGGAACCAATTCTATCATTGACAGATGCTGCAGTGGTAGGAAATATTGATATAAATGCTACTGAGTCATTAGCTGCCGTAGGTATCGTTACGACGTTCCTATCGATGCTTATTTGGGTATTAGGTCAAACTCGAAGCGCTATTTCTTCTATCATTTCACAATACGTAGGCGCAAACGATCTAGAATCCGTGAAAAACCTTCCGGCACAGGCTATCTTCTTGATCACCTCATTGAGTATCCTGATCATCGCGGGCACCTACCCTTTTGCAGAAACCATTTTCAAATTATACAATGCATCAGATGTCATCCTAGATTATAGTGTGGACTACTACCAGATAAGAGTATTCGGATTTCCGTTCACTTTATTCGTCATTGCCGTCTTTGGCACATTCCGAGGGCTGCAAAACACCTTTTTCCCGATGGTTATAGCTTTGGTCGGCACTATTGTGAACGTCATTTTAGATATCCTATTCGTTTACGGATTGGATGGTTTTATAGAACCCATGAATATAGCCGGTGCAGCTTATGCCAGTGTTATAGCACAACTTGTCATGGCCTTATTAGCAGCATATTTGTTACTGACCAAGACATCAATTCCATTACGATTATCATTTCCATTTAATAAAGAAATCAGGAAATTCACTCTGATGATCCTAAACTTATTTGTTAGGACCATCGCCCTAAATGTTACTTTATACTATGCCAGTGCGTTCTCCACGAGTTATGGCGCTGAATATATCGCTGCTTATACTATTGCCATAAATCTATGGTTTTTGGGTGCTTTTATAATAGATGGCTATGCCAGTGCCGGGAATATTCTTTCAGGAAAATTTCTTGGTGCTAAAAACTATAAAGCCCTTATTGTCTTAAGCAATAAACTCATTACATACGGAATACTTGTAGGCATAATCTTAGGGGCTGTTGGGGCTTTGGTGTACTATCCATTAGGCGCACTATTTACCAATGACAAAGATGTGTTAGCACGATTCTATGACATATTCTGGATTGTTCTCATTATGCAACCTTTAAGTGCTTTGGCATTTATTTTTGATGGTATATTTAAAGGGTTGGGCAAAATGAAATACTTACGTAATGTATTATTATTCTCAACATTTATAATTTTCGTGCCATTGGTCTTTTGGTTTGACAGTGAAGGCTACAAATTACATGGTATTTTTATAGCCATGACATTTTGGATTTTAGCTAGAGGTACACCGCTCATCATAAAATTCCGTCAACTATTTTTACCGCTTGCACAAAAGGGCTAAATTTACCTCAAAATACTACCTATGGATATTATGTCTTTTTTTAGTGGTAATGGTCTGTTCCTATTGTTAGGGGTGGCGATTGTCGTAATCTATTTCATAAATAGAAACAAGAAACGATGAGCTCCATTCGAATTACAAAACAATTTTCATTTGAAACTGGTCATGCTCTTTATGGCTACGACGGCAAGTGCAAGAATGTGCACGGCCATAGCTATAGACTTGATGTCACAGTTATTGGAGAGCCCATTGCCGATAATACGAATGTTAAATTTGGTATGGTCATAGACTTTAGTGATTTGAAGAAAATAGTCAAAGAAGAAATTGTAAATGTATTTGATCATGCGACTGTTTTCAATAAGAATACACCACATGTTGAACTGGCTAAAGAATTAGGAGATAGAGGTCATAATGTATTATTGGTAGATTATCAGCCAACAAGTGAAATGATGGTGATTGATTTTGCGAATAAAATAAGAACCAGGCTTCCTAACACTATTAAATTGTTTTCATTGAAACTTCAAGAAACAGCAACCTCATTTGCAGAATGGTATGCGTCCGATAATGACTGACGCTAATAACATATTTATTCCTAAAGGGAAGAGGGTATACTTTGCTTCCGATAATCATTTAGGCGCACCAACTCAAGAAGCCTCTATGCCACGAGAGAAAAAGTTTGTTGCTTGGTTAGATGAGATCAAGCACGATGCTGAAGCCATTTTTTTATTAGGTGATCTATTTGATTTTTGGTTTGAATACAAATCCGTTGTGCCGAAAGGGTTTACTCGAACCCTGGGGAAATTAGCCGAAATTTCCGATTCAGGTATCCCAATTTATTATTTTGTTGGCAATCATGACCTATGGATGAATGGGTATTTTGAAGAAGAGTTGAACATTCCAGTGTTTCACAAACCACAGGAGTATACATTTAATGATAAAACCTTTCTTGTCGGCCATGGTGATGGCCTCGGCCCTGGTGATAAAGGGTACAAACGAATGAAAAAAGTGTTTACCCACCCTCTTGGCAAATGGTTATTCAGGTGGCTCCATCCCGATATTGGTGTTAGATTGGCTCAATATTTTTCAGTACAGAATAAATTAATATCTGGAGCCGAAGACATTCATTTTCTTGGAGAGGATAATGAATGGCTCATCCAATATTCTAAAGAGAAGCTACAAGAAAAACATCGAGATTATTTTGTTTTTGGTCATAGGCATCTCCCATTAGAAATTGATCTAGGTAGTACTTCAAAATACATTAATCTGGGGGATTGGATTTCCTATTACACCTATGGTGTTTTCGATGGTGACACCTTCGAATTGAAAAAATATTGATTCTTTATTTAATAAGTGCTTCCAACGTAAGAGCATCTAGTTTTCCGTCCGGGAAAAGACCATTGTTCTCTTCAAAGGCCATTAAGGCATTGGTCGTTTCATTCTTAAAAACACCATCTACAGGAATATTATGGCCTTTACTAATCAAGAGTTTCTGAATCTCACTAATAAAAGCACTTCTGCTACCTAATCGAAGCCCATTCTTAGATATTTCGTTAGCAAACATGGATCTTAGTAATTCTTTCGAAGCTTTTTGTTTTTTCTGCTTGGCATAGTTCTCAAGACTTATTCCTTTAGTCTCTAAAAACTTAATGTCGGCATTGGTCATTCCTTGTTGCTTCAAACTAGCCGATTTTACAAGTTGGTCCTCGTGAAATTTCACGATACCCAATTTCTCATTATAAATTGCAGCAGCAGCTTCAATCGCTTCATCATCATCTGGATTTCGCACATCAATCCCTTCAGAACTCCATTGCATGATCACATAACCGTTTAAACTTTCTATGGCTTGATAGTAGTCCAACAAAAATGATCTGTCATGATAATTAAGATCAATATTCTCGCTCGCTTTGTATTGATATTCTGAAAGAGAAAATCGTTTGTATTGTTTGTATTGTCCAAAGGCTATTATTAAAGCAATAATAACCAATAAAAAAATGATGATCTGTTTCATTATGCTACAGTTTGATTAGTATAAATTTAATAAAAAGTAAATCAATGAACTAATCCTCTTTTTCATGTTCTTCTAGATCCTTGGTCAAATCTAATTTCCTGAATGACGGCAAAACGATTCCAGTAGTGACAACGGTAATCAAGGTCATGGTGCCGCCAAATACAACGGCTGTGACTGTCCCCATTAATTTAGCTGTCAATCCGCTTTCGAAAGCCCCTAATTCATTCGAAGAACCGACAAACATAGAGTTGACCGAAGATACACGTCCTCTCATGTGGTCCGGTGTTTTTAATTGCAATATTGTTTGCCGAATAACCATGGAAACGCCATCTGTTACCCCACTAAAGAATAGTGCAACGACCGAAATCCAGAAGATGGAAGACAGACCGAATACAATGATGCATATCCCAAACCCAAATATGGCTCCTAGCAATTTCATCCCTGCTTTTTTAGTGATTGGAATATATGCTGTTACTAACATGGTCAAGAATGCCCCGACAGCCGGTGCCGCTCTAAGTACTCCAAATCCTTCAGAACCTACTTTCAAGATATCCTGCGCAAATATTGGTAACAACGCGATGGCTCCCCCAAAAAGAACCGCGAC